>NZ_PVZF01000006.1 GCF_003002055.1 Kineococcus rhizosphaerae
CGCCGCCCCAGCCGAAGATGATGGTCGGGGCCTGGCCGGCGCCGATGGCCGTCTTGATCTTGGCCTTGTAGGCGTCGTTCTGGAACGAGCTCGTCTTGATCTGCTGGTCGTCGTGCGCCTTGTTCCAGTCGTCGACGGCGGTCTGGCGGATGCCCTCCTTGGGCTGACCCGACAGGATCCAGTCGGTGGCGGTGTCGCCCGAGCTCGATCCCGCGGGGCCGGAGTCGCCGCACGACGCCAGCGCGGTCGCGACCAGCGGGGTGGCGGTGGCCAGGGCCAGGAAGGACCGACGCGAAGCGCGGTTGTGATCCACAGTGATCTCCGTTGTGCCGAGCCGCTTCCCTGCGGCTGTCGCTTGCACGACCCCGGGTGGGACCGCGCCGAACGTGATCGAAAAGGTTTCGACCGCGTCGTCTGCGCCGACCATAGGTTGCTCGTCGCCTTTCGGTCAAGCTTGCAGAAAGATCGCCCGGCGAACGGCCCCAAAGCTTGCGGGAGAGCACGATCGGGTCACGATCACGACTCGAAAGTTTTCGAGAAGACCTAGCGGCGAGGACGTCGCAGGCCGTACAGTCGCAGCACGTGAGTCGAGGAGGACCCGTGCTGGACAGTCCACGCGCGCACCACAAGACGACCCTGGCGACCATCGCCGCGAGCGCCGGGGTCTCGATCGCGACCGTCTCCAAGGTCGTCAACGGCCGCGAGGACGTGTCGCCCGAGACCCGCGCCCTCGTCGAGGAGCTGCTCGTCGCCCATGACTACTCACCGCCCTCGGCCCGCCGGCCCAACACGGTCTCCGCGACGGTCGAGTTCCTCATCGACGGTGACTTCTCCTCCTACGCCACGACCGTCGTCGACGGGGTCGTCGACGCCGCGCGCGAGGCCGGGGCGGCCGTCGTCGTGGGCCTGCTGCGCGAGCAGCGCGCGGGCCGCTACCCCGGGCCGCCGCGGTCCTGGGCCCGTTCGCTGGCCCAGGCCGGGCGCACGGGCGTCATCGTCGTGACGGGTGAGCTGACGGGCGCGCACGTGGACGCGCTCGCGGCCGTGAACCTGCCGCTGGTGGTCATCGACCCGCTCAACCTGCCCCGCCGCGAGGTGGCGAGCGTCGGGTCCACGAACTTCACCGGCGGCATGAGCGCCACCAACCACCTGCTGGCGCAGGGCCACCGCAACATCGCCTGGGTGGGCGGACCGCCCGGGTCGCAGTGCAACCAGGCCCGGCTGCACGGCTACCGGGCCGCCATGGAGTCGGCGGGGCTGGCCCCGGACCCGCTCCACATCCTCAACGAGGACTTCCGCTACGACGCCGGACGGCGCCTGGGGCACCGGCTGCTCGCGGGCCCCGACCGCCCGACGGCCGTCGTGGGCGGCTGCGACTCGATCGCCCTGGGCATCATGGAGGCCGCCCGGACCCTGGGTCTGCGGGTGCCCGACGACCTGTCGGTGACGGGCTTCGACGACACCGAGCTGGCGCCGATGGCCGCTCCCCCGCTGACGACGGTGCGCCAGCCGCTGCGCGACATGGGCCGGGTGGCGCTGCGGACCGTGCTGCGGATGGCGAGCGGTGAGCAACTGGACTCCCACCACGTCGAGCTCGCCACCGAACTCGTCGTGCGGGGTTCCACGGCACCCCTGCGCTAGGTAGCGTCGGCCCGTGCGCATGCTGATCGTCACCGCGTTCACCTCCCTCGACGGCGTGGTGGAGGGCCCCGGCGGGGAGCCGGGCTACCGCAACTCCGGCTGGACGTTCCGGGACGTGGCGTTCGACCCCGCGGCCTACGAGATCAAGGGCCGGGAGCAGGAGGAGACGACGGCCCTGCTGCTGGGGCGCACCAGCTACGAGGCCTTCGCCCCCGTCTGGCCGACCATGGACGACTTCGCCGGGTACAACGCGATGCCCCGGTACGTGGTCTCCACGACGCTGGCGGCCCAGGACGACCGGTGGCCGGCGACGATCCTGCGCTCCCTCGACGAGGTCGCGGCGCTGAAGGAGACCGACGGCGGCCCGATCGCGGTGCACGGCAGCGCGACCCTGGCCCGGTCGCTGGCCGACGCCGGTCTCGTGGACCGCTACCACCTGCTCGTCTTCCCCCTGCTCCTCGGTGCCGGGAAGCGGCTGTGGAGCGAGACCGACAAGGACACCCAGAAGCTGTCGGTGCGGGAGTCGCAGACCTACGCCAACGGGATCGTCAAGCTCGTCTACGACGTCGTGCACTGAGACGGCGCCGTGCGCCGGGGCGGCGCCGCTCCTCAGTCGCGCACGACGCCCAGCACCGCCAGGAAGGCCTCGACGTCGGCACCGGACGCGCGCGTGGTCAGCCGCACCCGGCGACCGTCCAGCTGCAGGTCCAGGACGTACCCGCCGAAGCGCGCCCGGCGCGCCACCGCGCGGCGCACCTCGCCGCGCGCGACGGAGGCGACCGCCGGCCCACCGAGCAGCTGGGGCTGGGACAGCCACAGCTCGGTGGCCGAGACCGCGAGCGCTCCCGACGCCCCGAACGTCCCGCCGGTGAGCGGCAGGGAGGCCAGCACGCTCTGCCCGGCGCGGGTCACCGCACCGAGCAGCGCGTCCTCGGCCCCGCTCACCGGGCGGTCCCGTCCGTGAGCCCGGCGGCGAGCGCCCGGCGCAGGTCCGGACGGACGAGCACGTCGACGGCACGCACGAACCCCTCGACGGATCCCGCCCCCAGCGGCAGCGCCCGGACGGCGGGGTCGGTGACGGGGGCGAGCACGTCCTCGGCGAGGTGCTCGACGACGCCGCGGAACGGCCGGTCGTGGAAGGGGCCCGTCGCCCGCGCAGGTCCGCCGAGGACGTCGCGCTGGTGGGCCAGCAGGTCCTCCAGGGCCGCGCACAGCGCGTCCTCGCGCTCGCGCCAGTCCTGCGCCCGCAGCGCCCGGGACAACGCCGGCAGCACCCGCCCGCCGGGAGCGGCCGCAGCCGCCGTCCCGAGCCACTTGGCGTACGGGGCCCAGGTCCGGTCGAGCAGCAGCCCCAGGCGCACCGCCACCTCGCCCAGACGGGCGGCGATCACGCGGGACCCCAGGTCGTCCCCGCGCGAGCCGGTGCGCCCGACGAAGGGCAGTTCCTGCTCGAGCTGCTTCCAGGCGCTGGCCACCAGGTAGCGCCAGACGTCGTCGGGGTACCAGGTCAGCCTGCGCCGCAGCTCCTCCCACCGGCCCTCGTCGTCGGCGAACACGGGGCCGGCGCGCAGTTCCAGCACCGCCTGCCCCGTGAACGACAGCCAGTCGGCCACCGACCAGGGGTCCTGCGGCCCGACGCCGAGGCGGGCGCGGACGAAGTCCTCGACGGTCGCCACCTCGACGCGGTGACGGGCCGAGCCGTCCCAGGTGGTGGGGAACCGGACGGGGTGCCCGGCGAACTCCGCGGGCAGCGCGTCCTGGAGGAACCGCGCGACGGGCGGCCCGGCGGGGACCAGCAGGGTCGTGCGCAGTCCCCAGTCGTGGTCGGCGGAGACGTCGTCGTCGTGGCCCAGGACGTCGGACCCGCCGCCGAAGCGGCCGGCCACGAGGGGCACGTCGCCGAACTCGCCCCGCACGAGGGGTTCGACGACCTCGTGGTGGAAGCGGCGGGCCAGGTCGGCGCCGTTCACCCGGGGGGTGACCAGGCCCGTGACCAGGCCCGTGACGCGGCCCGTCACGAGGTGCGCCGCAGCAGGACGAGCGTCGTGTCGTCGCCCTCGGCACCGGGGACGACGGTCATGAGGCGGTCCACGTAGGACGCCAGGTCGTCCCCGGCGGGGCCGTCCGCGGCGGCGGCGCGCAGCCGCTCGATCGTCTCGTCGAGCGCCACGCCGCGGCGTTCGACGAGCCCGTCGCTGTACAGCAGCACGGCACCGCCCGGCGGGACCTCGACGTCGACGTCCGTGGCCCGTCCGGTGCCGACCCCGAGCAGGGGCCGCGGGGGGACGCGCAGGACCTCGCAGGTGCCGCCGGCGACGAGCAGCGGCGGCGGGTGCCCCGCGCTGGCGAACCGCGCCGTCCCCCGGTCGGGGTCGAGCACGACGATGACGGCCGTGGCCATGTGGTCGCTGAACAGCGTGCCGACGAGGTTGTCGAGCCGGTCGAGGCAGTGGCCCGGGCTGTGCCCCTCGAGCAGGTAGGCCCGCAGCGCCGTCCGCAGCTGAGCCATCGCGGCGGCCGCGTGGACCCCGTGCCCGGCGACGTCGCCCACGACGACCGCGACGCGGCCGTCGGGCAGGTCGAGGGCGTCCCACCAGTCCCCGCCGAGCTGGGACCCCTCGGCGGGGCGGTAGCGGGCCAGGACCTGCAGCCGGTCGAACTCAGGCGCCTCGTCGAGGACGACGGCGCGCTGCAGGGACTCGGCGATGGCGATCTGGTCGCGGGCGCGGCCCAGGACGATGGAGGTGAGCTGGTTGCGCAGCCGTTCGGCGGTGTCGGCGGTCCAGCGCTCCCACGGCAGGCTGCGGCCCCGGACGGTCTCGCGCCACTTCTCGAAGCTCTTGCGGGGGCTGAGCCGGACGTCGGGGCCCTCGGCGGCGGCGAGCTCCTTGTTGTGCGGGTCACCGCCCCAGTCGACGACCTCCTCCTGCTCCGGGCGCACCCACAGCAGCCACCGGTCCGCACCCAGCCCCACCCGCAGGGCCCCGGCGGCCTCGTGTTCGACCTCGGACAGGCTGGGCAGGAGCGAGGCCAGGTGGTCGGTGAACGTCGGCGCCCCGTCCGAGCGCGCGAGCATGGTCGCGACGCGTTGCAGCGCAGCGCGGTGCGGGACCCGCCCGACGGTCAGGACGCGGTCGCCGTCGAACAGCGCGGCCCCGCCGGCGCCGACCAGGTCCAGGAGCCGCTCGTCGGCCACGAGGCTGCTGAGGGGGTCGCGCCCGGAGCTGGACACGTCCGCCACGAGCGCGGCGAGCAGCTCCTGGGAGCGCAGGGCGTCCTCGCGGTCGTCGGAACGCTGCCGGCCCGCGATGAGCTGGGAGGCGGTCTGGCCGAGGAACTCCGCGGCCGAGCGGGCGTCGTAGGACGGCCGGTGCGGGCCGGAGTAGTGGTGGCAGGCGACGAGCCCCCACAGCTGCCCGTCCTGCACCAGGGAGATCGACATGGACGCCGTGACGCCCATGTTCCGCAGGTACTCCACGTGGATCGGGGACACGCTGCGCAGGACCGAGAAGGACAGGTCCAGCGGGGCGCCCGTCACCGGGTCCAGGACGGGGTGCAACCGGGACGGGACGTAGGAGACGTCGGCGATGAGCCGCGTCCAGTTCACGGTGTACAGGCGCCGGGCCTGGGCGGGGATGTCGCTGGCCGGGTAGTGCAGGCCGAGGAAGGCGTTGAGGTCCTCGCGGCGGTCCTCGGCGACGACCTCCCCGTTCCACTGGGCGTCGAACCGGTACACCATGACGCGGTCGAAGCCCGTGAGGCGGCGGACCTCGTGCGCCAGCCGGCGGCACAGCTCGTCCATCGTCGACGTCTCGGACAGCCGGGACACCGCGGCGCGCGCCGACCGGTAGGACACCGCGGAGACGCCCGTGGAGGAACCGACGGGTTCGACCTCGACGACGAGCCGGTCCCCGGACAGGTGCAGCACGACGTCGACGTCGGTGGCCGCCCCCGAGAGCAGGTCCAACCGGGCCCGCAGGGGTTCGGACAGCACCTCGGAGGCCTCGACGTCGAACACGTCGAGGGCGAGCTGGTCGCCCAGGACCTCACCCAGCGGCCGGCCGAGGAGTTCGCCGGCGGGCCGGCCCAGGAACGCGGCGGTCGTCTCGGAGGCGACGACCACCGTGCGGGTGCTCCGGTCGACGGCGAGCAGGAACCCGTGCGGCTGGATCGCGCCCGGCACGTGGATGGGTTCGCGGTCGCAGTTGGTGAGGTCGACCTCGCCGTAGGCCGGGACGTAGGGGCTGACCTCAGTCACGGGCCGGCCCCGCCGCCTGCAGCTCCAGGGGGGCCAGCCAGGTCCGGTAGGCGGAGAACGTGGCGAGCGCGGCGGCGACCAGGGCCGGCACGGCGTCGGGACCGGCGGCCTCGACGGCGGCCGTCGTGTCCCGCCAGCGCCGTCCCGCGCCCTCGCGCCCGGTCAGGGACGTCGTGGCCGTGGCCGGGACCCCGGCCGCGACGACGGCCTCGGCGATGAGCCGGCCGCCGAGCGTCGAGCCGTCGAGGACGTAGCAGACGCCCAGGGCCGTGGCCCGGTCGGGGACGGCCGGGGTGCCGGGGCACTCGGTCAGGGCGTCGAGCTCGGCCGCGGGGACCCCCAGGGCCCGCAGGTCGGCGAGCGCGAGGTCGGCGCGGGCCCGGGCCCGGACGTCGAGAGCGCCGGGGTCCTGCGCGGCCCAGCCGGCGAGGGCTCGTTCCAGGGGCGCGAACAGCCCCCACGTGAGCTCGAGCCACCGGCGGTGCCGGGTGAGGTCCCACGGGCGGTCCAGGACGCCGAGGGAGGAGTCGAGGTCGTGGTGGGCCTGCGTGGTCGCGGCCCGCAACCGGGCCAGGGTGCCCTCGGGGTCACGGCGTCGCACGGGCACGTCGGACAACGTTCCTCCTCCACGGCCCCGCGCAGCGCGGAGCACCGTTCGACGGTAGTCGCACACCGCACGTGGTCCAACACGCTCGGGTTGCCGGGGTCCGCTGCCGGTGGTCCACTTCTAGAAACCACCCGTGGTCGAGCCACGAGCCGCGGAGCCCGAGTCGGTGAGGTGCCTCATGACCATGATGCCGCTCAGTCAACCGCTCGCCGAGCAGGCGCCCGGACGCTCCGACCTCACGGTCGACGTGCGGGACCGTCCGCTGCAGGCCCTGCACGAGGCCTACGAGGAGCGGTGGCGGCTGGTCGCCGCCGCCAGCGTCGAGCATCCCGCCGACGACGAGCTGACCCGCAGCGCCCTGGAGATCAACGACCTGGAGCGGCAGTGCCGACCCCTGCCGCGCGTGCCGCGCCGGGTGGGACCGGACCCGTCGACGTTCCTCGGCTGAGAGGGTTCGGCACGCACCGCCGCGCGTCGCCTGGCACCCTCGGACGAGGACGACCGAGCGGAGGAGGGTGCGGTGGAGGCGGAGGCGCGGGCCGACGTGCGGGCGGACGAGGTCGCGGCGGCGGTCGCCGACGTCGCCGCGGTGCTGGCCGAGCGGGGTGAGCCCCTGGACCTGGCCCACCGGCTGGTGCACCACACGGCGCACCTGCTCTCGGCCAGCGCGGTCGGGTTGCTCGTCGAGGACTCCTCGGGGCGGCTCGAGCTCCTCGCGGCCAGCTCCAGCGAAGCGCTCGTGGTGGAGCTCTTCCAGCTGCAGGACGACGAGGGCCCGTGCCTGGACTGCTACCGCACCGGGGCGCCCACGGCGGAGACGACGGCCGCCGACATGGCCCAGCGGTGGCCGCGGTTCGCGGCCAAGGCCCGCGAGCAGGGGATCGTCGCGGTGCACACCGTCCCGGTGCAGGTCCAGGGGCGCACGATCGGCGCCCTGAACCTCTTCCGCGACCACGAGGGGCCGTTCTCGACGGTGGAGACGGACGTCGCCCACGCCATGGCCTCGTTCGGGGGCATCGGGATCGGGCAGCTGATCGCCTCCGCCGAGGGTGAGCGGTTGCGCGACCAGCTCCAGGAGGCCCTGGACAGCCGCGTCGTGCTGGAGCAGGCGAAGGGCGTCCTGGCGGAGCGGCACCGGATCGGGCCCGAGGAGGCGTTCGGGCAGTTGAGGATGCAGGCGCGCGGTCAGCGGCGCCGGCTGCGGGACGTGGCGGCGGACGTCGTGGCCGACCTCGACCGCGTCCGCGCGGGGCAGGCGTAGGCCCGCCCCGCGGGTCAACGGGACGACCTCACCGCCGGGTCCAGTTCTGCTGGACCAGCCGGTCGACCTCGGACGTGCCGGGGTCGGGACGCTGCAGGTCGCCCAGCAGCGCCGAGGCGAGGTCGAACAGCTTCACGTTGTGCGTCTGCGACACCTCCGACAGCTGCCGGAAGGCGGTGTCCTCGTCGCAGCGGGTGAGCGCCATGATCGCGCCCTTGGCCATGTCGATCACCGGGCGGCGGGTCAGCGCCGTCCGCAGCTGGGTCACCTCGGCCAGCAGCGCCTCGCCGTCCTCGTGCTGGCCCTCGCGCGCGCCGTCCAGTCGGCGCGAACCGTCGTGCATCCTCGTTGCGTCCTCCGGGTGGAGCCGACCCCCCGCCGGTCGGCGGGAGGCGGTTCGCACAGCGAGGTCTGGGCAGAGCGAAACCTGCGGGAGATCTTACGACAGACGAGCTCGCGGCGGGCCAGGGCCGACGGGCCGGACCGATGAGCAGGACCGGCCCGGCACCGCACCGGGACGTCACGAGGAATTAACCGGGACGCACCCCGCACCGCCGTCGACCCGTGTGTCGTCCAGTTATCTTCTGAGCACTCCCTGTGCCTGCTCGGAAGGACCACCATGCTCCGCCGAATCCCCGCGACACGCCTGACCGGCAGCTGCCTCGCCCTCGGCGTCGCCGGCGCCGCGCTCACCGCGCTCGGCCTGCCGACGGCCTCCGCCGCCGCACCGACCCCCACGACCGCGCCGTTCGTCTCCGAGGTCCACTACGACAACGCCGGCACCGACACCGGGGAGTTCGTCGAGGTCCAGGTCCCTGCGGGCACCAGCTCGGCCGGGCTGTCCGTCGTGCTCTACAACGGCGGCAACGGCGCCGTGTACGACACCGACGCCCTTCCGGTGGTCACCGCGCCGGCCGACGCCCCCGCGGTGGTCGTCGTCGACTACCCCGTCAACGGCGTCCAGAACGGCTCCCCGGACGGCGTCGCCCTCGTGCGCGGCGCCGACGTGGTCGAGTTCCTCTCCTACGAGGGCACCTTCACCGCGGCGGGCGGCCCCGCCGCCGGCACCACGAGCACGGACGTCGGCGTCTCGGAGACGGGCACCGAGCCGGCGGGGCAGTCGCTGGCGCGCACCGTCGCCGCCGACGGCACCTCCACCTGGTCCGGGCCGGCGACCGCCACCCGCGGCTCCGTCAACCCCGCCACGACCGCTCCCCCTCCCCCCGGGCCTGTCCGCAGCGTCGAGATCGGCGCGGTCCAGGGCACCGGCGCGACGACCCCGCTGGACGGTCAGCAGGTCAGCGTCACCGGCGTCGTCGTCGGCGACACCCCGGGGCTGTCCGGGTTCTCCCTGCAGGACCGCGACGGCGACGGCGACCCCGCCACCTCCGACGGCGTCTTCGTGGTCAGCACCGCCGCCGTGGACCTGGGCGACACCGTCACCGTGACCGGCGAGGCGCAGGAGTTCGGCGGCCAGACGCAGGTCCGCGCCTCCGGGGTCACGGTCGTCGCCGACGGCTCGGCGGCGGACCTGCCCGCGCCCGCGGCGCTGGACCTGCCCGCCGACGACGCCACCCGCGAGCGCCTGGAGGGGATGCTCGTCGCCCCCGCCGACCGCCTCACCGTCAGCGAGGTGTTCGACCTGACCAGCTTCGGCGAGCTGACCCTGTCCGAGGGTGGGCTGCTGGTGCAGCCGACCGAGCTGGCCCGTCCCGGCGCCGGTGCCGCTGCGGTCGCGGCGGAGAACACCCGGCGCAGCATCGTCCTGGACGACGCCGTCAGCTCCCGCGTCTCGGTGGGCACGCGCCCGTACCTGAGCCCGGCCACGCCGGTGCGCGTGGGTGACGAGCTGGACTTCACCGAACCGCTGGTGCTCGGCTTCGGCTTCGACGCGTGGCGGCTGCAGCCGGCCGACGGCAGCGCCGACGGCGTGTTCGCCGCCCAGGACACCCGTCCCGCGGCGCCGGGCCCGGTGGGCGGGGACGTGCGGGTCGGGGCGTTCAACGTCCTGAACTACTTCCTCACCTTCGACCAGACCGTCGGGCGCGGGGCGAAGGACCAGGGCGAGCTCGACCGGCAGGCCGGCAAGATCGTGCCCGCGATCGGTGCGTTGGGCGCCGACGTGGTCACCCTCATGGAGATCGAGGACACCGACTCCACGGGCCTGACCCCGGGGAACGCGAACACCGCCCTGGCCGACCTGGTGGGCCGGCTGAACACCGCCGCCGGGTTCGAGGAGTGGGCGTACGTGCCGATGCCGGCGGAGCTGTACGCCGTGGACCGCGACGTCATCCGCAACGCGATCGTCTACAAGCGGGGCGTCGTGCAGCCGGTGGGCGCCCCCGTCGGCCTGGTCGACGAGAGCGTGTGGTTCAACGCCCGCGAGCCGATCGCGCAGACGTTCGTCGCGGACGGCGACCGGTTCACGGTGGTGGCCGACCACTTCAAGTCCAAGGGCGGCGCCGGGACCGGCGACAACCGCGACCAGGGCCAGGGTTCCTTCACCGGTGACCGCGTCCGCCAGGCGCAGTCGCTGGCCGGTTTCGTCGCCGCTCTGCGCACCAGCACCGGTGACCCCGATGTGGTGGCTCTCGGCGACTTCAACGCCTACACGCAGGAGGACCCGATCGAGGTCCTGCGGACCCGCGCGGGACTGGTGGACCTCGGTGCGCGCTTCGACGCGGGCCGCTACAGCTACGTCTTCGACGCGCTCTCCGGTTCCCTGGACCACGCGCTCGCCAGCCCGGAACTGACCGCGAAGGTCACCGGCGCCACGCACTGGAACATCAACTCCGTGGAGTCCTCCGCCTACCAGTACACCGGGGACGAGGCGCTGTACGCACCGGACCCGTACCGCTCCAGCGACCACGACCCGGTCGTGTTCGGCATCGACCTCGACGAGCGCTGCCAGGGGCTGGTGCCCACGATCCGCGGCACTGCGGGCGACGACGTTCTCACCGGCACGAACGGCCGGGACGTCGTCGCGGGGCTGGGCGGGAACGACGTGATCTCCGGCGGCAACGGCGACGACGTGATCTGCGGCGGGGCCGGGGACGACGTCGTCTCCGGCGGCAACGGCGACGACGTCCTCGTCGGCGGGTTCGGCCAGGACCGCCTGCGCGGCGACAACGGCGACGACGTGCTGATCGGCGGACCGGGCACCGACGTCCTGGACCAGGGCCGAGGCAGCGGCCGCCACGAGCAGGACGGCGCCGAGTCCTGATCCTGCGGGGACCGACCCCCACCCTCTGACCCCCTGCTGCACCCCTACCCCGAGGAGCCGTTGTGAAGACCCCCTCCCTGCGCCGGCTGGCCCTGGTCGGCGTGACCACCCTGGTGGCCGGTGCCCTGAGCGCCGCCGCCCACCCCGACGCCACCGGCACGAACACCGCGTCCGGCCACGGACGCCCGGGCGGGCCGCCGCCGGTGCAGGTCCAGCTGCTGGCCCTGAACGACTTCCACGGCAACCTCGAGGCCCCCGCCGGGTCCGGCGGGCGCATCCAGACCGGTGTCGCCCCCGACGGCAGCGCCGTCACCGTCGACGCCGGCGGCGTGGAGTTCCTGGCCACCCAGTTGCGTCAGCTCGCCGCGCAGCAGAAGAAGCAGAACACCATCACCGTCGCCGCCGGCGACCTCATCGGCGCCTCCCCCCTGCTGTCCGCCGCCTTCCACGACGAACCCACCGTCGAGGCCCTCGGCCTGGCCGGCCTCGACTACGCCAGCGTCGGCAACCACGAGTTCGACGAGGGTGCCGACGAACTGCTGCGCATCCAGAACGGCGGCTGCCACCCCGTCGACGGCTGCGCCGACGGGACCCCCTACGCCGGAGCGGACTTCCAGTACCTGTCCGCCAACGCCTTCGTCACCGCCACCGGGCAGCCGCTGCTGGCCCCGTACGCCGTGCGCAAGGTGCAGGGCGTGGAGGTCGGCTTCATCGGCATGACCCTGGAGGGGACCGGCGACATCGTCAGCCAGCAGGGGGTCGCCGGCCTCGACTTCGCCGACGAGATCGCCACCGCGAACCGGTACGCCGGTGAGCTGCAGGCCCGGGGGGTGGAGTCCATCGTGGTGCTGCTGCACCAGGGCGGGCAGCAGACCGGTCCCGACGCCTGGGACGTCGACGGCTGCCACGGCCTGACCGGACCGGTCGTGGACATCGCCGAGGGCATGAGCGACGCCATCGACGTCGTGGTCAGCGGCCACACCCACCAGGCCTACAACTGCGAGATCGACGGCAAGCTGGTCACCAGCGCCAGTTCCGCCGGGCGCCTGGTCACCGACATCGACCTGTCGATCGACCGCCGCAGCGGCGACGTCACCTCGGCCACGGCCGACAACGTCGTCGTCACCCGCGACGTGGCGAAGGACCCGGCCCAGACCGCGCTGATCGACCGCTACCGCACGGCGCTGGGCCCCATCGCCACCGCCCAGGTCGGCACCGCCGCCCAGGACCTCACCCGCACCCAGGAGCAGTTGTTCCCCACCGGCACCTCCTCCACCGGCGCGCCCCTGTTCGCCCTGGGCGAGTCGACGCTGGGGGACGTGATCGCCGACGCGCAGCTGGCCGCCACCGACGACGAGCAGGGCGCGGTCGCCGCCCTGATGAACCCCGGCGGGGTCCGGGCCGACCTGTCGGCCGGGCCGGTGACCTACGAGGAGGCGTTCACCGTCCAGCCGTTCGCCAACAACCTCGTCACCCTGGACGTCACCGGCGCCCAGCTGCAGTGCCTGCTCGAGCAGCAGTTCCAGGTCGGGCGCACCCTCTACCCCTCCTCCACCCTCACGTACACCGTGGACACCACCGGGACCACCGCGGCCACCGGGGCCGACCCCTGCACCGGCAGCCGCGTGATCGACGACACCGTCGCCATCGCCGGGCAGCCGGTCACGGACACGGCGACCTACCGCATCACCGTCAACAACTTCCTCGCCGGCGGGGGCGACGGTTTCAGCGTCCTGACCGAAGGGAGCGGCGCGGTCACCGGCCCCATCGACCTGGACGCCTTCACCGCCTACCTCGGCGCGAACTCCCCCGTCACGGCTCCCGCCCTGGAGCGCATCAGCACCCGCAGCTGACCCGAGGAGTTCCCAGCCCCCTGCCCCCGGCGCCGACGAGCGGTCTCGACCGCACGGTGCCGGGGGCAGCGGCGTCCGTCCCACCGCGACGTCGCGGTCCGGCTCCGCGACGGACGTGGACCAGAACCCCTCGCGGCGACGACTCGACTCAGCCGAGTCCCGGACTCAGCCGGTCCCGAACCCCACCGGCGGGTGCCCTCAGATGCTGCGGTCGGTCGTGCGACGGACCGTGCTGCCCGTCACGGGGTCGACGCTGGCGGTGCTGGTGATGGACCGGCCGCGGGGCCGGAACAAGGCGAACTCGAGCACGATCCCGAGCGCGCCGACCACCATGAGGATCACCCCCACGGTCGACAGGTCGATGCCGGACACCGAGACGGTGACGGCGAAGGTGAGGACCGCCCCCACGGCGAGCAAGAAGATGCTGGTTCCCAAGCGCATGCCTCAAGACTGAGCACGGCCCGCCGGGTCGGCGCGGCGAGGACGGCGGAACCACCCGTTCGCCGGAACCGGACGGTGCTGCCTGCACGGCCCCGGTCCTCGGCCGCACCCCGCGCGCCGCCGCACCTGCACCGGTAGAACGGGACCATGGTCAGCGAGCACGAAGAAGTCGAGATCAAGTACGACGTCCCCCCCGGGGCCGACCTGCCTCCCCTGGCCCCGGTGCTCGCGCAACTGCCCGACGCGACCGCACGCGGCTACCGCGAAGGCGACCTCGGCGAGCACCAGCTGGAAGCCACCTACTTCGACACCGCCGACCTGCGCCTGCAGGCCGCGCGCACCACGTTGCGCCGCCGCACCGGGGGCCCCGACGCCGGCTGGCACCTGAAGACCCCCGGCGGCGAGGGCGCCCGGCTCGAACAGCGGCTGCCGCTGGGGCGCGCCGTGCGCACCGTCCCCGCTGCCCTGCGCCGCCTGGTGGCCGAGCTCACCGGCGACGAACCCCTCGTCCCCGTGGCGCACGTCAGCACCCGCCGGCACGTGCGGACCGTGCTGGACGCCACCGGTACCCGGCTGGCCGAACTGGCCGACGACCACGTCGAGGCACGGCGCCTGCGGCCCGGCCCCGGATCCAGCACGGGACCCGGTGACGCCGCCGGCGCGACGCAGTCCTGGCGCGAGGCGGAGCTCGAACTCCTCGACGGTGACCGCGAACTCCTGCACGCCCTCGACGCCGGCCTGCGCGCGGCCGGGCTGCAGCACGCCGCCAGCGCGTCGAAGGTGGGGCGGATCCTCACCGGCACCGGCCCCGCTCCCGAGACCCCGGCCCCACCGGTGGCGGAGTCGGCCGGGACGCGCACCCTCGCCCGCACCGGGCCGCGACGCACCGACCTGAGCCGGAAGTCCGCAGCCGCCGACGTCCTGCTCGTCCACCTGAGCGAGCAGGTCCAGCAGATCCTCGACCAGGACCCGCGGGTCCGGGCCGACGAACCCGACAGCATCCACAAGATGCGCGTGGCCACCCGGCGGCTGCGCAGCGCGCTGCGCACCTTCCAGCCCCTGCTGGCCGACCCCACGAAACCCGTCCGCGACGAACTGCGCTGGCTGGCCGCCGAACTGGGCACGGCCCGCGACGCCGAGGTCCTGCGCGACCGGCTCGTGCGCTCGGTGGCCTCCCTCGACGCCGACCCCGACCAGCAGCCCGCCGACCCGGCCGCCACCGGGGCCGTGCCGCAGCTGGTCCACCTGCAGCTCGAGGGCGACTACCGCAGGGCCCACGACCAGGTGCTGGCCGAACTGGACTCCGAGCGGTACCAGGCGCTGCTGGACTGGCTGCAGCACCTCGTCGAGCACCCCGCCGTGACCGCCCGCGGCCGCCGCCGCGCCGACGAGGTCCTGCCCGGCCGGGTGGCCAAGACGTTCAAGGCCTTGGCCCAGCTCGTCGAGGAGGCCGAGGGCCGCGAACCCGGCCACGAACGCGACGAACTGCTGCACGAGGCGCGCAAGGCGGCCAAGCAGGTCCGGTACGCCGCCGAAGCGGTCGCGGTCGTCTTCGGCAAGGACGCCAAGCGCTTCGCCCGTGCGGTCACCGACGTCCAGGAGGTGCTCGGCGAGCACCAGGACTCCGTCGTCACGCGTCAGCGCCTGCAGGACCTCGCGGCCTCCGCCCGCCCCGACGTCGCGTTCGCCTACGGCCGCCTCTTCGCCCAGGAGGAGGCGCACTCCGCGGCCACTGACGCCGACTTCGAGCAGACCTGGGCCACGATGCGGACCAAGCGCCTCCACCGCTGGCTCCGCTGAACCGGACGCGAGCCGCGCGGGCGGCGTCCGGCGGTGAGGCAGGGGGGCGGCGAGATCGCTCGCCGCCCCCTCGGTCGTCACTGACCGGACCGGGACCGGGAACCTACCCGGCGGCACGGCCGGGGAGCCGCGACGCGCCGCTGCGGCACCGCGTCCCGCACCCCGCGAGCACCCCTTCTCACCCCGCCAGGTGCGGTCCGAGCAGGCTCAGGTCCGCGGCCGACAACCGGTCCTTCGCCGTCGCGGCCTGGTGCCAGTGCGGGTACCTCAGCGGAACCGCGCTGACCGCGTCCAGGCGGGCCCGTTCGTCGTCGGTCAGCACGAGGTCGGCCGCGGCGAGGTTGTCGGCCAGCTGCTCGTCGGTGCGGGCCCCGACCACGAGCGAGGTCACCCCCGGGCGGCCCAGCAGCCACGCCAGCGCCACCTGCGCCGCCGAGACCCCGTGCGCCGCACCGACCTCGACGAGGACGTCGACGATGTCGTACAGCTTGCCCTCGTCGTGGACCGGCGGTTCGTCCCAGTCCCCCAGGTGCCGCGAACCCTCCGGCGCGGAGGCGTCGCGGCGGTACTTGCCCGACAGCAGCCCCCCGGCCAGCGGGCTCCACACCAGGACGCCGAGGTCCTGGTCCAGGGTCAGCGGGACGAGTTCGTCCTCGGCGTCGCGGGCCTGCAGCGTGTAGTGGATCTGCTGGGAGACGTAGCGCTGGTAGCCGCGGGCGTCGGAGGTCGCCAGCGCCTTCATGAGCTGCCAGCCGGTGTAGTTCGACGCCCCGACGTAGCGGACCTTGCCGGAACGGACGAGGGTGTCGAGCGCCTCGAGGGTTTCCTCCAGCGGCGTCTGCCCGTCCCACTCGTGGATCTGGTACAGGTCGATGTGGTCGGTCCTCAGGCGCTTCAGGCTGCGTTCGACCGAGCGGACGAGGTGGTGGCGGGAGGCTCCCCCGTCGTTGGGGCCGGGGCCGACGACCATGCGCGCCTTGGTGGCGATGAGCACGTCGTCGTAGCGGCCCTGCAGGACCTCACCGGTGATCTCCTCGCTCAGACCGTCCGAGTACATGTCGGCGGTGTCGACGAGGTTGACGCCCGCCTCGATCGCTCGGTCGACCTGCCGGCGGGCGGTGGCGACGTCGCTGTTCCCGACCGCCGCGAAGGCGCCCTTGCCGCCGAACGTCATCGTCCCCAGGGTGATCGTCGAGACGCGCAGTCCCGACCTTCCGAGTCGTCGGTGTTCCATGGCGCGACGCTACCCGTGCGCACGGGCCGGGACGCGGCGAGTCCCGCCTCAGCGCGGGGGCGCCTGCCCCAGCGCCCGCCGCGCGCTCTCCAGGGCCGCCCGGAAGGCGGCCCGGTCGGCGGCGCTCATCCCTTCGACCATGCCGGCCTCCAGGGCCGCGACCGGTTCCCGCAGGTCCTCCAGCACCCGCCGGCCCCGGTCGGTCAGGGTCAGCAGCATGCGCCGCCGGGAACTGGGGTCGACCTCGCGCGACAGGTGCCCCTTGCCCTCGAGGTCGAGGACCATCTGCGTCATCGTCTGGGCCCGCACGAAGGAGTTGCGGGCCAGGTCCGCCGCCGACATGCCCGGGTGCCGCGCCAGGACGGTCAGCGCCGTGTACTGCAGGGACGTCAGGCCGTGCTCGGCGACGACCGCGTCCAGGCGGTGCCGCACGGCGAGCTCGACCTGCTTGACGAGGTAGAGCAGGGTGACGTCCTTCGCGGTGGGCACCGTCCCATCCAACCCCACCGCGCGCGCCACCCCGCCCCGTCCGGCCCGGGGACGCTCAGGCGTAGAAGCGGGCCAGGAAGTCCACGACGACCGCCGGCCGTTCCTGACCCTCGACCTCGATGGTCCCCGAGACCGCGAGCTGGACGCCACCCTTGACCTCGGTGACCTCCTTGAGGGTCCCCACGAGCCGGACCCGGGACCCCGCGGGGACGGGCGCGGTGAAGCGGACCCGGTCGAGGCCGTAGTTGACCTTGGTGGTCACCCCCTCCACGTCGAAGACGCTGGTCCACAGGGGGATGAACAGCGACAGGGTGAGGAACCCGTGGGCGATCGTCGTGCCGAACGGCCCGTCCTTCGCCCGGTCGGGATCGGTGTGGATCCACTGGTGGTCGTCGGTGGCGGCCGCGAACCGGTCGATGCGTCCCTGGTCGACGTCCATCCAGTCCGACGGACCGATGTCGGTGCCGACGAGCCCGGCCAGTTCGTCGAGTCGGACGGTCTTCTGCTCTGCCACGGTCACTCCTGGGGTTTCGGTGAGAGGTCGAGGATGCGCAGCGCGTTATCGCGCAGCACGAGCGGGCGGACCTCGTCGCGGACCGGGAGGTCGGCGAAGTCCGCGAGCCACCGGTCGGGGTGGATCATCGGGAAGTCCGAGCCGAACAGGACCCGGTCCTTCAGGACCGTGTCCGCGGCCCGGACCAGCTGGGGAGGGAAGTACTTGGGCCGCCAGCCGGACAGGTCGATCGCGACGTTCGTCTTGTGGGTGGCGATGGAGATGGCCTCGTCCTGCCACGGCACCGACGGGTGCGCGAAGATCAGCGTCAGGTCGGGGTGGTCGGCGGCCACGTCGTCGAGCAGCATCGGGTTCGAGTACCGCAGCCGCAACCCGCGCCCACCGCGGGTGCCCGCCCCGATCCCGGTCTGCCCGGTGTGGACGAGGACGGGGACACCCAGGCCGGCCAGCGCGGCCCAGAACGGGCCGAACTCCTCCGCGGAGGGGTCGAAACCCTGCACGGTGGGGTGCAGCTTGAAACCCCGTGCCCCGTGGTCGAGGACGAGCGAACTCGCCCGCTCCACCGCGTCGGGCCGGCGCGGGTCGACCGAGGCGAACGGGACGAGGACGTCGGCGTGGTCGGCGGCCTGCTCGACGACCGTCTCGCTCGGGATCGGCGGGTGCCCCAGTTCGGTCTCGGCGTCGACGGTGAACACCACCGCGGCCATGTTCCGGTCGCGGTAGAACTGCGCGATCGACGTCAGGTCCGGGGTGGTGCCGTCGGTGCGGAAGTACGCCGCGGCCGCCGCCGCCAGGTCCGGCGGCAGCGCGGTGTGCCCGTCGTGGCCGACCTCGACGTGCACGTGGACGTCGACGGCGGCCAGGTGCGCGACGTCGATCTCCGGGCGGTACACGGGGTTCAGGCCCCGGGCCGGGCGGGCGTCCGGACCAGCTCGGCGGGCAGGTCGGGGAACCGCTCCCCCACCGGCTGCAGGTTCTCGCGCAGCGTCGGGGCGAACTCGGCGGCGAGGGTGTCGGCGTCCCAGCCGCCGGCGTGGGAGGCGGTGACGACGGGTTCGGGGTGGCTCCACACCTGCACCCGGTCCCCGCCGGCGCCCAGCACCTGCCCGCTGATCCCCGCGGCCTCGTCGGAGGCCAGGAACACCACCAGGCCGGCGACGTCCTCGGGCGTCCCGAAACCCAGGTCCTGGCGGTAGAAGTCCGGGATCGGTTCCCCCGCGTCCAGCGCCTCGACGGCCGCGGCGAAGTAGGGGACGGTGCGGGTCATCGCCGTGGCCGCCACCGGGACGACGGTGTTCACCGTGACCTGCGCGCGCGCCATCTCCAGCGCCCACGTGCGGACCATGCCCACGATCGCGGCCTTGGCCGCGGCGTAGTTCGTCTGCCCGAAGTTCCCGCGCTGGCCCGTGGGCGAGCCGACGGTCACGATGCGACCGGCCACCCCGCGGTCCTTGAACGAGGCGTAGGCCGCGCGCACGCAGGTGAACGTCCCCCGCACGTGGACGGCGAGGACCTGGTCGAAGTCGTCGTCGGTCATCTTCAGCAGCGACCTGTCGCGCAGGATCCCGGCGTTGGTGACCAGGACGTCGAAACCCCCGAACCGCTCGACGGCCGTGTCCACCAGCGCCTGCGCGGTCTCGGTCGATCCCACGGGGGCGACGACGGCGACCGCACGGCCACCGGACTCCTCGATCCGCGCGACCGTCGCCGCGGCCGCGGCCTCGACGGCGTCGTTGACGACGACCGCCGCCCCGGCGCGCGCCAGCGCGAGCGCGTACGCGGCGCCGAGGCCGGCCCCGGCGCCGGTGACGACGGCGACCTTGCCCTGCAGGGAGATGCTCATGACGTTCCTCTCGGTGGTGCGGTCAGCGGACGGCGAAGACGTCCAGGAGGACGCGGTCGGGTTCGCGGCGGGCGGTGGCCACGAAGACCGTGCGGGTCACCCAGGCCCACGCCGGGGCGGCGCTCGACAGTTCGGGGGTGCAGCGGAAGTAGATCCGCGCGGGGTCGACGGGTTCACCCCGCACGAGGGCCGCGATGTCCTGCGCCGCACCCGATCGCACACCGCGGTTGTGCACGCCCAGCCGGTCGCCGGCGTCGGTCTCGACGACGTACCGGGCGTCCAGCCGGGTCAGCTCGGCGGACACGAGGACCTGGTGGTCGGCTCCCCCGGGCACGACGTGCCCGCGCAGACCGTCCGGACCGCTCAGGGTGCCTCCGAGGATCGGGACCATCCGGCGGTGGCCGTCCTCGGCGGGGCCGAGGTCGACCGGAGGGCCGACCTCGACGGTCAGGGAGAACACGGGCTCCAGCACGGGGGTCCCGCTCACGCGACGCCGCCCGTCGCGGCGGCGACGCGGCGCGCGACGTCCTCGGCGGCCTGCCGGCGCAGGTCGGCGCGGCGGATCTTGCCGCTGCCGCCGACGGGGAGCTCGTCGACGCGGAACACCCAGCGGGGGATCTTGTAGGCGGCGACGCGTCCCCGCAGCCGTTCGCGCAGTTCCTCGGGGTCGAGGTCGTGCCCGTCCAGGGCGGTGACGTAGGCCGCGCCGACCTCGCCCCAGCGCTCGTCGGGCACCGGCACGAGCGCCACGGTGGCCACGCCGGGCAGTCCGGCGATCACGGCCTCCACCTCGGCCGGGTAGACGTTCTCGCCCCCGGAGATGAACAGGTCCTTGAGGCGGTCCACGACGCGGACGCGGTCCTCCCCGTCCCCGGTGACGTCCCCGGTGACGTCCCCGCTGACGTCCACCACGTCGCCGGTGCGGTACCAGCCGTCCACGGTCGCGGCGGCGGTGTCGGCGGGGCGCCCCCAGTACCCCTGGAAGACGTTCGGGCCCCGCACCAGCAGTTCCGCGGGCGTGCTCGCCCGGGTCAGGGCGACGGGCGCGCCGTCGGGGCCCGCGGCGGCGACGTCGGTGAAGAAGTGCGGTGCCCCCACGGTGGTCGGCCGGGTGCGGCCGCGCGCAGGGGTCTCCATGAACACGCCGGGGGCGGCCTCGGTCATGCCGTAGCCCTGGACGACGTCGATCCCCCGCTCGCGCCAGGCCCGGGCCACGCGCTCGGTCACGGGCGAGCCGCCGTAGACGACGGTGCGCAGCGTCGACAGGTCCGCCGCGGGCCACGCCGGGTGGTCGGCCACCATCTGCAGCATCGTCGGCACGCAGGAGAAGCTCGTCGCCCGGTGCGCGACGACCGCCTCCAGCAGGCCGCCGGCGTCGAACCGGGGCAGGACCTCCAGGCGCCCGCCCTTGAGCAGCGTGGGCAGCGAGACCATCCCCAGCCCCACGGCGTGGAACAGCGGGGCCGTGCACAGCGCCCGCTCGTCGTGCGTGAAGTCCAGGTGCGCCAGCTGGTTCACGGTGTTCCAGGTGAGGTTCCCGTGGGTCAGGACCGCGGCCTTGGGGCGGCCCGTGGTGCCCGAGGTGTAGAGCAGCACGGCCGGGTCGTCCAGGTCCGCGCCGAGGTCGCCGCTCGGCGGACCGGCCGCGTCCAGGAGGTCCGCGAGCGTCCCGGCGGGGTTCGCCGCCGCCGGGTGCAGGGCCAGGGTGTGCCGCAGCGGGGTGTCCTCGGCGCGCAGGTCGGCGGCGACCGCCTCGACCCCGGCACCGACGACGAGCACCTCGGTCCCGGAGTCGCGCAGCTGGAACGCCAGTTCCCGGGCGACCAGCCGCACGTTGAGCGGCACGAACAGCGCTCCCAGCCGGCCGCAGGCGAAGAGGAGCTCGAAGGCGTCGACGTCGTTGAGACCCAGGAACGCGACGCGGTCACCGCGGGCCACGCCCAGGGAGCGCAGCCCGGCCGCGAGCCGGTCGGTGCGGTCGGCGAGCTCGGCGTAGGTGCGGGTGCGGGTGCCCTGGCCGAGCGCCACGACGTGGGGGTCGATGCGGGCGCGGCGCCACGGCCAGGAGCCGAGCCCGCGATCCGGGGAGAGGTCGGTGGAGGGGGGCACCGGGGGGTCGGCGGGGAGGTCCGGGGTGGTCACTGCTCGCTCCTGCCACGTCATCGGGGAGTCGTCCGAGGAGGCCACGGGTGGCCGCGGCCCAGTGTGAGTCAACGACAGGAAACCTGTCAATGACGTACCTCGTGACCCGCCGGACGAGCGAGCGCGCACGATCGCTGCAGCCATCGGCCGACACGCCGGGGCGGACGGCTCGGCAGCCGGGGTGTCGTGTCGTGGCCGCATCGATCGTGCACGGCGGCAGCGCCGCACCCGCCGCCTCGACCCCGGGGCCGCCTCACCCCAGGCGCCGCGTCGGCCACCGCGCCTGGTCCGCCGCCAGCAACGCCGGGTCGCGCGGCGGCGCGACCTCCTCCAGGACCTCCAGCCGCGTGATCCGCTCGATGCGGAACCCGCGGATCGCCTCCCGCAGCCGGCACCACCCCACGAGCAGCCACGCGTCGCCCCCGCGCAGCAGACCCATCGACTCCACGTCCCGGACGGTGCCGGCGGCCGGGTCCGGGCCACCGTCCACTCCCTCGCCCAGGTAGGTGATCCGGACCACGCGCCGGGCGGCGATCACGTCCGCGAGCACGCCGAGCGGCACGGCGCCGTCCGCCGGGGCGGCGGCGTCGATGACCTGCATCCGGCCGAGCAGCTCCTGCACGGGCCCGCGGTGCCGCTCGTCCACGACCGCGGAGATCTTGGCGTGGGCGCGGCGGGCGGCGGAGCGGTACGGCGAGGAGTCGAGCAGCGCGAGCCCGGCGAGCACCGCCAACGACTCCGCGGCGGTCAGGTTCAGCGGCGGCAGCGAGTACTCGGGCAGGATCGAGTAGCCGCCGCTCGCCCCGTGGTCGGCGTAGATCGGGACCCCGGCGAGCTGCAGCGACCTGACGTCGCGCTCGACGGTGCGGGTGGACACCCCGAACTCGCGGGCGAGGCGGGCGGCCGACCACGGCCGGCGCGCGGCGCGGAGCAGATCGACGAGGGCGTACTGGCGCTCGGTGCGCTTCACGTCGGCAGCCTCGCAGGTGCCCCCGCGCTCCCCCGGCGCACCTCAGCTGCGCATGCTGCGCTGCCCGCCGACGGACCAGACCCGCCGGACGCGGCCGTCGGGGTCGAAGTCGAACACGTCGACGCCGCCGGCCCGGGTGCCGCCCGCCTCCACGTCCCACAGCAGGCGGCCGTGCTCGCCGTCGATCGCATCGGCGACGGCGGTGAAGACGACGCCCGGGTTCTGCCCGTGCCACCAGTCGAGGTAGCGGGCGAAGTCCTCGGCGGTGCGGATGTCGTCGGCGGGGGTCGACCCGTCGGGCTCGGTCACGGCGAAGTGGATCCGGAAGTCGTCGGCGCAGATGCGGCGCGCGATGTCCCCGTCGGTGTTCCACATGGTCAGCCACGCGTCGAGCGAGCGCCGGGCCGTGGTGCCGGTCGGGGTGCTGGCCGGGGTGCTGGTCGGGGTCGTGGAGCGGGTGTCCTCGGTCATGGCCCCACCCTCGGACGCCCGCGCGACAACGGTGTGTCGGTGTTCGCGGCACCCGCACCCAGGTCCGCGCGCCCCGGCTCAGAGGGCGCGCGCACCCCGCCCCAGGTCGACCGACTGCACGACGGCCTTCCCCGCGGTGACGGTGATCGCGCCGCCCTGGAAGTCCTGCACCACGGACCCGGCGACGGTGCGCGCCCCGGAGACGGGGTAGCCGAGCCGGCCGGTCTCCCAGCCCTGCGCGGCCCAGCGGTCGCGGACGGCGGCCGGCACGACGTGGGTCCCCGACGCGGGCGAGGAGTAGACCGACCCGCCCGTGAAGTGCTGGCCGACCCCGCCCCCGGCGAGGCCGCCGAACTGCTCCGAGCTCGGGTACCCCAGGGCGCCGTCCTCCCAGCCCTGGCCCTGCCACGCGGCGCGCACGGCCCCGGCGACGACGTGCGTCCCGGCGGCGCCGGAGTAGACCGACCCGTTCTGGAAGTGCGCGAAGGAACCGGCCCGCAGCGCGGTCACCGAGGTCGTGGGGAACCCGAGGGGACCGTTCTCCCAGCCCGTGGCCCCGTACGCCGCGAGCACGGCACCGGACAGGGCCTGCGCGCCCGTGGCCGGGGACCAGTAGACGATCCCGCCCTGGAAGCGTTGCGCGACACCGCCCTTCACGGCGAACTCGGCACCCGTGGGGTACCCGAGGGTGCCGTTCTCCCAGCCCAGGGACGCCCAGCGGTCGCGGATGGCGCCGCGGACGACGGCCGCGCCGGTGCTCGCGCTCCAGTAGACCGAGCCGCCGGCGAAGTGCTGGCCGTACCCGCCGGCGCGCAGCGGGCCGATCTCGGTGGCCATCGGCAGCCCGAGGTACCCGGAGTTGGCGCCCGCGGCCGTGTAGGACTGCAGGATGGCGCCCTTGACGGGGATCCCCACGAAGCTGCGGGAGCCGTCGGCGTTGGCCGCCACGAGCGCCGTGCGGCGCGGGGAGCCGAAGTCGGCGACCCAGTAGGAGCGCCACACCGTCCGGCCCCCGGACCACAGCGTCGTGTAGACGAGCCCGATGCCGACGCCGGTGTACTGCGGGTCCAGCAGGACGGCCTTGTGCGGCGCGGAGTTCATCCACGTCTGGACGGCGAGGACGCCGTTCTCCAGGCCGTGGGTGTCGGCGTTGCCCATGTCGGCGGTGGCGACGATCTCGCCCCAGCGCGGGAAGTCGGACAGCAGGGTGGACAGGTTCGGGTTGTGCTTCATGCCGTCGCCCTGCCCGAGCACGTCGGCCCAGTCCTGGGCGACGCGCTCGAGGGTGGGGTCGAGGGTGACCGGCGGTGCGCCGACCTTCGCGCGCTCGGCGTTGAGGCCGTCGAGGATCTGCCGCTCCTGCGTCGCGGCGGGCACGACGGGCTGCAGCACCTGGGCGGCGGCCGCGGCCGGGGCGGCCGTCGCCACGCCGACGGCGCCGGCGCACGGGAGCGCGACGAGCGCGGCCAGCAGCGGGGCCAGGAGGCGGGTGCGGGTCGTGGTCACCCCAGAGGGATCGTCGCGGCGGACGGGTGAGGACAGAGCCCACCCGGGGGGCCCCGACCGGCCGCACCCGGGTGACCGTGGGTCACCGACCGGGGGGACGCGCAGGGCCGGGAGGAGGGGGTCGGGGCAGTAGAATGCGACCTCTGAGGACAGCCTCCCCCGGTCGTGGAACCGGGGTGCGGCGGGCTGGCGCGACCGGGTGATCAGCACCGGGAGCACCACGGAGAGGAGCTACATGGCGCAGCACCAGGGCACGGGTCCGGAGGGCACCGGGACGGCCGGCACGACGGGCCTGCACGACCCCCGGCGCGAGCACAGCGACTGCGGGGTCGGGTTCATCACCCGCAAGGACGGTCTCCAGACCCACGACGTCATCGCCCTCGGTGACCAGGCCCTGTGCGCCATCCCCCACCGCGGGGGCATGTCCTCCGAGGGCGTCGGCGACGGCGCCGGCGTCAGCGTGGACCTGTCGGTGGCCTTCTTCAGCGCCCTCGTGGGCGAACCCCTGGAGGCCGGCCGCTTCGGGGTGGGCAACTTCTTCCTGCCCGCCGACGCCTCGTCCTGGGACACCGCCCGCGCCCTCGTGGGCGACGCGCTGCGCGCGCAGGGCCTCGAGGTCCTCCTCGTGCGCGAGGTCCCCGTCGACGACACCGTCCTGCGCCCGGCCGCCGTGGCCTACCAGCTGCCGATCGTGCAGTGGGTCTTCCGCGCCGCCGCCGGCACCGACCGCACCGAGGTCGACCGCGCCGCCAACGCGGCCCTGCTGGCCGTCGAGGCCCAGGCCTACAGCCGCCCCGAGCTCGCCGGCCTCTACCCGCTGTCGCTGTCGGCGCGCACCCAGGTGCTCAAGGGACGGCTGAACTCCGGCGAGGTGGTCCCCTACTTCCGCGACCTGCTCGACGAGCGCCACGCGGTGACCACGCTGTACTTCCACACGCGGTTCTCCACGAACACCGAACCGCACCCGAGCATGGCCCAGCCGTTCCGGATGGTCGCCCACAACGGCGAGCTGAACACCGACCGCAAGAACCGCCTCTCGGACGAGGCCCTGGCCACCGCGCGCTCGCGCTCGATCGTCCGCCCGCCCGGGCAGTCGGACTCCTCCCGCTTCGACCAGACGCTGCAGAGCCGGGTCTTCGACGACGGGCTCGACACCGTCGAGGCCGTCGTCTCCCTCATGCCGCCGGCGTGGGAGAACGACACGACGCTGCCCCCGGCCGTCCGCGACATGCTGGAGTTCTTCTCCCTGTACGAGGAGAAGAACGACGGCCCGGCCGCCGTCATCTTCAGCGACGGCGACGTCGTCGGGGCGCGCCTGGACCGCCTGGGCCTGCGCCCGCTGCGCACCGTCGAGACCGCCGACTACCTCGTCGTGGCCTCCGAGGCCGGGCAGATCGACTTCGCCGACGACGAGGTGGTGCACCGCGGCCGCATCGAGGCCGGCGGGATGCTCTCCTACGACCACCGCACCCACCGCAGCTACCGCACCCGCGAGACGCTCGAACTGCTCGCCGCCCGGCGCGACTACGGGACGCTGCTGGCCGAGTCCCGGGTGAACCTCGACGACCTGCCGGCCCCCGACTACGACCGCACCGTGAACACCCTGGGGTACACGGGGGACCTGTCGACGTCGGGCCGCTACGTCGCCTGGTCGCTGAACTCCGAGAGCTTCCGGTTCATGCTCGACCCGATGCTGGCCAACGGGTCCGAGCGCATCTCCGCGATGGGGTACGGCAACGCCATCAACGCGCTGTCGGACGCCGAGGGCGGGATGGCGAAGTACTTCTCCCAGCGGTTCGCGCAGGTCACGAACCCGCCGCTGGACTCGATCCGCGAGGCCGACGGCATGAGCATGCGCGTCGCGCTGGGGGCCAAGCCCAACGGCGGCGGCGCGCGGCAGACGCAGATCGTCGTGCACTCCCCCGTCCTGGGGCACCTCGACATGGTGCGGCTGCGCGACCAGCGCCTGACGCCCATGCAGCGCTTCGAGATCCTCTACGCACCCGTGCCGGGGGACGCGACGGCCAACGCGGACTCGCTGCGCCGCAGCCTGGCGCAGCTGTGCGACGACGTGGAGGCGTTCGCCCGCGCCGACGGCGGGATCGCGATCCTGTCCGACCGCAACGTGGCCTCCGACGCCGCCCCGCTGCCGCTGGTCCTGGCGCTGTCGGCCGTGAACCAGCGGCTCATCCGCACGGGTCTGCGGCTGCGCGTCTCGATCGTCGCCGAGTCCGGTCAGCTGCCCAGCTCCCACCACGTCGCCGTCGCGCTGGGGTTCGGGGCCTCGGCGGTCTACAGCCTGTCGGCCCGGCTGCGCGCGGAGGAGAAGTACCCCACGCCCGCGGCCCCGGCCGGTGAGCTCACCGAGACCGACCACGCCTTCACCCGCTACCGCAAGGCCGCGGTGAAGGCGCTGGCCAAGACGATGGGCCGCGTCGGGCTGTGCACCGTCGAGAGCTACATCGGCGGGGAGTTCTTCGAGCCGAACTACCTCGACACCCGCGACGACGTGCTGGCCGAGTGCTTCCCGCACCTCGAGGCGCCCGTCGGCGGCGTGGGTTTCACCCGCATCGCCGCGGCCGCGACCGAGTGGCACCAGCGCGCGCGGTCCGTGGCCACCGAGAAGGACGTCCCCCTGCTGGGGCTGTTCAAGGAACGGGCCGAGGGGGCGGGCCACTCCTTCGGGACCGCCGCCGTCCGGGGTTTCGCGGGGATGACGGAGGAACCGGCGCGGTTCGCCGACCCCCAGGACGTCCACGAGGGCCACGCGCCCCACGGGGGCGACGCCGACTCCCTGCGCCTGCTGACGCTGGGCCAGCTCGACGACGCCTTCGGCCTGGACGACGAGGCCTACCAGAACGCCGGCTTCGAGGCGCTCACCCCCGAGCGGGTGGACGGGTTCCGGATCACCCAGGGCTACCGCGACTTCCTGGCCACGACGCACGCCGAGCGCTCCCGGCGCCCCGCGGCGCTGCGCGACGTCCTGTCCCTGCCCGCCGACGTCGCGGGCCTGCACGCGGCCGAGGAGTTCCGCACCGAGCTGGGCCGGTTCTCCGCCGAGGGCAACTCCAGCATCTTCGTCCGCGGCCTGGACGTGTGGTCCGAGGGCGACCGGTACACCCTGTGGTTCACCGACGTCCCCTCCGACCGGGCCCGCTACGCCGAGCTCGGCCGGTTCCTCACCGAGATCCACCCGGGACTGGTGAGCGTCGAGAAGGTCTCCGACGACGAGCTCGTCGTCACCGCCACCGGCGTCACGGGCCACTTCCTGTCCCTGGTCCGCCCGGCCCCGGCCGCGATCGCGCTCACCGAGGTGCAGCCCGCCTCGCAGATCACCCGCACGCTGGCGTCGGGGGCCATGAGCCACGGCGCGCTCGTCGCGACCGCCCACGAGGCCGTCGCCCACGGCACGAACATGGTCGGCGGGATGTCGAACTGCGGTGAGGGCGGGGAGCACCTGTCCCGCTACGGCACCATCCGCGGTTCGCGCATCAAGCAGTTCGCCTCGGGCCGGTTCGGCATCTGGGCCGGCTACCTCGCCGACCCGATGCTCGAAGAGCTCGAGATCAAGATCGGGCAGGGCGCCAAACCGGGTGAGGGCGGTCAGCTGCCCGCGCCGAAGGTGACCGTCGACATCGCCGCCGCGCGCGGCGGGACGCCGGGCATCGAGCTCATCTCGCCCCCGCCGCACCACGACACCTACTCCATCGAGGACCTCGCCCAGCTCATCCACGACTGCAAGGCCGCCCGGGTCCGCGTCGTCGTCAAGCTCGTGTCCTCCGAGGGCATCGGCACCATCGCCGTCGGCGTCGCCAAGGCCGGGGCCGACGTCATCAACGTCGCCGGGAACACCGGCGGCACGGGCGCCGCGGCCGTGACGAGCCTGAAGTACGCGGGGCGCTCGGCCGAGATCGGCGTCGCCGAGGTCCACCAGGCCCTCGTCGCCCACGGTCTGCGCGAGAAGGTCGTGCTGCGCTGCTCGGGCGCGCACCAGACCGGCAGCGACGTCGTCATGTCGGCCCTGCTCGGCGCGGACAGCTTCGAGTTCGGGACGACCGCGCTGATGATGCTCAAGTGCGTCATGGCGAAGAACTGCAACGTCAAGTGCCCCGCCGGGCTCACCACGAACCCCGAGGCGTTCGACGGTGACCCGCGGGCGCTGGCGCAGTACCTGCTGAACATCGCCCACGACGTGCGCGAGATCCTCGCCCGGCTCGGGCTCCGGTCCCTGCGCGAGGCGCGCGGTCGCGGTCACCTCGTCCAGCTGCTCGACCACCCCTCCAGCGTCGGGCGGCTCGACGTGCGCGCCCTGCTCGCGCAGGTGCCGGAGAAGGTCGTGGAGAACCCCGTCTACCTCGAGAAGGACTTCGGCGTCGACGACTCCCTGTGGGACCTCGTCCGGGCCGCGCTCGTCGAGCGCCGCGAGGAGTCCGTCGAGATCGACCACGGCCGGCTGCGCAACAGCGACAAGTCGGTCGGCGGGCAGCTGTCCATCGACGTGGAGCGGCTGCTGAACCACCAGCTGAGCGCCGAGCAGGTCCGCGACCTGCCCGCCGCCCGCGTCGACGACCGGGGGCGGGGGTACCTGCTGCCGGGGTCGGTGCGGGTGCGCACGCACGGTTCGGCGGGCCAGTCCTTCGGCGCCTTCCTCAACGACGGGCTGGAGTTCGAGCACACCGGCACCGCGAACGACGGCGTCGGCAAGTCCCAGACCGGCGGCACCATCGTCGTGCGCGCTCCGGGCGGTGGCAGCTCCGAGCCGGGCGGCAACGTCCTGGTCGGCAACTTCGCGCTGTTCGGCGCGACCGGCGGGCGCACGTTCGTCCAGGGCGAGGCCGGCGACCGGTTCGCCGTCCGCAACTCCGGGGCCAGCGCCGTCGTCGAGGGCCTGGGCGAGTTCGGCTGCGAGTACATGACCAACGGCGCCGTCCTCAACCTGGGCCCGGCCGGCAAGGGCCTGGGCAACGGCATGAGCGGCGGGTTCCTCTACCAGTACGACCCGACGGGCGCGGTGCGCGAGAAGGTCAGCACGGACTCGCTGCTGGTCTCGCCCGTCGCGGGCGGGTTCCACGAGGACGCCGTCAAGCTCCTGCTGACCTGGCACCACGAGGCGACGGGCTCCGAGCTCGCCGCGCGGCTGCTGGCCGACTGGGACACCACCCGCGAGCACGTGTTCTGCGGGATGCCGCGGGCGCTGCTGCTGTACCAGGACGTCGACGCGATCGCGGCCGCCGCCACCCGCCGGGAACTGCTCGACGAGCTCGCGACGTCGGTGGCGGGCGAGAAGCTGCGGTCCTTCAAGCAGGACTACCGGCAGGGCCGTCCGGTCGCCGGTGGCCGCACCCCGGCGGCCGGGGCCGGCGGGGCCGCGGACACCTTCGCCCTGCTGTCCTCCTTCGTGGTGCTGTCGGCCGCGCAGGACCTCGCGCTCGAACGCGTCCCCGACGCCACCGGCCCGGACGACCCGCGCGTCACCTCCGCGGTGCGCAAGCTGGTCCTCACCGAGGACTTCTTCGTCGTGCAGAAGGTCCTGAAGTACCTGCGGGACACGCTCGAACCGTTCGAGGACGCCGAACTGGCGACGCTCGTCGCCGCCAAGCGCCTCGACGACTACAAGCGTTCGCTCGTGCTGCGCAACAACCGCAGCACGGACGCCCCCGGCACGTACGGCTGGATCATGCACCAGCACGCCCGGAACACCGAGCGCTTCGGGTCCTCGCGCTGGGCGCGCTTCGACGAACTGCTGACCACCGCCGCCCTGGACGACCTGGCCGGGCGCGCCGAGAGGATCGTCCAGTGACCGCCGCGAGCACCACCGGCAACGGCCTCCTGATCCCGGCCGACGCGCCCTTCTCCGCCGGGCAGCAGGTGTGGCTGGCGGGGTTCCTCGCCGGGGTCTCCTCGGCGCGGCGGAACACCGCGGCGAAACCCGCGGCGACCGTCACCGTCGAGGTCCTGTACGGCTCGCAGACGGGCAACTCCGAACGGGTCGCCGAGGACGTCGTCGCGGCGCTGCGGGCCCAGGGCCTGGGCGGCACCGCGCGGGTGCTGGACGACGTGTCGCTGGAGGACCTCGCCGCGATGCAGCGGGTCCTGGTCGTGACCTCCACCTACGGCGAGGGCGAGATGCCCGACAACGCCGAGCTGTTCTGGGAGGCCCTGGCCTCCCCGACGGCGCCCCGCCTGGAGGGCCTGAGGTTCTCCGTGCTCGCCCTCGGGGACAGCGGCTACGACGAGTTCTGCCAGGCCGGCAGGCTGTTCGACCTGCGCTTCGAGCAGCTGGGGGCGACGCGGGTCGCACCCCGCGTGGACTGCGACGTGGAGTTCGAGGACCCCGCGGCGGAGTGGACCGGGCGGGTCGTGGGCCTGCTGGCCGCCGAGGCCGGGTCCGCGCCCGTCCCGGCCCCCGCCGCGCCCGTGCGCCGGGAGCGGTCGAAGTGGAACCGGAAGAACCCCTACCCCTCGAGGCTGCGGGTCAACCGGGTCCTGTCCGGGGCGGGCAGCGCCAAGGAGATCCGGCACCTCGAACTCGACCTCGCCGGCTCCGGCATCGAGTACGCCGCCGGTGACGCTCTGGCCGTCGTGCCGCGCAACTCCCCCGCGCTGGTGGACGCGCTGCTGGCCGAGCTCGGGTTCGACCCCGACCAGGACGTGTCCGGGGTGCCGCTGCGCGAGCAGCTCGGCAGCCACTGGGAGATCTCGGCACCCTCGAAGGACCTCGTGGCCCGTCTCGCCGAACGCCACCCCGACTCCGAGCTCGCCGCCGTCATCGCCCACGACGACAAGGGCCTGCTGGAGAACTGGTTGTGGGGCAGGGACGTCCTGGACCTGCTGCGCCTGCACCCCGACCACGGGGTCGACGTCGACGCGCTCGCCGGGCTGGTGCGTCCCCTGACGCACCGCGCCTACTCGATCTCCTCGTCGCCGCTGGCCAGCCCGGACCGCATCCACCTGACCGTCGCGGCCGTCCGGCACGGCACCGAGCGAGAGCACCTCGGGGTCTGCTCCACCTACCTCGCCGACCGGCTCGGCGAGGACGACCCCGTCGGGATCTTCCTGCAGCCCAACGCCGCGTTCCGGCTGCCCGCCGACGACGACGCCCCCGTCGTGATGATCGGCCCCGGCACCGGCATCGCCCCGTTCCGGGCCTTCCTGCAGGAACGGGCCGGGCGCGGGGCGGGCGGGCGCAACTGGTTGTTCTTCGGCGACCAGCACCGCGCCGACGACTTCATCTACGCCGACGAGCTCGAAGAGTTCCAGGCCTCCGGCGTGCTGACCCGCCTCGACCTCGCGTTCTCCCGCGACCAGGCCGAGAAGGTCTACGTGCAGACGCGGATGCGGGAGAACTCCAAGGAGCTGTTCTCCTGGCTGGAGGACGGCGGGTCGGTGTTCGTCTGCGGTGACGCGTCGCGGATGGCCCGGGACGTGGACGCCGCTCTGCACGACGTCGTCGCCGAGCACCGCGGGCGCGGCGCCGACGACGCGGCGGCGTACGTCAACGACCTGAAGCGGTCCAAGCGCTACGTGCGCGACGTGTACTGACGCGTCGGGCTCGGCTCGCGGGCCGGGTCGTGGATGCATCACGCCGATAGGTTTGGCGCGATGCGTCCACGATCCGAACCCCCGGGCCGCGCTACTACTTCTCGATGGCCGCCGGCCGCGTCTGCGCCGCCCGCACCCGGGCCACGTCGAGCTTGTCGGAGCGGTCGAAGGAGTAGACGCCGTTCTGCTCCTGGAACACGTCGGTGAGCTGGGTGTAGCAGTAGCCGAACATCAGCGGGTCGTTCAGCAGCGCGCCGGTGAGCCCCTCGAAGCGGTGGTGGAACTCCTCCTCGGTGCGCGGGGGCTCGCCGTAGCCCCAGGACGACGTGGCGCTGCGGTCGAGGTCGGGGTTCGAGGCGGCGGCGTCCGGGCGCCACCAGATGCCGCCGAACTCGCTGCAGAACCACGGCTGGCCCTGGTACGGCAGCGACCAGACGACGCCCTCGCGGCCGTAGTCGGGTTCGTGGCCTCCGTAGTTGGTGTGGGGCCGGTCCTGCGCGAGCCCCCCCACCTCCTGGGCGAACTTCGCCGGGTCCTGGGTGTAGTTGTGCGAGTCCCACACGTCGGACTCCAGGACGCGGTGGGAGTACCCGGAGGCGTCGAGGACCGGACGGGAGGTGTCCATGGCCTTGGCGGCCAGGAACATCGCGCGCGTCACGTCGTCGAGGACCTGCCCGCGGTCGGTCAGCTCCTGGCGGGTCTCGTTCAGGCCGCACCAGCCGACGATCGAGGGGTGGGAGTAGTCGCGTTCGAGCGCCTCCAGCCACTGCGCGATGAAGTTCGGCGTGGGCCGCTGGTGCTCCCCGCGCACCGAGGTGCCCTCCTCGACGGCTCCCCAGTCCCCGAACTCGCCCCACACGAGGTAGCCGAGCCGGTCGGCGTGGTGCAGGAACCGCTCCTCGAAGACCTTCTGGTGCAGCCGGGCCCCGTTGAAGCCCGCGGCCAGGGACAGCTCGATGTCGCGGCGCAGCGCCTCGTCGGTCGGGGCGGTCATGAGGCCGTCGGGGTAGTACCCCTGGTCGAGCACGAGCCGCTGGAAGACGGGCCGGCCGTTGAGCAGGACGGCCTTGCCGTCGATGCTCACCGAGCGCAGGCCGGCGTAGGTCTCGACGGTGTCGACCACCTCGCCCGCGGCGTCGGTCAGGGTCACGGTGACGTCGTACAGGTGCGGGTCCTCGGGCCCCCACAGCCGCACGCGGTCGGCGGGCACGGGCAGCGTCAGGCGGGGTGAGAGGTCGAGGTCGGCGCGCACGCTCGCCTCGGCCACGACGCCGTCGCCGTCGCGGACCTGCGCGGACAGCGTCCAGCCCGCGCGGTCGCCCACGGAGCCGGTGTGGCTGCGGCGCAGGGGCTGCTCGAGGTGGAAGGTGCTGCCGGCGACGTCGGGCGTCAGGCGGGGCCGGCCGAGGCTGACGTCGGGGACGGGTTCGGCCCAGACGGTCTGCCAGATGCCCGTGGTGCGCGTGTAGAGGCACTCGTAGTTGTCGTAGCGGGTGGACTGCTTGCCGCGGGCCTGCGGGCCGCGGTGGTCGTCGCGGGCCCGCACGACGACGGTGACCGTCCCCGTGCGGTGGCCGAGGTCGGCGGTGAACGGGGTGAAGCCGCCGCGGTGGCGCACGACCTCCTCCCCGTCGACCCAGACGGTGGCGTCGTGGTCGACGGCGCCGAAGTGCAGCAGGGTGCGCCGCCCGGCCCACTCGGCGGGGATCGTGACCTCGCGGCGGTACCAGACGGCGGCGACGAAGTCGGTCTCGCCGATGCCGGACAGCTCGGACTCGGGGGCGAAGGGCACGGTGATGGTCGCGTTCAGCGGGCGGTCGCGGAGCCCGCGTTCGAGCCCGGAGTCGCCGTGGTCGAACTCGAACTCCCAGGTCCCGTTGAGGTTCACCCAGTCGCGGCGGACCATCGAGGGCCGCGGGTGCTCGGGACGGGGCTGGGCTGCGGAGGTGGGGGGCACGTGCTTCTCCTCGTCGATGATGTGCGTGCGGGACCAGTCTGCCCCCCGTCGTACATCGTTGCAAGGGTGTGGTGCGTCGATCTATGCAGCGTTGCAAAGCGCGTGCTACCTTCCACCCCACTGACCGGGACAGAGCGGTTCCTGGTCAGCCGGTGCCCCCGACCCGGTGGGCACCGACCGCCAACGACGGCAGGGACGGACACGCGTGAACAGTCATCCCCCGACACCCCCCGCCCGGGGTGTCCTCAGCCGGCGCAACCTCCTGCGCGGTGGTCTCGCGGCCGGTGGTCTGGGCCTCGTCGCGGCGACGGCCGGGTGCGGTTCCCCCCTGGCCGCGGGCCTGGCCGGCAGCCAGCTCGACCCCGGCACGGTCACCTTCTGGAACCTCTTCGGCGGTGGCGACGGCGCCCGCCTGCAGACCATGCTGGACGAGTACCGCCAGCAGCAGAGCAGGCCGGACTCGCTGGTCGCGGCCACGTTCGCCTGGGGCAACCCGTACTACACCAAGGTCTCCCTCGCCACGATCGGCGACCAGCCGCCGGACGTCGCCGTCGCCCACCTGACGCGGGCGGCCAACCTGGCCCAGGCGGGTCTGCTCACGCCGATCACCGAGGACATGCTGAGCACGGTCGGGCTCACGTCGGCGGACTTCAACCAGAAGGTCTGGGCGGCCCAGAAGGTGAACGACCAGGACTGGACCGTCCCGCTGGACACCCACCCCTTCGTCATGTTCTACAACGTCGACGTCTGCCAGAAGGCCGGGCTGCTCGACGGCGAGGGCAAGCTCAAGCCCATCCAGGGCGTGGAGGAGTGGGAGGCCGCCCTGAAGGCGGCCAAGCAGGCCACCGGCGGCCTGGGCCTCAGCGTGGCCAACGTCAACGAGTTCGCCACGCCCTGGCGCTTCTTCCAGACCCTCTACTCCCAGCAGGAGGGGGCCACCGACTTCCTCTCCGACGGCGGGACGAAGATCACCTTCAACGAGGACCTGACCGCCAAGACGCTGGAGTACATCCAGAAGCTGGCCAACGACGGCCTCATCAGCAAGGCCGCCGACTACGCCGGGTCGCAGACCGACATGTTCACCGGGAAGTCGGCCTTCTACCTGCAGGGCGAGTGGGAGATCACCACCGCGCAGGGGATCAAGGACCTGAAGTTCGGCATGGTGCCGGTCCCCACGGTCTTCGACAAACCGGCCGCGCAAGCGGACTCGCACACCTTCGTCCTGCCGAAGATGGAGCGCTCCCCCGAGCAGGTGCAGCGGGCCATGGGCTTCATCAAGTCGATGCTCGACCAGAGCATGACCTGGGCCGCCGGCGGTCACGTCCCGGCCTACCTGCCGACCCTGGACAGCGACGAGTACAAGGCGCTGGAGCCGCAGGCCGACTACGCCTCGGCGGCCGACGTCGCCGTCTACGACGCCCCGGCGTGGTACTCCGGCTCCGGGTCGAACTTCGAGAACATCGTCGGAGCACAGATCGGCCTGGTCCAGCAGGGCCTGTCCAGCCCCTCGGCCGCGATCTCGTCCATCCGGTCGCAGCTGCAGTCCTACGCGAGCACGGCGAACCCGCTGTGAGCGCCGGTACCCCCGTCGCGACCGGCTCGCGACCCGCCCCCCTGGAGGTCTCCCGGTGAGCACCCAGACCACCACCTCCGCAGGCGCCGTCTCGCTGGCGGCCCGCGGAGGCGCCCGCCCGCGGTACGCCGACAACAAGCCCGCGTGGCTGTTCCTCGCCCCGTTCGTCCTCTTCTTCGCCCTGTTCCTCGTGGTGCCCACGATCTACATGGCCATTTCGAGCTTCTTCAACACGAGCATCGCCAAGTCGGGCCTGGGCAGCTTCGCGGGGTTCGCGAACTACCAGGAGATGCTGACCAAGCGCGAGTTCTGGGACGACATGTGGCACACCCTGCAGTTCACGCTGTACACGGTGCCGCCGCTGGTCGTGCTGGCCTTCGTCTTCGCCGTGCTGGCCAACCGCGTCCGGCGCGGTCAGTGGTTCTTCCGGCTGGCGTTCTTCGTCCCCTTCATCCTGCCGTCGGCGACCATCTCCCTGATCTGGGTCTTCATCTACGCCCCCGGCAACGGCCTGTTCGCCCAGATCCAGACCTGGCTGGGCAACGCGGCCCCGACGCCCGTCCTGGCCGACCCCAAGACCGCGATGGTCGGCGTCGCGATCGCCACCCTGTGGTGGACGATCGGGTTCAACTTCATCCTGTACCTGGCCGGCCTGCAGGACATCCCCCGCGAGCTGTACGAGGCGGCGGCCATCGACGGCACGACCCCCTGGCAGCAGATCCGGTACATCACCATCCCGCTGCTCAGCCGGACGACGTCGCTGATCATCGTGCTGCAGATCATCGCGAGCCTGAAGATCTTCGACCAGGTCTACCTCATGACCTCCGGCGGGCCGGGCACGTCGACCCAGACCGCCATCGGCCTGATCACCAACACCGCCTTCACCGACTTCCGCAGCGGTGCGGCGTCGGCGGCCGCGGTGCTGCTGTTCATCGTGATCCTGGCGATCGCCGCCATCCGCCAGCTCATCGAGCGCAACCAGGAGAGGACGGCCTGACATGGCGACCACGACAGGGTCCGGCATCTCCGCCGCAGCCCCTCCCGCCCGCGCACCCCGGACGCCGTCGGGGAACTCCACGCGCACCTTCAACATCGTCTGCGGAGTGGTGCTGGGGGTCTTCGCGGTCGTCTGGCTCATCCCGAGCCTGTGGGCGATCAAGACCTCGTTCACGACGAACGCGGTCTCCGCGCTCGGCACCCCGGCGATCCTCAAGGACACCAGCCCGACGCTGGCCTCCTACCTGGCGCTGCTCGAGGGTGGCGACATCTGGAACTGGTACCTGGCCAGCTTCCTCACCTCCGCGATCACCGTCGTCCTGACCGTCGTCTTCGCCTCGATGGCCGGGTACGCGCTGTCCCGGCTGCGCTTCCGCGGCCGCAACGTCGTCTTCGGGGTCATGCTGCTGGGCATCATGATCCCCGGTCAGGTCCTCATCGTCCCGATCTTCGAGGGCCTCGGTGCGGTCCACCTGCTCAACACCTACTGGGCGGTGATCCTGCCGCAGGTGCCGGCGGTCATCGCGGTCTTCGTGTTCAAGCAGTTCTTCGACGGCCTGCCCGTGGAGCTGGAGGAGGCCGCCCGCCTGGACGGGGCCGGCTACTGGCGCATCTACCGCTCGGTCATCATGCCGCTGTCCAAGCCGGTGATCTCGGCCATGGGCATCCTGACCTTCGTCAACGTCTGGAACAACCTGCTGCTGCCGTTGTTCGTGGTGTCCAACCCCAAGCTCATGACCATCCCCGTGGGTCTGGCCACCGTCCAGGGCTCCTTCGGCCAGCGCTACTCCGACATCCAGGCGTCCTCGCTGCTGGGTGCGCTGCCGCTGGTCATCCTGTTCCTCATCTTCCAGCGCCGCATCGTCGAGGGCGTCGCCGGAACCGGCCTGAAGGGCTGAACCACCTGTGACTTCCCTGAACGGCGTCGTCGACCTCGACGTCGCCGGACCGACCATCAGCCGCCACCTTTACGGCCACTTCGCCGAGCACCTCGGCCGCTGCATCTACGAGGGGTTCTGGGTCGGGGAGGACTCCGGGATCCAGAACTCGGCGGGGATCCGCGACGACGTCGTGCAGGCCCTGAAGGACATCTCGATCCCGAACCTGCGCTGGCCCGGGGGCTGCTTCGCCGATGAGTACCACTGGATGAACGGCGTCGGCCCGCGCGAGGAACGGCCCTCGATGGTGAACACCCACTGGGGTGACGTCGTCGAGGACAACTCCTTCGGCACGCACGAGTTCATGCGGCTGTGCGAGCTGCTGGGCGCGCAGCCGTACGTGTCGGGCAACGTGGGGTCCGGGACGGTCGCGGAGATGGCCGACTGGGTCGAGTACCTCACGCGGTCCGGGGACGCCCCCATGTCGCGGCTGCGCGCCGAGCACGGCCACGCCGAGCCGTGGAAGGTCCCCTTCTGGGGCATCGGCAACGAGTCCTGGGGCTGCGGCGGAAACATGACCGCCGAGCAGTACGCCCAGCTCGCCTCGCAGTTCGCGACGTACTGCCGCAACCACGACGGCAACGAGCTGTACCGGATCGCGGCCGGCCCCAACCGGGACGACTACGCGTGGACCGAGACGCTGATGAAGTCGATCAGCACCCTCGGCGGGCCGGTCGAGGAGCGGCACCACCAGCGCTGGCAGGCGCTGTCGTTCCACTACTACACGCACGCCAGCGACGACTGGAAGCACAAGGGCTCGGCGACGGGGTTCGACGCCGACGAGTACCACGCGACGATGGTCAACGCCTGGCGCATCGACGAGATCGTCCGCGGCCACTCCCGCGTCATGGACGCCTACGACCCGGACGCCACCGTCGGCCTGGTGTGCGACGAGTGGGGCACCTGGTGGGACGTCGAACCCGGCACCAACCCCGGGTTCCTGTTCCAGCAGAACACCATGCGCGACGCGCTCGTGGCGGGGCTGCACTTCGACGTGTTCCACGCCAACGCGCGCCGGCTCGTCATGGCCAACATCGCCCAGACGGTCAACGTGCTGCAGGCCATGGTGCTGACCGACGGGGCGCAGATGGTGCTCACCCCGACGTACCACGTGTTCGCCATGAACGCCGGCCACCAGGACGCCACGCACCATCCGGTGCAGGTCACGTCGGCCGACGCCCGGTCCGAGGGCGACCACGGGTCCTACCCGACCCTGTCGACGTCGGTGAGCTCGCGCGACGGCAGCGCGCTGGTGTCGCTGACGAACCTGGACCTGGACGGCCCCGCCACGGTCCGTCTCGACCTGCGCGGCCGGGACTGGCAGGTCGGTGCGGCGCGGCTGCTCGCGGCGCCGACCCCGCAGGCCCACAACACCGTCGAGGACCCCGGGGCCGTCGCCCCGGCCGCCTTCGACGGCGCCCGGCGGGAGGGGTCCACCCTGGTGGTGGACCTGCCCGCGCACTCCTTCGCGACGGTCGAGCTGACGCTGGCCTGAGCCCGTCCCGCGAGGGACCCCCGGACGCGCCCGGGTGCTGCCGAACAGGTCGCACCCGGGCGCTCTCACGTCTACCGGTGGTGGGCCAGCACCGTGTCCAGCTCGGCGGCGGGCAGTCCCCGCCCGTCCGGACGCGGCCAGTGCACGCAGACCTCGTCGAACCCCGCGTCGGCCAGCGCCGTCGCGAACGCCGGGTAGTCGTCGTAGGCCTCGCGCTCGTCGAGGCCGAGGAGCGCGACCTTGCGGACTCCCCCGGCTCCCTCGACGGCCTGGAAGCGGGCCAGCGGTGCGGTGAAGCGCTCGACGGCGTCCGGACCCTCCTCGCCGTAGGTGACCCAGCCGTCGCCGGTGCGGGCGGCGAAGCGCATGCCGCGGGGCCCGGCGGCCGCCACGGTCAGCGGGACCCGGCCGTGGACGGGGCCGGGGACGTTGCGCGCGTCCACGGCGGTGTAGTGCTCCCCTTCCGCGTCCGTGGCGCGCCGGGTCAGGAGGGTGCGCAGCAGCAGCGTCCACTCCTCGAAGCGTTCCTGGCGCCGGCGCGGGGTGAGGGCGGGCAGGCCGAGGACGGCGGCGTCCGCGGCGGAGGTGCCGGCGCCGACGCCGAGCTCGAACCGGCCACCGGAGAGCTGGTCGAGGGTCATGACCTCGTGGGCGAACGTCACGGGGTGGCGGTAGTTCGGGGAGGCGACGAGGGTGCCGAGCCGGACGTCCTCCGTGGCGGCCGCGGCCGCGGCGAGCAGGGGGACGGCGGCGTACCAGGGGCCGTCGCGGAAGTCGCGCCACGACAGGTGGTCGTAGCTGAACACGGTCCGCAGCCCGGCCTCCTCGGCGGTGCGGGCGGTGGCGGTGAAGGCGGTCGGGTGCAGGTCGTTGAGGACGACGCAGGACAGGTCCACGCGGCGAGGTTAGTCCCGCCGCAGGTCCCCGGTGCGGCGCGCGGCCTGGACCGCGGCGGTCGTGGAGCCGACGCCGTAGCGGGTCCGCAGGCCCCGCAGCACGTCGGCGACGTCGGCGATGCCCACCCCGAGCCGGTCGGCCACGACGGCGGCGGGTTCGCCGGCGGCGACGAGGGCGAGCACGCGCCGGGACAGGGCGTCCAGCGCGGGCGGGGTGCCAGGGACCGGCTGGGCCCGCCGCGCCGCGGGCGCGGGCGCCGGGCTCCGGCGGACGTGCAGGACGCCGTCGGCCCCGAGGTCGAGGTCGACCTCGTCGGTCTCCTCGAGGGCGAGCAGGACCGTCGCCAGCGGGACGGGCCAGGTGCCGCCCGACGGTGACGTGCGCTCGTCCACGTGTCCTCCTCGCCCCGCGTCGCGCAGCGCGACGACAGCCAGGATGTGGCACCACGACGAGATCCGTGGACGCCCCGGCACCTCCCGGGTGGAGTTCCCCCGGTTCGGGGGGCCCGCGACCGCGCACCGCAGCGCGGCGCTCACTGCGGGTGGCTGCCCCGGATCCGGCGCCACCACCGCCGGACGCCTCGCACCGGGGGTGCCTGCGTGGTCGCCGGGGCCGGTGCGGGCGGGCGCCGGCGGTGCCACTCGGCCACGAGCGCCTCGACGTCGAGCAGGGCGATCACGACGAGCGGTCCGTCGGCCGGGCGCCGGTACTGCTCGCGCACGCGGTCGTTGAAGTCGGTGACGACGTCGCGCACGGCCCGCTCGGAGACGAGCTGGTGGACGTCGCGCAGCAGGACCTCCCGTTCGCGCCGCAGGGCCAGGGCCGGCGGCAGCATCCCCGTGACGTCGAAGCCCTCGCGCCGGGCCTTGTCGGCGGCCCACCGGTCGGCGGAGAAGGCGCGGTCCAGCCCGGGCAGCGGCGCGCCCGCACCGGGCAGGTGGTCGAACTCGCCGCGCTCGGTGGCCTCGCGGACCTGGCGCTCGACCCAGTCCTCGAAGGAACTGCCCGCGGGTTTGCGACCGCTCACGTGCCCTCCGCTCCACCCGGGGCCGTGCGGGGCCCCTGGTCCCGAAACTAGCCAGCGGTCGTGCGGCGGTCAACGCGCAGCGCGAGGACCGGGCAGCACCGTTCGGCCTCCCGGGCGGCGCGGAGCAGGGCGTCGGGCACGAGAGCCCGGCGGCCGCCGCCGCGGACGCGCGGGAACCCCCAGTCGTCGGTGGCCAGCAGCTCGGGCAGCAGGTCGGCGCAGGCCCCGTGCCCGTCGCACGCCGCGAAGTCGATGCGCAGCTCGTGCGCGGGACCCGGTGCGGGGTTCACGCGGCCACCGCCCGCCCGGCCACGCACGCCCCGGCGAGGTGGGCGTCGACCTCGTCGGCGAAGGCCACGAGCGCCCCGGCGACGGTGCGCGCGCTCGCGTCGGGGTGCCGGCAGGCGCCGCGGTCGGCGAGCAGACCGACGGTGCGGCGCAGTTCCCGCAGCCCGGCCGCGTCGAGCCGGCACCCGGCGAGGGCGCCGGTCAGGTCCGCCAGCCGCGGCATCCCGAAGGTGCAGGGACCGCACTGGCGCACGGACTCGCCGGCCAGGAAGCGCACCGCGTCCGCGCACACGCCGAGGGCGCACTCCCCCGCCGCGACCGGCCGCACGACCCCCGCGCGCACCCCGTCGACCGTCAGGGGCGTCCCGAGGTCGGCCGGGCCGAGCCAGGTCCCGTGGAAGCCGCCCAGCAGCGCACCGCCGCGGGCGTCGAGACCGTGCCCGGTGAGCACGAGGTCGAGCGGGGTGCCGGCCGACACCTCCACGACCCGGGGCCCGGACGGCGCCGCCAGGGTCAGCAGCACCGTGTCGGGCTGGTGGCCGTGGGCGGCGAGGTGACCGAGCCGGGCGAGGGTCTCGACGTTCTTCACCACGGTCGGCCGTCCAGCCAAGCCCTTGCGCCACAACGGGACACCGGTGCCTCGCGGTCGTGCGGCGAACCCGTCGAGGTGGGCCACGACGGCCGATTCCTGACCGGCGACGAAACCCGCGGCGGCGGGCGCCGCGTGCAGCCGCACCGGAGCGGCCGGCCGTTGCGCGAGCGCCCGCCGGACGCCCTGCAGGACGGGGCCCTCGGCGGTGCACACCACGACGTCGGTGGCCCCGACGAGCCCGGCGGCGGCCAGGGCGCCGTCGAGGACGAGGTGCGGGACCGTCGCCAGCAGGGTGACGTCCTTGCGCGACAGCGGTTCGCCCTCCACCCCGTTGACGACGACCACGCCGGGGCGGCCGGTGGCGTGGACCTCGTCGCGGACGCGGACGAGCTCGTCGGCGACCAGGCGCGCCGCTCCCCCGCGCCCGCGCAGCCCGCTGCGGTGCACCAGGTCGAGGAGGTCGGGGACGCGCCGGGTGCCGTGCTCGGCGAGGTGGCGGTCCAGGGACCAGGGACGGTCGGGGGTCTGGCGCGGCAGGATCACCGGTCGGCTCCTTCCAGGACGGCGGGACGGCGGGCGGGTGCGGCCGGGCGCCAGGAGGGGCGGCGGCGGCCGGTGAGCACGGCGGTGACGACGGCGACGGCGCAGCCGGCCGACAGCGCCAGGCCCCACCAGGTGCGGGTGTCGCTGCCGACCCCGAGGCCGTGGGCGAGGCTGAGCGCGAAGAACGGCCAGGCCAGGGCGTGCACGGCCCGCCAGACGCGGCGGCCGAGGCGGACCCGGGCCAGGCTCGTGGCGACGAGCGCGACGAGCAGGAGGAGCGCCAGGGTCCCCAGGCCGGTCCAGAACCGGTGGTAGGAGCCGGCGAAGGGCACGAGCGCGTCGAGCACGGAGACGTCGACGTAGCCGTCGGCGACGACGCTGGTGACGTGCACGAGCAGGAAACCCAGGGCGGCCAGGGCGAGGCCGCGGTGGACGACGGGCGTCACGAACCGCGGCGCGGTCCCGAGCCGGCGGCCGCCGCGGGTGAGGATCCCCAGGACGACGACGGTGGTGAACAGCGGCAGCAGCACCAGCCCGCTGGCGCGGGACAGGAACCACGGGAACTCCGGGATCACGAGGGCCACCGCCCCGTCGTGAGCACCTCGCCGCCGGCGGTGACGAACCGGGCGCTCACGTCGGCCGCCGCGAACCACGGCAGGGCCGCGCGGCCCCGCACGAGGGCGGCGGTCGTCGCGGTGTTCGCCTCGACGCACCGCGCGGCCGCGACGGACACGGTGCGCCACACCGGTTCGGCGGGCGACAGGGTGCGGGGGTCCAGGACGTGGTGCAGTTCGCGCGTCCCGCACCGCCAGCGCCGGGACCGGGTGCTGGAGGTGGCCAGCGCGGCCCCGGCGGGCAGTTCCACGACCTGCTCGGGTTCCCCGGGACCGTCGCTGACCCGCACCTGCCAGGGGTCCGCCCCGGCGGTCGCGACGTCCCCGCCGAGGGCCACGAGGACCCCGACGCCGAGCTGCGCGCGGACCAGGTCGGCGCACCGGTCGGCGGCCACGGCCTTGGCGGTCGCCCCGAGGTCGAGGTGGACGCGGTCCGGGACCCGCACGCGGTCGCCGTCGAGCTCCACCGAGCGCCAGTCGCGGCGTTCCCGGGTGAGGACCCGGACCTGCACCTGCCCGTGCCGGAACTGCGCGAGCGGGCGGTCGTACCCGAGGGCGGACAGCGCGTCCCCGAGGGTGGGGTCGACGTCGCCGTCGGTGCGGCGGGCGGCGCGCAACGCCTCGGCGAGCAGGTCCGCGAGGACCGGCGAGACCGTCGTCCACCGGTCCGGGACCAGCCGGGCGAGCTCGGAGTCGGCGCGGAAGCGGTTGCAGGCGTCGTCGACGCGCTGCAGCTCGGAGACGACCAGGCCGCGGGCGGCCGGCAGGGCCGCGGGGTCGTCGACGACGATCCGGGCCGTGGTCCCCCACAGGTCCCACTGCGCGACGCCGTCGGTCACGGGCAGCGTCTCCACGAGCGGCATCACGAACCGCCGGAGGTGGCCGACCCCGAGGTGGAACCGGCCGACGTCCCGGAACCGCCGGGCGCCCACGAGGTCGACCCCGAGGAGCCCGAGTCGGTGGAGGTGGTGCCCGTGGTGCTCGTCGTGCCCGTCGTGGTCGTCGTGCCCGTGTCGTTCGAGGCGACCGCGAAGGCCGTCGTCGCCCCGGCCGTGACGAGCACCCCGCCGGCCACCACCCCCGCCGTGATCCACCGTGCGCGCGCCGTACCCCGGGGGCGCGTCCCGTCCGCTTCGTCCACGACCCGAGCGTGCGCCGGGCTCCTCCGTCACACCGGTGCGCCGGCTGTGCGGCGGGTGTGGGACGGGGAGGGTCCGGCGCCGGTGATGATGGTGCGGTGACCCCGCGCCGCACCCCGAGACGACCGGACGTGAGCACCGTCGAGATCGTCGGGGGCGCCGAACCCCTCGAGGTCGCCCTGCACGAACCCGACCCGCGCTGGCCCGAGCGGTTCGGCCGGCACCGCGACCGCATCCGCGCCGTGCTGCCGCACGTCGGTGTCGAGCACATCGGGTCCACGTCGGTCCCGGGCCTGGCGGCGAAACCCGTCGTCGACGTCCTCGTGACCGTCGACGACATCACGGCCGAGGAGGACTACCTCGGCCAGCTGCTGGCCGCGGGGTACGTGCTGCGGGTCCGCGAGCCGGGGCACCGCCTGGTGCGGACCCCGGCCCGCGACGTCCACGTGCACGTCTACGAGCGCGACGCGCCGGCCGTGGGCGAGTACCTGCTGCTGCGCGACCACCTGCGCGCCGACGCCGCCGACCGGCGGCTGTACGAGGACACCAAGCGGGCGCTGATGACCCGCCGGTGGACGGACACGAACGACTACGCCGACGCCAAGACCGAGGTCATCACCGCGATCAAGGACCGGGCCCGCGCGGCGCTGCGCTGACGCCTCGGCCCGGCGGCGGCTCACCCCAGCGAGGCCGCCCACTCCCGCACCCGCGCGGCGCTCTCGGCCTCGGACAGGTCCTCCACGCGGGTCATGACCGACCAGCGCACCCCGAACGGGTCGCGCAGGCTGGCGAACCGGTCGCCGGAGACGAAGGTCGTCGCCGGTTCGCGCACCGTGGCCCCCGCGGCCTCGGCGCGGGCCACGACGGCGTCGACGTCGGCGCAGTAGAACCCCAGCGAGCAGCAGTCGTCCTCGCCGGCGGGGGCGGCGACGAGGTGGTACGCGGGGTTGGGTTCGCCGAGCTGCAGGTGGCCGTTCCCGAAGTCGAGGTCGGCGTGCACGACGACCCCGCCGACGTCGGTGACGTCGACGACGCGGGCGCCGAAGACGTCGCGGTAGAACTCGATGGCCTCGCGCGCCCCGGGGACGGCGAGGAAGGGCGTCAGGCTCGTCATCCCGTGCGGGACACCGTCGGTCGTGTGTTCTCCAGTGGTCATGGGACCCACCCTGCTCCCCCGGCGAACCCCGGCGCTTGGACATTCGCGCCAGTACGCTGCCGGACGTGAGCGTCCCCGGCCGTGCCACCCTGGGCGTCCTCTACCCGGCGCGGCTGCCGAAGCTGACGCGGCTGGCCGCCCCGCCGGAGTTCGCCGAGGTCGTGCGCTGGTTCTGGATCCCGCAGTGGGACGTGGAACCTGGGCGGGTCTCGCGCCAGCACGTCGTCGGGTTCCCCGCCGGCAACGTCGTCGTCGACTCCCGCGAGGACGGGTCCGCGGGTTTCGCCGGGCCGACGACCCGGGCCTCGCACCAGGACCTGCGCGGGCGCGGCTGGGCCGTCGGCGCGCTCCTGCACCCCGCGGCCGTCCCGGCCTTCTCCCCGGACCCGGCCGCCGACCGGGACGGCTACCGCCGGATCGAGGCGCCCGGGCTGCACCGGCTCGTGAGCGCCGAGGTGGGCGCCGGGCGGCTCGAGGCGGCCGCGGGGGCGCTCGGCCGCTGGATCGCCGAGCGGGTGGGCCCGGTCGGGGACGAGGGCCGTGCCGCGAACGAGCTCGTCGCCGTCGTGGAGGCGGACCCGGCGATCGTGCGGCTGGAGGACGCGGCCGCCCGGCTGGGCCGTTCCCCCCGGACGCTGCAACGGCTGGCGCGCCGGTACGTGGGGCTGCCGCCGGCGGCGCTGATCCGCCGCCGGCGCCTGCAGGAGGCCGCCGAACGCGTGCGCGCCGACCCCGGCGCAGACCTGGCGCGCATCGCCGCCGACCTCGGCTACGCCGACCACGCCCACCTGACGAACGAGTTCCGCCGGGTGCTGGGCGTGGCGCCCAGCCGGTACCGGCGGGAACTGCCTCACCCCTCCTGAGGGGCCTGCTGGACCTCCTGCTCGGGCTCCTCCTCGGGACGGAAGAAACCGTCGACGACGTCGAGCACGGCCCCGGCGAAACCGGGCCGGGCCGTCCAGGGTTCCACCGGGGACAGGACGCCCAGCTCGACGAGCCGCGCGACGCGCCCGGCGGTGACCTCGAACTCCGCAGCGTCCCCGGAGTCCTCCAGGAACCCGCGCAGCTCCGCCGACGTCATGGGCTGCAGCACCGAGGAGGTGACCACCGTGAGCGCGCCGACGATCGCGGCGGGCGAGGAGGTGCTGGCCAGGACCCCGGTGACGACGGCGGCCAGCGCGAACGTCGCCACCTGGTAGCGGCGTTCGAGGTCGTCGGCGTCGGCGATCACCGTCCGGTCTCCGTCGACGGTCAGCGACCCGTTCGCGGCCAGGTCGAGCACGAGGGCGACCGGGTCGACCTCGTGGACGTCGGACAGCTTGCCCCGCACCACGTCCACCGCAGGGCTCTCGGCCAGCTCGGCCCCCCGCAGGTCGACCCCGGCGGCCAGTTCGTCGAAGGCGGCGAGGAAACCCTGCACCACCGGCAGGGCCCGCAGGTCGGCGTAGCGGTCCGCGAGCGGTACCTTCGCCTCGGCCTCGGCCAGGGCGTCCAGGACCCCGGCCTGACCGGAGGCCGCGCCCCCGACCCCGCCGGAGGCGACGTCGAGGCAGTCGGCGAGCTCCTCGGGTTCACCGGCCCACTGCTCGGACTCCCCCAGGAACATCAGGTACGACGTCCAGGCCAGTCGGGTCTCGTCGACGAGCTCCTGCGGGTCGAGCTCGTTGTGCTCGGCCACCGAGGGCACGATCTCGGTGAACAGTTCCGCGAGGTCGGCGGGTGCGAAGCGCCGGGCCGTGGCCGGGACGAGGTCGAGTTCGAAGCTCAGCGCGAACCACCCCAGGGACTCCATGAGGCGCGCCTCGACGTCCTCGACGGGCATCACCTCCTCGTCCGGTCCGTCCTGCTCGAGCTCGGCCTCCAGGAACCGGCGGAACTCGATCTGCAGGTCACCGAGGACGCGGCCGCCGGCCCGCAGGGGCGACATCTGCGACGTCGGGGACAGAGCCTGCGCGTGCCGGGCGGGGTGACCGCGGGGCTTCTTCTTCTTGGGCACCGTCCGACCCTAGCCGGGACCGGTGCCCCGGGTACCGCCCGCGCGGGTCCCCCCGGGCAGCGGGGCGCGGACCTCCAGGCCCCGTCCCTCCGCGAACCCCAGGCGCGCGTAGACCCGGGCGGCCGCGTCGTCGTCCGGCTGCAGGTGCGCGAACCGGGCCCCGCGCTCGAAGGCGCGGGTCAGCGCCCAGGACGAGAGGCCGGCGGCGATCCCCCGCCGCCGGGCCGCGGGGACGACCCCGACCCCGCCGAGCAGCACGGCCGGTCCGCAGTCCCCGTCGGAGGCGACGGTGTACGCGGCGGCGAGGGGACCGTGCGCGCCGGTGACTGCGCCCGTGACCGCGCCCGTGACCAGGACGACCTCCACGCCGGGGGTCCGCAGCTGCCCGGCGCACCACGTCCGCGCCCCGGCGGGGTCCCCGCCGAAGGCCGCGACGTCGACGGCCACGAGCGCGTCGAGGTCGTCCGCGCCGGCGGTGCGGACGGTGGTCCCGCCGGGCAGCGGCACGGGAGCGAACTCGTGCGCGTGCACCCCCGCCAGCCGCTGCGCCACGAGCAGGTCACCGGGCCAGCCGGAGCCGGCCGGCACCCGCCACGCCCACGGCGTGCCCCGGGCGGCGAACCAGGAGGCGACCTGCCCGGGGTCGGCCCGGACCGCGTCGACGACGTCGGCCCCGTTGCACTGGGCCAGAGGCGTTCCGCTGCACGCCACCCGGACCCCCGGCAACCGGGCGGCCGCCCCGCCGGGCCGGGCCCCGGAGTGCACGGCCCACGCGTCGGCGTGCGCCCTCGGCAGGTTCAGGCCCGGCGCGGTGGTGGGTTCGCGGCTGTGTCCTGGCACCGGGCGAGCGTGGCAGCTCGCTCAGCCCAGGGGCACCCGCTTTTCCCCCGCACCCGCACCTGCGCCCAGCCAGGCCGCCAGCTCGGCCGGCGGCAGCGCCCGGGCCCACAGCCACCCCTGGCCGTGGGTGACGCCCATGGCCAGGACGGCGTCGCGCTGGGCGGGGGTCTCGACCCCTTCGGCGGTCAGCGCCAGCCCCAGCGCGGTGCTGACGGCGACGACGGCGCGCACGACCTCCTCGTCGCGCGGGGAACGGCCGATGCCGTTGACGAAGCTGCGGTCGACCTTGACGCGCGTGACGGGGAAGTCGCGCAGGTAGCTGAGCGCGGAGTACCCCGTCCCGAAGTCGTCGAGAGCCAGTTCGACGCCGAGCGCGCGCAGGTCGTGCAGGACGCGCAGCGTCGCGTCGTCCCCCTCCAGCACGCAGGACTCGGTGAGTTCGAGGACGACGGCCGAGCCGGGCACGTCCCGGGCGCGCAGCAGGTCGGCGAGGTCCTGCGCGAACCCGGTGTCGAACAGCTGCCGCGGCGAGACGTTGACGGACATCGTGAAGTCCTCGTCGACGACGCCCGACGCCCGCCAGCGGGCCAGGTGCGTCACCGCGCGGGTCAGGACCGAGCGGCCGACGTCGACGATGAGCCCGGTGTCCTCCAGGACGGGGACGAACACCGCCGGGGAGAGGGGGCCGACCCCGGGCCGGTCCCAGCGCAGCAGGGCCTCGACCCCGCGGGCCGAGCCGTCGCGGACGTCGACGACCGGCTGGTAGTGGACGTCGAAGCCGTCGGTGGCCACGGCTTGCCGCAGCGCCAGCTCCAGGTCGTAGCCGTCCCCCGCGTCCGAGCGCATGGACTCGTCGAACACGGCCCAGCGGTTGCGTCCCAGCCCCTTCGCCCGGTACATCGCGGCGTCGGCGTCCTGCAGGGCCCTGTCCACCCCCTGCGCCCCGTCGGCGACGCGGGCCAGGCCGACCGATCCCGTGACGACGACCTCGGCGGCCGGCAGCGGCACCGGTCGCCCGATGGACTCCAGCACGGCAGCGGCCAGGGCGACGACGTCGGCGTCGCTGCCGGTGGTGACCAGGACGAACTCGTCGCCGGAGAGCCGGCCGACGAGGGCTCCGGGCGCCACCGAGCGCAGCCGCTGCGCGGTGACCTTCAGCAGCCCGTCCCCGGTGCCGTGGCCCCAGCGGTCGTTGACGCGCTTGAAGCCGTCCAGGTCGCAGAACAGGACCCACCGGCCGGTGCCCGCCGGCGCGGGGGTCGCCAGGAGGGCGGCGCCGGCCCGGTGCACCTCGCCGCGGTTGGGCAGGTCGGTCAGGTCGTCGTGGCTGGCGCGGCGGTGCAGGACCGCGCGCGCCCGGGCTTGGCCGTTGACGGCCGAGACCGACCGGAACACCAGCAGGCCCAGCACGGTGGTCAGGGTGGCCCCGGAGGCGACGCCGTACAGCACGCGGTGCCCGGCGGGGGGCCAGGTGACGGCGACCACGACGACGGCCAGGGACAGGCCGAGCAGCAGCAGCCGCGGCAGGTTCCACGCGTCGCGCCGCTGGTCGTCGCGGGGACGGCGGGTGAGGGGGGACCGCGTTCGCGCCGGGTGCAGGGCCGAGGCGCCCAGCAGCAGGTAGGCCACGGCCCAGGCGGCGTCGGTGACCTGCGGCGGGACGTCGTTCGCGCCCACGTCGACCAGGGAGTAGCCGACGTCGCCGACGAGCAGGGCGAGGACGCCCGCGGCCACCAGCCGGTGGCGGGGGTCGCGGGGGTCGGAGATGACCAGGTCGGCCGCGATCCCCAGGAGCACGACGTCGACGAGCGGGAACAGCCCCGCCAGGACGGCCGTGCCGCGGTCCACCCCGGCCGCTGCGAGCCCGGGCAGCACGAGCACGCGCAGGGCGCTCAGCGCACCGGCGGCCGTCAGCACGAGGACGTCGGTGAGCAGTTCCCGGCGCAGCCCGCCGTGGGCGCGCAGCAGCAGCACGAGGGCGGTCAGCAGCGTGGAGTAGCCGGTCAGGGAGACGAAGTCGCCCAGGTGCTGCACCCACCCGTCCTGGGCCAGCGCCCACGGGCGCACGGCGACGCCCAGCAGGAAGACGAGTCCCGCCCCGGACAGGGTCCACCACGCGGCCCGCGGTGCGGGGCGGTGGACGAGCGTGCCGACCGCGAGCCCCAGGAGCCCGACGATCCCGCAGGCCCCCAGCAGGGCGACGGTGACGGCGGCGGGCAGGGGCAGCGCGAACCCGGCGACCACGAGCGCCAGCACGAGCGCGACGACGGCGTCCGCCCGACGGGTGGACCGCCGGGCCGAGCGCTGCACTCCCACGAGCCGACCTCCTGCGCGAGCCCACCGGACGATCGGCTTCCGGGGGTTGTTCGGAGAGGTCGTGCGCAGGCTTGACGGACGAGGTGTGCCCCTCACCCGATCGGCAGCGCCGGCGGGCAGGATGCAGACGTGCGCCCCCGTCCCCCGCTCTGGCCGGTCCTGCTGCTGGCCGGGCTGGGCGCGTGCGGGGCGGACGCTCCCGAGCCGCGGGCCGCGCCCACCCCGACCGTCAGCGCCGCACCCGCGCCCACCACCTCCGCGACCGCCCCCACGAGCGCACCCACCGTCCCGGGCGCGCCCGCCGTGCTGCCGCCGCCCACCGGCGTCGTCGCCGACTACCAGCTCGGCGGCGCCTACCCGCCGGCCGCCGACGTCCGCGTCGTCAGCCGCGACCGGACCGCCGAACCCGTGCCCGGCGTGTACTCGATCTGCTACGTCAACGCGTTCCAGACCCAGCCCGACGAGAACGGCTACTGGTTCGCCCAGCACCCCGACCTGCTGCTGCACGACGCCCGCGGTGCGCTCGTGGAGGACGACGGCTGGCCCGGGGAGTACCTGCTCGACACCTCCACCCCCGAGAAGCGGGCCGCGCTGGCCGGCATCGTCGGCGGCTGGGTCGACGGCTGCGCCGACGCCGGGTTCCAGGCCGTCGAACCCGACAACCTCGACTCGGCCACCCGCTCGGGCGACCTCCTGACGATGGACGACGCGTACGCCTTCGCGACCCTGCTGGCCGAACGCGCCCACGCCCGCGGGCTGGCGATCGCGCAGAAGAACGCGCCGGGCACGTCCGCGGCGCAGGCGCGCGCGGTGGGTTTCGACTTCGCGGTCGCCGAGAGCTGCCAGGTCTACGCCGAGTGCGCGGACTACACCGCCGTCCACGGCGACCACGTCATCGAGGTCGAGTACTCCGACGACGGCCCCGAGAACTTCCAGGCGGCCTGCGCCGCACGCGGTTCACGGATCTCGGTGGTCTACCGCGACCGCAACCTGCTGGCCCGCGGCGTGCCGGGCTACGAGTTCGACCGCTGCTGAGGGCCGCGCGGACCGGCGGCCCGGGCCGTGGACAACGCCGCCGGGGAGGAACGACCCTGGTCACCGCGGGCCGTCTGCGGTGGACTGGTCCCCGTGGAGCGCAGCCGACCGGACGACCGACCCGTGCTGGTCGGGGTCGACGCCTCGCCGCAGGCGCGCGCCGCCCTGCGCTTCGCCGCGCGGCACGCCGCCGGGCTGCGCGCCCCGCTGCAGGTCCTCGCCGTCGCCGAGGACCCCGCCGCGATGGAACCGGCCGAACGCGCCCTGGCCGGGGCCGCGCGGTCCCTGCGCGGTCTGGGACCCCTCGACGCGCGGACGGTGTTGCGGCTGGGGGCCGTCACCCGGACCCTGCTGGAGGCGGCGGCCGGGGCCCGGGTGCTCGTCGTCGGCCGCGGCGACCGGCCCGGCGACCGGCCCGGCGACCAGCTCGGCCGCACGGCCCGGGAACTGCTCACCGCCTGCCCCGTCCCGCTGGCCCTCGTCCCGGCGACCTCCCCGCCGGCCGCACCCGGCGAGCGCAGGACCCTCCCGGCGGACCCGGACGACGGCGACGTCCTCGTCTCCCTCGCCGGCGACGACAGCGACGTCCCCGTCCTGGCCGCCGGGCGCGACTGGGCGGTCCGGCGGCGCTCGCGTCTGCACGTCGCCCACGCCCTGCGGCACGGCCCGCACGCCTCCGTCGTGCCCGACGCCGCCGACGGCGCCTGTCTCGTCGTGCTCGCCAACTCCGGTGAGGACACCGATCAGCTGCTCACGCAGGTCGACCGGCCGGTCCTCGTGCTGCCGCGCCGCCCCTGACGGTCGACGGACCCCTCGGTCGGGTGCAGGTTCTCGAACACCTGGTCGCGGGACCGGACGGGCACGCCCAGGCAGGTGCGCACCGGCGGGTGCCCCGGGAGCGACCCCACGACGGTCGGGTCAGTGGACGGTGTCGCGGGCCTCGGCGCGCAGGCAGGCGGCCCGCCGGTGCGCGGCCTGGTCGGCGTCCGGCACCACGACGACGGGTGTGGTGGCGCGGTGCAGCACCGCGTGGCTGGTCGAACCCACCAGCGCCGACGTGAACGCGGAGTGCCCGCGCGAGCCCACGACCAGCAGGGCGCAGTCGCCCGCCGCGGCCAGCAGGACGTCCTGCGGGTGGTCGCCGCGCACCGCGGTACCCGTCACGTCCACCCGGGGCCCGGTCCGCTGCGACTCCTCCCGCAACTCCTCGCAGAACTCCAGCAACCGGGTCCGGGCCTCCTGCTCGTCGCGCTCGTGGTCCTGCCGGTACCCGACCGCCGACGGGTCCGTGCCCAGCGTCACGTCCGGGAGGGGGTGCCACACCAGCAGGACCCGCACGGCCGCCCCCGTCGCGCCCGCGTGCGCCACCGCCCACCGCGCGGCGGACCTCGACGACGGCGACCCGTCGAAACCCACCACCAGGTCACGGGCCCCGGCGCTCCCCGGTCCCCGCACCACCACGACCGGGCACGGCGCGTGGGAGGCGGCGAACAGGCTCGTCGAGCCCAGCTGGAAACCCCCGAACACACCGGTGCGCAACCGGTGGTGCCACCGCGCCCCCGTGACGAGCAGGTCGGCGCCCAGGGCGGCCCTCAGCAGGGCCGGCCGGGGGTGGTCGTGGACCAGGCTCGTGCGGACGTCACCGTGCAGGCGCCCGCGCACCAGGTCCCGTGCCCGGGCCAGGTCGTCCCGGGCGGCGACGTCCAGCTGGTCCAGGATGTGCGGGGCGTACCCGGCCGTCCACACGTCCACCGCGGGCGGGAACTGCACGGCGCGCACGATCTCCAGGTCCGCGGCCGCGCGGTCCGCCGCGTCCGCCGCCCACTCCACGGCGTCTCGGCACCCCTCGAGGGTGTTCACCCCGACGACGACCCGGCCCGCACCCGCACCCGCGTCCACGCCCATGTGGACCACCTCCATCGGTGAGGCGTCAACGGTAGACCCACCCCGACCACCGGCGCACCCCGACGACGAGCACGTCCGCGGCCGGCCGGGCACCGGACAGCTGCGGGTACCGGGCCACCAGCAGGTCGACCTCCGCGGGCACCGCGGCGGCGTCGACGACCCGCCCCACCCCGTCGGCGCGCACCCACCACAACCGCGACCAGTCCTCGTCGTAGTGGTCGGCGAGCAGCGCCACCGGCGGGTTCTCCCGGACGTTGCGCGTGCGCCGCAGCACGGCCGAGCGCTTCGGCTTGGCGTCCACCGCCACGACCACCCGGTCGTCGTCGGTGAGGGCGAACGTCACCGGGACGAGGTGGGGGACGGCGTCGGCACCCGCCGTCGCCAGCCGGGCCACCCGGGACGCGGCGAACAGTTCCCGGGCCCGCTGCGGGTCGAGGTTCACGACGGGCCGGGGGCGGCGGCGACCCCGGGGCCGGTGCGCGCGGGCCCGGTGCTCTCGCGCTCGACGAACTCGCTGGGCACCGGCCACGACGGGGCCTCGGGCAGGACGCCGAGGTCGTGCAGCAGCTGCCGGACGGCGCGGCGGCCCACCTCGCGCAGGTCGTGGCGGACCGTGCTCAGCCGGGGCACGGACACGGCGGCCAGCTCGACGTCGTCGAAACCCACCACGGACACGTCGGCCGGCACCGCGACCCCGGCGTCGGCGCAGGCGCGCACGAAGCCGAGCGCGACCTGGTCGTTGGCCGCGACCACGGCGGTGACCTCGCGGTCGTGGGCGAGCAGTTCCCGCCCGGCGCGCTCCCCCGAGGCGGCGCTCCAGTCGACGACGAGGGGTTCGACGACGGGCATCCCCCGCCCGGTGAGGAAGTCCTGCCAGATCCGGCGGCGGACCGCGGCCGTGTCGGAGTCCGCCGGGCCGGCCAGGTGCCGGACGTGGCGGTGGCCGAGCCGGACCAGGTGCTCCAGGGCGGCGGTCAGCCCCGGGCCGGGGTCGCTGTCGGCGGCGGGGACGTCCCGGGCGCCGGCCCCGTCGTTCACGACCACGGGGATGCCGGCGGCCAGCGGGCGCGGCAGCCGGGCCACCAGCCCGGAGGGCACGCCGAGGACGAGGGCGTCGACCCCGTCCTCGACGAGGGAGGCGATCGCGGCCCGGACCTCGGCCTCGGTGGGTTCGCTCAGCGGGGACAGGGAGACGGCGTAGCCGTGGTGCAGGGCCTCGCGGGTGACGCCGTCGAGGGCCTGCACGGCACCGTGGGTGGTGAGGGTGGAGGCGACCACGCCCAGCGTGCGGTACCTGCCGGTCGCCAGCGAGCGGGCGGCCCCGTTGGGCCGGTAGCCCAGGGAGCGGACGGCCTCCTCGACGCGGGCTCGGGTGAGCGCGCCGACGTGCGGGCGGCCGTTGACGACGCGCGAGACGGTCTGCGTGGAGACCCCGGCGCGGCGGGCGACGTCGGCCAGGCTCGCGGCCCGGTGCACCCGGTGCGGAATCACGTCACAGATTGTGGCACGCCTGACCGGTTGTGTGCATTTGCGCTGTTAGCGCTGACAAAAGTATTGTTCAGAGGCGTTTTCCTCCGATGACCAGGAGCTGGTGCGTGATGTCCTCCCCGGACCTCGGCCTCCACGCCCTCGCTGCCCGCGTCCGGTCCGAGGGGCTCGTGCGCGCCCAGGTCGGGGACACCCGCCTGGTGTGCCTGACCGAGGACGCCTTCGAGCGCCTCACCGGCCGCAGCTCCGGGGACCACGTCCGGGAAAACCCTTCCCCGGCAGTGCACCTGACCCCCCGGGAGGTGCAGGCCCTGCGCCTGGTCGCGGGGGGCCTGACCGCCGCCGAGACCGCCGCCGTCCTCGGCGTGGCCGTCAACACCGTCAGCCAGCACCTCGTGGGTGCGCGCCGCAAGTACGGGGTCTCGAGCACGCGGGCGGCCGTGGAACGGGCCCGCCGCGACGGCGCGCTGTGAGCCTGCGGGGCATTCCCGTCCGCAGGTCACGTCATTCACAGGGTGTTCAGGGAATTCCTCCGCAGGAGGCCGTTCCCCGGGTCCGGTGGCGGACCCCCTGGGTCTCCAGGGGTCCGCGCGCCCTCAGACGAGCCTGCGCTCGGAGTGCGTCAGCCGGACCATCAGCACCGTGGAGATCACGTCGCGCGACGCCACACCGCGCCGCACCCGCCGACCGTCCTCGGTGACCACCACTTCCGGGGCCTGGACCCCGATGACCTGCAGGGCGTGCGCCGCGCCGCGCGGCAGCACCTGCCCGGGCCGCAGGGCGGCCAGTTCCGCCCGGGTCGCCTCCGGCAGCTGCTGCCACCAGGCCACCACCGTCGGGTCCGGTTCCCTGCGCACGTACCCGGTGCCACCCCAGGCACCCACCTCCTCCTGCTCGTCGTGTCCGTGCCGTCCGTCGTCGGTGCTCACCCCCGCACTGTGCGGTAGACGGCCCGTTCCTGCCCGTCGAACCCCCGTTCGGGCGATCCCGCCCGGGGCCGGGCGGACCGATCTGACAGGGGTGGGCAACGTCACCGAGGCGGGCGGGCCGTCGTGCTGACGGTCCTGGTCGTGCTGCGCACCCTCGTCGTCGCCGGAGCGCTGGCCCTCGTCTGGCGGCGCACGCGGCGCGACCGCGTCGCCCAGCCGGCGTGGCGGTCCTACCGGGCCGGGTTCGTCCTGCTGACCGCCTGCAGCCTGCTGGAGGCCGTCTTCGTGGTGGCCGGCACCCCCGTCGGGGCCGCCGGGCTGGTCCTGGCGGTGCCGCTGCGGCTGGCCAGCAGCGTCGCCAGCTTCCACCTCTACCGCGGGGTCGCGTCCTGGTTCCGGCTGCAGGAGAAGACGCGGCCCGCGGGCCGCGTCGACTGGCTCGTCGGCGGCAGCTGCATCCTGGGCGCCACCGGGGTCGTGAACGTCCTGGTCGACGTCCCGCCGGGTCTGGCCGGGCTCGCCGACCAGCTCCGCTGGCTGCACGTCAGCTCGATCGTCGTGCTGCTGTCCGCGCTCGTCGTGGCGGCCTGGTCGATGCCGCGGCAGATCGCCGGCCGGGCCCGCGGCATCGCCGTGACCGTCGCGTACGTCCTCCTCACGCAGGTGCTGTACGTCGTGACCGGGCCGCGCACCGACGTCGTCGTCGCGGCGTGGACCGGCTGGGTGCTCCTGGCCGTGGCCTTCGGCGCCCTGTCCCTCCTGCCGCCCGCCACCGTCCCGCGCCGGCACCCGTCGGCCTTCACCGTCCCCGCCACGAGCCTGCTCGGGCTCGTCCTCGGGCTGGTGGCCGTGGTGGGGGCCGGGTTGCACGTGGCGCCCCGGCACTGGGCGCTGGGCTTCGGCACGGCCGCCGTCGCCGGGTCGGCCGTGCGCCTCGTGCGCCTGGTCCGCGACCTCGCCGACCACGACCGGGCCCGCCGGCAGGCCACCACCGACGACCTGACGGGACTGGCCAACCGGCGCGAGTTCATGGGCCGCCTGGCCGCCGAGACCGCCCGGCGGCACCCTCTCGGGGTCCTGCTGCTCGACCTCGACCGGTTCAAGGAGGTCAACGACCAGCACGGCCACGCCGTGGGGGACGAGCTCCTGGCCGCGACCGCGGTGCACCTGGAGCGGGCCCTGCCCGCGGGGGCCCTGCTGGCGCGCCTGGGCGGGGACGAGTTCGCGGCGATCCTGCCCGGGGCCGACGTGGACGCCGCGGTCGCCGCGGCCGCCGACATGCTGACGGCCGTGGCTGCGGTGGACGTCAGCGCCAGCGTGGGGGTCGCGACCTCGACGGGTGCCGACGCCCTGTCGGGCACCGAGCTCCTGCGCCGCGCCGACGCCTCCATGTACGCCGCCAAGGGCGGCGGTCTCGGGGTCGCCGTCCACGACGACGACGCCGACCGCGCCTGGCGGGCCCGGGTGGAGCTGTCCGACGAGCTGCTCCTGGCGCTGGGGCCGGACGCCCCCGCGAGCGCCGCCGAGCAGTTCGAGGTCCACTACCAGCCCCAGGTCGACACCGCGGACGAGGTCGTCGGTGTCGAGGCCCTCGTCCGGTGGCGCCACCCCCGCCACGGGCTGCTGGCCCCGGGCGCCTTCCTGGACGTCGTCGAGGAACGCGGGTTGCTGCCCGCCCTCACCGTGCACGTGGCCCGCCGCGCCGTCCGCGACCTCGCCGGGTGGCACGCGGCCGGTCACGACCTGCGGCTGGCCGTCAACACGTCGAGCACGTACCTGGCCGACCCTGAGCTGCTGCGGCTGCTCGACGAGCTCGTCGCCGGCGGCACCGACGCGGGCCACCTGGTCGTGGAGGTGACCGAGACGTCCCTCATGAACGACCCGGACAGGGCCCTGGCCACGTGCCACGAGATCACCGCCCGCGGTGTCGCCCTGAGCATCGACGACTTCGGGACGGGGTACTCCTCGCTGGCCTACCTGGCGAACCTGCCGGCCACCGAGGTCAAGGTCGACCGGACGTTCACCTCCCGGGCGCTGCAGGACGAGCGCATCGCCGCGATCGTGGCCGGCACGGTGGAGCTGGCGCACCACCTCGGCCTGCGCGTCGTGGCCGAGGGCGTCGAGGACCCCGCGACGCTGGACCTGCTGCGCCGGCTGGGCTGCGACGAGTCGCAGGGGTACCTGCACAGCCGCCCGGTGCCGGCCGGGGAGTTCCTGTGCTGGCTCCAGGCGCGGTCGCGTCCACGGACCCCGGCCCGCGCTCAGCTCTGAACGGCCTCGCGCACCGACCCGTCCGCCGCGGCCAGGGCCGTGCGCGCCTGGTCCACCGGGCACCCGCGCAGCGCCGCCACGAGCGCCGTCCGCAGGTCGCCGTCGGCGGCGGCCAGCAGGTCCGCCGCCTCCTGCGGGGGCAGCCCCGTGGCCTCGACGAGGATCCGGCCCGCCCGGTCGTGGAGCTTGGCGTTGGTCGCGGTCACGGCGACCATGAGGTTCGACCACGTACGCCCGAGCCCGACCATGACGGCCGTCGAGAACCCGTTGAGGACGAGCTTGGCCGTCGTGCCCGCCTTCAGCCGCGTGGAGCCGGTCAGCACCTCGGGCCCGGTGTCGGCCACCAGGACGTGGTCGGCCAGCGGGCCGAGCGCGGGGTCGGGGACGTTGGCCAGCAGGGCCGTGACCGCCCCCCGCCGCCGTGCCGCGCGCAGCGCCCCGCCCACCCACGGCGTGCGCCCGGAGGCCGCGACGCCGAGCGCGACGTCCCCGGGGCGCAGGTCCGAGGCCGCCCGCTCCCCCGCCCCCGCGTCGTCCTCGGCCCCCTCGACCGCCTCGGTGACCGCCCGGGCCCCGCCCGCGACGTGGGCCACGACCCGGCCCGGTTCGAGGGAGAACGTGGGCCCCAGCTCCGCGGCGTCGAGCACCGCGAGCCGCCCGGAGGTCCCGGCCCCGAAGTAGTGCACCGACCCGCCGGCCCGCAGCGCGGCCACCGCCACGTCCACCAGGCGCGCCAGGTCCGGCAGCAGGGGCTGCACCGCGGCGACCGCGGCCCGGTCGGCGGTGTGCAGCAGCGCGAGGACGCCCGCGGAGCCGACCCGGTCCAGGTCGGTCGTCGCGGGGTCGCGCCGTTCGGTGGGCAGCCGGTCCGTCGAGGTCACGGCCCCACCCTGCCGCACGGCGGGGCGGCGGGGCGGGTCAGCTCAGGGCCAGCAGGCGCAGCAGCCGTTCGACCTCGGCAGCGACGGCCTCGCGCCCGGGGGCGACGTACTTGCGGGGGTCGACGAGCTCGGGCCGGTCGGCCAGCACCTCGCGCACGGCGCGGGTGAACAGGCCGTTGAGGTGGGTGGAGACGTTCACCTTCGTCATGCCGGCCCGCACGGCCGCGGCGAGCTGGTCGTCGGGGACGCCGGAGGAACCGTGCAGCACGAGCGGGACGGGGACGGCGGCGGCGAGGGCGGCGACGAGGTCGAGGTCGAGCGCCGCGGTCCGCTCGGTCATGGCGTGCGAGCTGCCGACGGCGACGGCGAGGCTGTCGACCCCCGTCGCGGCGACGAACTCGGCCGCCTCGCCCGGCTCGGTCCGCGCCCCGGGGGCGTGGACCCCGTCCTTGCCGCCGACCTCGCCGAGCTCGGCCTCGACGGGCACCCCGTGGGCGTGGCAGAACTCCGTCACGCGCCGGGTGCGCTCGACGTTCTCGGCGTGCTCGAACCGCGAACCGTCGTACATGACGGTGTGCACGCCGCGCTCGACGGCCTCGCGGACGAGGTCCTCGTCGTCGGCGTGGTCGAGGTGCACGAGGGCCGGGACGGTCGCGGTGCGGGCGATCTCCAGCGTCGCCAGCAGCAGCGGGGCGAGTCCCCCGTGGTAGGCGGCGCAGTTCTGGCTGATCTGCAGGACGACCGGCAGCCCGGCCCGCTGGGCGCCGTCGACGATGGCCTCGGCGTGCTCGAGCAGGACGACGTTGAACGCTCCGAGGCCGCGCCCGGCGGCGCGGGCGTCGGTCAGCAGGGTCTGGGTAGGCACGGGGTTTCCGTTCTCGTGGAGGGGTCGTCGTGGAGGTCGTCGAGGCGTGCGGACAGCTCGGGCAGGTCGGCGGGGTCGATCTCCCCGGCCCCGGGGCGCAGGACGGCGGCGGCCCCCAGCAGCGCGGCCCAGCGCAGGGCGGTGGCCGGGTCGGTACCCGCGACCCAGCCCGCGGCCAGGCCCGCGGTGGCGGCGTCGCCGGCGCCCGTGGGGTTCCCCGTGACGCCGGGGACCGCGGACTGGCGCACCCGGCCCGCGGGCCCGGTGGAGACCAGGCCCGCGGCGCCGTCGGAGACGACGACCCGTCCGGCCCCCAGGGCCAGGAGGCGGTCCACGGCGCCGTCGAGGTCGGGCGCGCCGGTCGCCTCGCGCGCCTCCTCGGCGTTGGGCTTGAGCAGGTCGGCCCCGGCGCGGGCGGCGTCGAGCAGCGCCGGGCCGCTGACGTCGACCAGGACGCGGGCCCCGGCGGCGCGGCCGGCGGCGACCAGCGCGCCGAGGTCGGCCGCGCCCCGCGGCAGGGACCCGGAGACGACGAGCACGTCCCCCGGCGCGCAGGCCCCGACGGCGGCGGCGACCACGCGCGAGGCGTCCTGCGCGCTCAGTTCCGGGCCGGGTTCGGCCAGGACGGTGGGGTGGGCGACGTCGTCGACGACGGTCACGGTGCTGCGGGTGGTGCCCTCGATCCCGACGGCGGTGCAGCCGATCCCCGAGCGGTCCAGTTCCGCGGCGATCCAGCGCCCGGCGTCGCCCCCGAGCGGCTGGACGGTGTGGACGGCGAACCCGAGGGTGTGCAGCACGCGGGCCACGTTGAGCCCCTTGCCGCCCGCGCGGTGCAGGACCGAGCGCACGCGCACGGTCTGGCCGACGAGCTGGCGGTCGACCCGGTAGGTGACGTCGAGGGCCGGGTTGGGCGTGACGACCACGACGCGGCCCGACGGGGAGGTCACGAGGCGTCCCCGGCCAGCAGGGCGGCCCCGCGGGCGGCGGCGGTGTCGCCGTGCGCGGCGGGCACCAGGCGGGGCACGCGCAACCCGGGCAGCAGGGCGGCGAGACGGGCGCGCAGGGGGTCCAGCAGCAGGTCCCCGGCCAGGGCCAGCCCACCGCCGACGACGAGGACGGCGGGGGCGACCACGGCGACCAGTCCGGCCAGGGACTGGCCCAGGACGTCCACGGTCTCGGCCCACACCCGTTGCGCCGCAGGATCTCCCTCGTGGACCGCGCGGGCGACGTCGACGGCCCCGGGCAGCCCGGCGCGGCGGGCGGTGGCGCTCGCGGAGGCGACCTGCTCGGTGCGCAGTCCGCGGAACGGGCCGTCGGCCAGGACGAGCTGGCCGATCTCGCCGGCGAAACCCCCGGCGCGCAGCGGGACCCCGTCGACGAGGACGGCCGCGGAGACCCCGGTGCCGACGGGCACGAACGCGACGACGCCCGCAGCGCCCGCGGCGGCGCCGGTGCGGGCCTCGGCGACGGCCCCGGCCCGCACGTCGTGGCACACGAGCGCACCCGGTCCCAGCAGGTCGCCGAGCAGGTGGCCGACGGCGACGTCGGCCCAGCCGAGGTTGGCGGACAGCACCGCGGTCGCGGTGGTCTCGTCGACGACGCCCGGCAGGGCCACGCCGACGGGCGCCCCGGGGCGGTGGCCGAGGGCGCGGGCCACCTCGGCGACCACGGCGACGACACGGCGGCCGTCGGGGTCGGGCGCGGGGGTGGGGGCGCGGTGCTCGGCCAGGACCGCGCCGTCGGGGGCCAGGGCCAGACCCTTGACGGTCGTGCCGCCGACGTCGATCCCGATCCGCACCCGCCCACCTCGCTTCTCTGATCGATTCTGATTGAACTGACCGTATTCTGATCAGGGTCGAGCACCTACGTCAATGCCCCGCCGTGCCATCCTGGGGGTCCCGGTCCCCGGGGAGCCCCCGACCGAGGAGTACGCGCCATGACCGCCCAGCAGCGCCTGAACCGGGTGCTCGAGCTCGTCACCGAGCGCGGGAACGTCACCATCGCCGAGGTGTCCGGGACCCTGGGCGTCTCGACCGCGACCGCCCGGCGCGACCTGAACCTGCTGGCCGAGCAGCGCCTCGTCACCCGCACCCACGGCGGCGCCGCCGTGCTGGGCTCGGGGTACGAGCTCCCGCTCCAGTACAAGATCCCGCGGCAGGCCGAGGCCAAGCTCGCGATCGCCCGCGCCGTGGCCGAGCTCGTCGAGCCGGGGGCGTCCGTGGGGCTCAACGGCGGCACCACGACGACGGAGGTGGCGCGGGCCCTGGGCTCGAGCGAACGGTTCGGCTCGGTGGGCGTCACCATCGTCACGAACGCGCTGAACATCGCCTACGAGCTGTCGGTGCGCGAGCACGTGAAGATCGTCGTGACGGGCGGGGTGCCGCGGGCGAAGTCCTACGAGCTCGTCGGGCCGCTCGTGGGCTCGGCGCTGCGCGACTTCTCCCTCGACCTCGCGGTCCTCGGGGTCGACGGGCTCACGGGCCGCTTCGGCGCGACGACCATCCACGAGGGCGAGGCCGAGGCCAGCCGGCAGCTCGCGGCCGTCGCGGGGCGGGTCGTCGTGGCCGCCGACGCCACCAAGCTGGGACGCACCACGTTCGCGCGGATCTGCCCGCTGGAGCGCATCGACGTGCTCGTCACCGACGGCCCGGTCCCGGCCGAGCAGGCCGCCGACCTGGCGGCCGCGGGGGTCCGGGTCGTCGAGGCCAGGCCCGCGCGCTGAGCCCAGCGCACCGCCAGGGGCCCCGGACCGCGTCCGGGGCCCTTCGTGTTTCCGGGGTGTTTCACCTCCCCGCACCCTCTGGTGCTGTCGTCCCCTGACGGCTACCGTCACTTCATGCTCGTTTCAGGCGTGTTCGTGACAAGTTCGCTCAAGGGTGAGGCGAGGTGATCAACCGCGACCTGTCCGTGGCCGTCATCGGCGTCGGGGCCCGGGCCGAGATCGGGCAGCACGTGCCGCGGGTCCGGCCCGGCTCGCGCGTCAGCGCCGTCGCCGACACCACGCAGGCCGGCCGCGACCGCGCCGCGACCGCCTTCCCCGGGGCGACGGTCTTCGCCGACCACCGCGCGCTCCTGGCCGGCGTCGACGTCGACGCCGCCGTCGTCACCACCCCCGACCACACCCACGCCGACATCGCCGTCGACCTGCTGCGCGCCGGGGTGGCGGTGTACCTGGAGAAACCCCTCGCCACGACCCTGGCCGACGCCGACCGCGTCCTGGCCACGGCCACCGAGACCGGCACCCCGCTCTACGTCGGCCACAACTTCCGGCACGCGGACGTGGTGCGCACCATGAAGGGCGTCGTCGAGCGCGGTGAGATCGGCGAGGTGCGCGCCGTGTGGGTGCGCCACTTCGTCGGCCACGGCGGCGACTACTACTTCAAGGACTGGCACGCCGACCGCCGCCGCACGGGGACCCTGCTGCTGCAGAAGGCCAGCCACGACCTCGACGTCGTGCACCACCTCGCCGGCGGCTACACGCGCCGCGTCGTCGGCATGGGCGACCTCATGGTCTACGGCGGCATCACCGACCGGCGCGAACGGCCCGGGGAGACCATGCCGGACTGGTTCTCCATGGACAACTGGCCGCCGGCCGCGCAGACCGGCCTGAACCCCGTCGTCGACGTCGAGGACGTCTCGATGGTCCTCATGGGCCTGGACAACGGGGTGCTGGCCAGCTACCAGCAGTGCCACTTCACCCCCGACTACTGGCGCAACTACACCGTCATCGGCACCGAGGGCCGGCTGGAGAACTTCGGCGACACCGCCGGCGGCGTCGTGCGCGTGTGGAACCGGCGGCACGAGTGGACCGCGGCCGGCGACCGCGAGCACCCGATCGGGGGCGTCACCAGCGGCCACGACGACGCCGACGTCGCCACCATGGCCGAGTTCCTGGCCCACGTCGCCGAGGGCACCCCCACGCTCGTCTCCCCCGTCGCGGCCCGCGAGGCCGTGGCGACCGGGGCGCTGGCCGCCGAGTCGCTGCGCTCGGGGTCGGTCCCGCTGCAGGTCCCCGACCTGCCGGACGCGGTCGTCCGGCACTTCTCCACCACCTCCGACGAAAGGGTCCTCCCGTGACGACGACGACTGAGAACACCGCCCGTCCGTCCGCCCCCAGCCGCCGCACCGCGCTGGCCGGCGCCGCGAGCGTCGGCGTCCTGGTCACGACCGCGGCCTGCGGCGGCGGTTCCAGCGACGGGCCGGCCGCCGACACCGGGTACGAGACCCCGTCGGCGGACCTCAAGGCCAAGATCACCTACGGGTTGTGGGACCAGACCCAGGTCGCCGGCCTGCAGAAGAACATCGACGCGTTCACCGCGAAGTACCCCGGGGTCGAGGTCGCGCTCAACGTCACCCCGTTCTCGGAGTACTGGACCAAGCTGCAGACCCAGGCCTCCAGCGACACCCTGCCGGACCTGTTCTGGATGAACGGGCCGAACTTCCAGCTCTACGCCTCCAACGGCAAGATCGCCCCCCTCACCGGCGCCATCCAGGCGGGCGCCGTCGACCCGGGGAACTACCCCTCGGCGCTGGTCGACCTCTACAGCTACGACGGGGTCACCTACGGCGTGCCCAAGGACTTCGACACCATCGGCGTGTGGGTGAACACCGACCTGTTCTCCCGGGCCGGGGTGCCGCTGCCGACGGCGGAGTGGACCTGGGACGAGTTCCAGGACACGGCCGTGCGCATCTCCCAGGCCCTGTCCGCGCAGGGGATCTACGGGGCGGCCGGCGGCATGGACGGGCAGACGACCTACTACAACACCATCTTCGAGGCCGGCGGCGAGGTCATCGCCGACGGGAAGTCCGGGTACGCCAGCACCGACTCCGTCGCCGGGCTGCAGTTCTGGACCGACCTCATCGCCGCGGGGGGTTCGCCCAGCATCCAGCAGCTCACCGACACCACGGCCGACCAGTGGTTCACCTCCGGCAAGCTCGCGATGTACTGGGGCGGCAGCTGGTTCCGCGCCGCGCTGACCGACACCGACCTCGCCGGGAAGGTGCAGGTGCTGCCGCTGCCTAAGGGCACCGCGCAGGTCACCGTCATCCACGGCGTGTCCAACGTCGTGGCCGCCGGGACGAAGAACAAGCAGGCCGCCCAGGCCCTGCAGGTGTTCCTGGCCGGGAAGGAGGCGCAGCAGCAGCTCGGCAGCGCCGGCACCGTCATCCCCGCCTTCAACGGCACCCAGGGGACGTTCGCCTCCTCGATGCCGGGCACCGACCTGCAGCTGTTCCTCGACGCCGTCGACTACTCCAAGCCGCTGCCGGTCAGCAAGAACACCGCCGCGTGGAACGCGCTGGAGACCGACCTGCTGCCCGACGCGTTCTCGGGCGCCAAGCCCGTCGGCGAGGTGGCGAGCGACCTGGCGCAGAAGATGGACAAGGCCCTCGCCGGTGAGTGAGGCCCTGCCGGCCCGGGCGTCCGCGCGCCGGCCCGCCCGACAGCGCCGCGTCCGGCGCGACGGCGCCTGGCCGTGGTTGTTCGTCGCCCCGCTGGCCCTGGGGGTCGCGGTGTTCTACCTGTGGCCCATCGTGCAGACGGCCTGGTACTCGCTCACGACGTTCGGCGTGTTCGGCGGGACCACGTTCTCGGGGCTGGAGAACTACGCCGAGATCCTCAGCGATCCGACGCTGTACCGCTCGCTGGTGAACACGTTGCTCTACACGGCGATCGTCCTGCTCAACATCCCGATCGCCGTGTACCTGGCGGCCCTGCTGAACCTGCCCGGCCTGCGGTTCGCGGCGTTCTACCGCGTCCTGTACTTCCTGCCCTACGTCGCCATGCCGACCGCTGTGGCGATGGTGTGGCGCATCATCTTCAACGGCGACTTCGGCATCCTGAACTGGGTCCTGGGCCTGGCCGGGATCGACGGCCCCTACTGGATCAGCACGCCGTGGGCCTCGATCGTCGCCGTCGCCGTCGTGGGGTTGTGGTCCTCGCTGGGGTTCTCCCTCATCGTCCTGTCCGCCGGGCTGAAGAACGTCCCGCCGGAGCTGTACGAGGCGGCGCAGCTGGACGGGGCGAGCCGGTCGCGGCAGTTCCGGTCCATCACGGTCCCGCTGCTCACCCCCAGCATCTCGTTCCTGGCCGTGGTGACCGTCATCGCGGGGTTCCAGCTCTTCGACCTGCTCTACGCGATCCTGGGGACGACCAACCCGGCGCTGCCCAAGAGCCTGTCCCTCGTCTACTACTTCTACCGGGCGGGTTTCGTGGACAACGACAAGGGGGTCGCCGCGGCCACGGCCATGGTGATCCTCCTCCTCGTCGGCCTGGCCACGGCCGTCCAGTTCCGGCTGCAGCGGCGGTGGGTCCATGGTTGAGCAGCTCGAACGCGTCGCGGCCCCGACCCGGCGCGACCTGGCCCGGGCGCAGCGCCGCCGGGGCGGCTCGCACGTCGTGGCCCACCTGGTGCTGGGTGCCGGGGCGCTGGTCATGGCGTTCCCGTTCCTGTGGCAGATCGTCATGTCGCTGTCCACGAACGCCGAGGTGCAGAGCGTCACCCCGTCGTTCTGGCCGGCCCACCTGCAGTGGGGGAACTACGCCGCCGTCTTCGAGCGGCTGCCGTTCCTGGAGCAGTTCCGTACGTCGGTGGTGATCACGGTCGTCCGGGTCCTGGCACAGATCCTGTTCTGCACCGCCGCCGGGTACGCCTTCGCGCGCATGCGCTTCCGCGGCCGCACCGTCCTGCTGGCGGCCGTGCTGTCGATCCTCATGGTGCCCTCGCAGGTGTACCTGCTCTCGCAGTACCAGATCATCGCCGACCTCGAGCTGCTCGACAGCCTGGGCGGCCTGGTCCTGCCGGGGTTGTTCAGCGCCTTCGGGACGTTCCTCATGCGGACGGCCTTCCTGGGGATGCCCGACGAGCTGGAGGAGGCCGCCCGCCTCGACGGGGCGAACCCGTTCCAGGTGTTCTGGCGCGTCATGCTCCCGCTGGCCCGGCCCACGATCAGCGTCCTCGCCATCACCTCGACGCTGTGGAGCTGGAACGAGCTGCTGTGGCCGCTGGTGGTCTCGACGTACGCCGAGCGGATGCCGCTGTCGGCGGGGCTGGCCACGCTCATCAGCGACCGGACCACCGACTACCCCGTGGTGATGGCCGCGAGCCTGCTGGCCATGGCCCCCGTGCTCGTGCTGTTCGTGGTGCTTCAGCGGCGCGTCATCGACGGGCTGGCGAGCTCGGGGCTGAAGTAGGGCGGTCACCGTCGCGGTCCTGGTCGTCCTGCACCCGGAGCACGACCGCACGACGTGACCCGTGGTCACCGGCGGGTCGCTGCCGGCAAGGGGTCAGTGCGTCTCGTCGCGGGTGGACGGTGGCGCGATGAGTTCGATGAGTCCCCCTCGCGGACCCTCGAGGTAGGTGATCCTCGTACCGGCACGTGAGCCGGTGCTCATCAGGTGCGGCGATCCGACTGCGCGCCAGCCGTGCCGGCCGCAGACGCCGACGACTTCCTCGAGATCGTCGACCACGAGGGCGATGTGGACGGCACCGGTTCGCGCGGGGTCGCTCGCTCCGGTGCGGGGGTGCGGCGGGCTGTACTGCAGGAGCTCGATGCGATGAGCGCCGAGAGTCACGGTCGCCGCGCGGATCGTCGATCCCTGGACGCCGGTCGTACCTCGCGTGACGGTCTCGTCGAGCGTGAAGGAACGTTCGAGCGTGAACCCGAGGCCGTCGCACCACATGGCGAGGGCGTCCTCGAGGTCGGGGACGGTCAGGCCCGCGTGCGCGACGTCCGTGACCGGACGGGAACGGTGCATGCCGCCAGTGTGGCTGTGGCGCGTGGCGGGGTGGCCGCGGGGCCACCGTCAGCCTGCCGGCGGGCGAGCACCGCGCCCGCGGGCAGGGCCGGATCGGGCGAGCCCCCGCTCACCCCTGCCGGGTCGGCCGGATCGTGAGGTCCCCGATCTCGACGTCCTCGGGCTGGTCGATCGCGAAGGCGATGGCCCGGGCCACGGCGTCGGGGTCCAGCCCCAGCTCGGCCATGTCCTGCTGCATCCGCTCGCGCAGGCCGGGGTCGTCGACGGCGGAGTCGATGAGCTCGGTCCGCACGTAGCCCGGGGAGATCGACGTGGTCCGCAGGACCCCGTCGGTGCTCTCCTGCCGCAGAGACTCCAGCAGGGTCCGCACCGCGTTCTTCGTCCCGGCGTAGACCGCCTGCGCGGGGACGATCTTCAGCCCTGACGTGGAGACGACGGTGACGAGGTGACCGGTGCCCTGGCGGCGGAACACCGGCAGGGCGGCGGCGATGCCGTGCAGGACGCCCTTGACGTTGACGTCGACCATCGCCGACCAGCCCTCGACGTCGAGGTCCGCGACCGGGCCGACCCTGCTGATCCCCGCGTTGCCCACCAGGACGTCGAGGCGGCCGAACCGCTCCAGCGCCCGGTCGACGAGCGCGCGCAGGTCCCCGGGGGCGGTGACGTCCACGCGCACGGCCGCGGCGCGCCCGCCGGCGGCGGCGATCTCCTCGACGAGCCGGTCCAGCCGGTCGGTGCGGCGGGCGCCGAGGACCACGGCGGCGCCGCGGGCGGCGAGGTGGCGGGCGGTGGCCTCCCCGATGCCGCTGCTGGCCCCGGTGATGGCGATGACCTTGTCCTGGATGGTCACGGTGGCTCCCCACGTAAGGTGGACACATGTCCGGATACGTCGACGACCATAGCGGACACGTGTCCGCTTCCGCCACCGGTGACGATCCCCGCCGGGCGGACGCCCGGCGCAACCGCGAGCGGATCCTGGACGCGGCCCGCGAGCAGCTGCGCGGGCCCGGGGAGCTGAAGCTCAACGCCGTGGCCAAGGCCTGCGGCATCGGGCAGGGGACGCTGTACCGGCACTTCCCCACCCGGGAGGACCTGCTCGTCGAGGTCTACCGCCACGACGTCGACGACCTCGTCGCCGCTGCGGCGGACCTGCTGTCGACCCGAGGCCCCGTCGAGGCGCTCGCGGCCTGGTTCGAGCGCGTCGCGGCCTACGCCCGGGTCAAGACCCACGTCTTCGCGGCCGTGGAGGCGGCGACGTGGCGCGACCTCGCCGCCCACAGCCTCGGCCCGATCGGCGAGGCGGTGGAGCGGCTGCTGGCCGCCGGCCGGGCCGACGGGAGCCTGCGCGCCGACGTCGAGGCCCGCGACGTCATCGTGCTGATCAGCTGGCTCTCGCGCCTGGACGACGCCGAGCTCGACGCACGGGGCCCGCGGTTGCTGGCGGTGCTGCTCGACGGGCTGCGGACGCACCGGGCCTGACCGGTGCGCCCGGGTGCGCCCGGTCAGACCACCGGTTCGGCCCCGGCCCGGCGCATGGCGTACAGCGCGCTGCCCAGCCCCGGGTCGTGCAGGGGTTCGCGCAGGTCGTAGGAGGTGCCCGCCAGCGCCGCCCGGAACTCCGCGAGCACCACGGGCGCCTCGAACAACCCGCCCGAGTACGACACCGGGACCACCTCCCCCGCGGTGTGGCCCAGCGCCCGCGCGGTGGCCTCGACGAGTTCGAGCAGTTCGGCGGCGGCCGCGCGCACGATGCCCAGGGCCCGCTCGTCCCCCGCCTCGGCGCACGCCGTGACGGTCCGGGCCAGCCCGGCGATCCGGGTGCGCTGGCCCTGCCAGCGGTCGACGACGACGCCGATCGCGTCGAGGTCCTCGGTGATGTCCAGTTCGGTGCGCACGGCGTCGTACAGGCCCGTGCGCGGTTCGCGGCCGTCGGCCATCCGGGAGAACGCCGCGAGCCCCTGGACGGCGACCCAGTAGGCCGAGCCCTCGTCGCCGAACAACTCGCTCCACCCGCCCGCGCGGTGGGCGACGCCCGCGCGTTCGCCGTAGGCGATCGACCCCGTCCCGGCCACGACGTTGATCCCGTCGTGCCCGCCCAGGGAACCGGCCCAGCCGCTGACCATGTCGTTGCCGCACACGTATCGGTCGTGGCCCAGGACCCGGCCGGGCAGCGCGTCCAGGGCGGCGACGTCCGCGCTGGCCTCCCCGTACCCGGGGAAGGCGAAGAACGCGTGCGCGACGTCCCCGGGGTCGATCCCCGCGGTCACGTTCCCGACGCCCGTGCGCAGGACCTCCTCCACGGCCTCGAGCCCGGCGCCGCCGAAGTAGTAGCTGGTCGGCTGCCGGTCCTGGGCGACGATGCGCCCCTGCGCGTCCACGAGGACGAACGCGGTCTTCGTCCCGCCGCCGTCCATGCCCAGGTAGTAGCTCACCGGACGGGCAGTTCGTGGATGCGGACGCCCTGCACGACGCGGTTGACCGTCCCGTCGGGGAACGGGTTGTCCGGGTCGCAGCCCTGCCGCACCGAGGCGCCCAGGGCCAGGAGCTGGGAGAACGTCGCCAGCGCCACGGCCCGCAGGCCGTCGGGCAGGCCGTCGAGGCCCGGCACGGCGAAACCACCGTCCGCGCCCAGGTGCACGACGCGGCCGGGGTGGTCGGCGCGCAGCTCGGCGACGATGTCGGCGTCGTACTGCGCGGTGTAGGGGTCGGCCGAGGCGTGGACGACGACGAGGGTCCGGTCGTCGACGATCGACTTCGGCCCGTGCCGGAACCCCAGGGGGGTGTCGTGGAACGCCGCGACGCGGCCCGCGGTGAGCTCCAGCAGCTTCAGCGCGGACTCCTGCGCGAGCCCCTTCAGCGGTCCGCTGCCCAGGTGCACGACGCGGTGGGGCGCGGAGTCCAGGAGGGCCTCGACCTCACCGGCCCGGTCGATGAGCGAGGACGACGCGGCGGCGAGCGCGTCGACGGCGCCCAGGCCGGCGGGGTCGAACGCCAGCAGCGCCGCCAGGAGCATGGTGGAGAAGCTGGAGGTCATCGCGAAACCCCGGTCGTGCGTCTGCTCGGGCAGCAGCAGGACGAAGGAGCCCGCCGCACCCTGGTGCTCGCGGGCCAGCTGCCCCTGCTCGTTGCACGTGACGACGAGGTGGTGGGCCTGCGGGGCGAGGCGGTCGACCAGCCGGGTCGCGGCCAGGCTCTCGGGGCTGTTGCCCGAGCGGGCGAAGGAGACCAGCAGCACGGGCAGCGGCTCGGCCAGCGCCCCGCGCGGGTCGGCGACGAGGTCGGTCGTGGCGACGGCGTCCACCCGCCGGCCCAGGACCGGGCGCAACGCCTCGGCGGCGATGTCGCCGATGAACGCCGACGTCCCGGCGCCGGTGAAGACGATCCGCAGGTCCTCGCGGGCCAGGACGGGTTCGAGGAAGGCGGCGAGCTCGCCACCGCGCCGCACCAGCCCGTCGCGCAGCTCGCGCCAGGCGCCGGGTTGCTGACGGATCTCGGAGTGGGTGGCGCTGAGGGACACGTCACTGGTCACGGGGGTGGTCACGGGGTTCTCCTGCGGTCGGTGCTCGGTGGGGTTCACGGGGTGCTCAGCCCTTGAGGCCGGCGGAGGCCATCGTCGCGACGAACTGCTTCTGGGCGAGCAGGAAGAGGAGCATGAGGGGCAGGGTGGCGACGACGTTGCCGGCCATCAGCAGCGACCAGTCGGTGCGCCGGGTGCCCTGGAAGTTCGTCAGCCCCAGCTGGAGGGTGAAGTTCTGCTCGTCGTTGATCGCGACCAGCGGCCAGACGAGGTCGTTCCACGAGCCCAGCAGCGTGAAGATCGCCAGCGTCGCCATGGCGGGCCGGGCCAGCGGCAGCACGATCCGGAAGAAGACCTGCAACCGCGAGCAGCCGTCGATGCGGCCGGCCTCCTCCAGCTCGGCCGGCAGCGACAGGAAGAACTGGCGCATGAGGAAGATGCCGAAGGCCGAGGCCAGCCAGGGGACGATCGCGGCCCCGAGGTTGTTCACCAGGCCGAGCTTGGCGAACATCACGTACGTCGGGATCATCAGCAGCTGCGAGGGGATCATGATGGTCGCCAGGATCGCCAGGAACCCGAACGTCCGCCCCGGGAACCGCAGCCGCGCGAAGCCGTACCCGGCCAGCGAGCACAGCACGAGGTGGGACACGATCGACGTCGCGGACACGACGGCCGTGTTCAGCAGCCAGCGCAGGATCGAGGACTCGGCGAACAGCTTCTCGTAGCCGGACAGGGTCAGGTGCGAGGGCAGGAACGCCGGCGGGAACCGGTTGATGTCCGACGCCGGGGTCAGCGAGGTCAGGAACATCTCGACGAACGGCAGCATGAACAGCAGGGCGACGGGGACCAGCAGCAGGTGCCAGGGGCTGAATGGCAGCCGCCGGCGCGGGCGGCGGGTGAGGGCGGTGGTGGCGGGGGCGAGCCCCACGGTGGACGTGGTCACGCGGTCCTCCCGGCGCGGCGTTGGGCGAGGGTCACGACGACGGTCACCGCGAGGGTGACGAAGAACAGCGCGTAGGCGACGGCTGAACCGTACCCGAACTGCAGCTTCTGGAACGCCGTCGTCCAGATCTGGTAGACGATCGTCTGGGTGGCGTCCAGCGGCCCGCCGCGCGTCGTGGCGTACACGAGGTCGAACAGCTGCACGGCCTGCAGGGTCTGGTAGATCCCGACGAAGGTCGTCACGGGCCGCAGCTGCGGCCACACGACCCGCCAGAAGATCTGGGCCGACCCCGCCCCGTCGATGCGGGCCGCCTCGATGGTCTCGCCCGGGATGTCCTGCAGGGCGGCGAGGTAGATGACCGTGGTGAACGCGGCCTGGCCCCACAGCGACATGATCGTGATGACGACCATCGCCTGGTGGCTGTCCTCCAGCCACCCCTGCTGAGGCAGGTGCAGGACCCGCAGCACGTTGTTGACGAGCCCGAACTGCGGGCTGAACAGGTAGGTGGTGAGGATGCCGGTGGCCGCGGCGGAGGCGACGAACGGCACGAACACGGCCGTCCGGTACAGGCCGATGAAACGGATCCGGCGGTTGAGCGCGGTGGCCAGCAGCAGCCCCAGCAGCAGGGACGCCGGGACGAACATGACGGTGTAGAGCAGGGTGTGCAGGACGGCGCCGCCCAGGGCCGCGTCGGTCAGCAGGTCCTGGTAGTTCTGGGTCCCCACCGCGGTCGGGGGGCTGAACCCGTCCCACGAGCGGAACGACAGGACCAGCGCCCAGATCCCGGGGAACAGGGTGAGGCCACCGACGACGACCAGGGCCGGGGCCACGAAGCCCCAGCCCGCGAGGGCCTCGCCCGTCAGCCGCCGGCGGGGCCGGCGGGTGGGGGCCGTCTGCGGCCGGGAACGCACTCCGAGGGTCGTCACGTCGTTCCCCTAACCTTGTCGCAGAGCTTTGTCGGCGGCCTGCGCGGCGTCCTGCAGCGCGGCCTGCGGGGTCCCCTGGCCCTGCAGGACGTGGGCGACGGCGTCGCCGACGGCCTCGGACAGCCCGTTGTACCCGGGGACGGTGGGCCGGGAGTGCTTGGCGTTGGCGGCGTTGGCCTGCATGACGTCCAGACCGGGCAGTTCCCGGGCCTGGGCCAGGAAGGCCTCGCTGGTCGCCTCGCTGGAGCGCAGCGGCAGGTTGCCGACGGCCACGTTGAACTTCTCGTCCTGCTCGGGGGAGGTCAGCCACCGGGTGAACTGCGTCGCCCAGTAGGCCCGGTTCACGTCGTGGTTGTCGAACAGCGTCCACAGGTCCGGGCCGGAGACCGTCTCGTGGTTGCCGTCCGTGCCGGGGAGCTGCACGACGCCGTAGGAGGTGCCGGCCGTCTTCAGCGCGGACAGCTCCCACGGCCCGGAGGTCATCATCGCGACCCGGTCGCTGGCGAAGAGCTGGGCGAACTTCGTGTCCGTCTGGTCCAGGTAGACGCTGCGGTCGTCGACGGCCATGGCGCGCAGGAAGCTCAGCGCCTCCACCCCGGCCGGGGAGGCGAAGGCCGACCGCTTCCCGGAGCCGTCGAGGACCTCCCCGCCGTTCTGCCACAGGTGCGGCCACAGCTGCCAGGTGGTCTCCTCGCTGCCGGACACCGAGTAGGCGTACCCGTACGTCTGGTTCGCCGGGTCGGTGAGCTCGCGCGCCGCGGCCCGGAAGTCGTCCCAGGTCCAGTCGGGCGTCGGGTACGCGACGCCGGCGCGGTCGAAGACGGTCGTGTTGTAGAACAACGAGATGTTGTCCACGACCGCCGGGAACCCGATGGTGCGCCGGCCCGTGGGGCGCGCCGTCTCCCGGGCGGCCTGGGTGAACTCCTCCCAGTGCACGTCGGGTTCGGCCACCTCGTCGGTGATGTCGAGGGTCCGGCCGGACCGTTCGAGCTGGCTGGCCCACGAGCCGAACGTGTAGGAGATGTCCGGGGAGTCGTTCGCGGCGAAGGAGGCGGCGAGCTTCTGCAGCAGCTCCTCCGTCGAGGAGGCCCCCGGGGACAGGTCGATGCTGACGTTGGGGTGCTGGCGCTCGAACTCGCCGGCGAGCTCCTCCAGGAGGCTCTGGGCGTCGTCGCTCTGACCGGTCCAGAACGTGAGGTGGACCTTGGCGGCGGTGTCCAGGACGGTGATCTCCGGCTTCCCGCACCCGGTGGCCAGGGACACGGTGAGCAGGGCTGCGGCGGCCAGGGCCGCCCTGCGGGGTACGGGCACCAGGAACTCCTCCGGTCGTGGTGGTGGGCTCAGAGCGCGTTCGCCGGCAGCGTCTCGCGCAGCGGTTCGGGCAGCAGGTCGCCGTGGGCGACGACGAGGTCGTTGCACATCGCCCAGATCTGCTCCGGGGTGAGCGTCGAGCTGGCGTTGGGGTCGACGAGCACGGCCTGCCGCAGCAGGCGCGGGTCCCCGGTCCGGGCGGCCTCGACCGTGAGCTCGGCGACCGAGACGTAGGGGCGGTTCACGGCGGCCGCCTGGACCGGCAGCGCCCCCATCGGGACCGGCTCGACGCCGCGCGCCCCGACGGTGGTGGGCACCTCGACGACGCACCCGGCCGGCAGGTTGTCGACGAGCCCGCGGTTGACGACGTTGGCGTGGATCTCGCGCTCGGTCCCCGTCACGAGGGAGTGGATGACCTGCGGGGCGTACTCCGAGGCCCCCTCCTCCAGCGCCAGCAACTCCCCCGCGGCGAGCGCCTTCTCGGCGGCGTGGAACTCGTCGACGTTCTCCTGCGAGATCCGCAGGTACTCCGACGGTTCGAGCCGGTACCGCTCGACCTGCTCGGGCGAGCGCAGGAACCAGGGCAGGTACTCGCTGGAGTGCTCGCTGGTCTCGGTGGGGTAGTAGCCGACGCGGCGGAAGATCTCGACGCGGACGCGGCGCTGGAGCTCGGGGTCACCGGCGATGCGCTCGCGCAGCAGCGGGTACAGGTCGCGGCCCTCGTGGGTCCACTCCAGCAGCCAGGCCTGGTGGTTGACGCCGGCGGCGCGGTACCGGGTGTCCTCGACGTCGAGCCCGAGGAGCCCGGCGAGGTCGTGGGCGGTCCAGTACACGCTGTGGCACAGGCCCAGCGCGGTGAGCTCGGGGGCGACGACGCTGGTCCACCAGACGTTGGCGGCCATCGGGTTCGTGTAGTTGAGGAACACCGCGTCCGGCGCGACCTCGCGCAGGTCGGCGGTGAGCCCGGTGAGGAACGGGAACGTGCGCAGGGCGCGGAAGACGCCGCCGACGCCGGTGGTGTCGCCGATGGTCTGGCGCAGGCCGTAGCGGGCGGGGATCTGCAGGTCGTGCCGGGTGGCCTCGATGCCGCCGATCTGGACCATGTCGACGACGAAGTCGGCGTCGGCCAGCGCGCGGCGCCGGTCGGTGGTGGCGCTGACCCGCAGCTCGCCTCCCGGGGCGGAGCCGGAGGCCCGGCCCAGGCGCTCGGCGACCTGGTGGGCGGTGCCCTCGGCGACGGCGAGCCGTCGTTCGTCGATGTCGAAGAGGGTCAGGTCGAGCGGGCCGAGGTCGTCGAACCGCAGGAGGTCGGCGACGAGCTGCCGGGTGAAGACGACGCTGCCGGCTCCGACGAAGGTGACGCGAGTCATGGGGCGATGGTGAGCGAGGATGAGCGACGGCTGCAATGATCTGAGCGAAGCGCTCAGAATTACTGATCGGATTCCCAGTGACGACGCCTCCCCTCCCCCAGGCCGGCTCCGGCAAGCGCTCCCGCCGGTTGCTCGCGGTCCTGCGCCTGCTCGGCGAGCAGGAGTCGGTCGGCCTGCACCGGCTCGTCGACGAGCTCGGCGTCTCGGTCGCCACCGTCCGCCGCGACCTGGCCGACCTGGAGGCGCAGGGGCTGCTGACCCGGACCCACGGTGGCGCCCGGACCGCCGCCGCGGCCGTCGAGGTCCCCGTCCGGCTGCGGGCCGGCACCTCCCACCACCTCAAGGAGCTCATCGCGCGCCGGGCCGCCACGTTCCTGCCCGAGGGCCCGTACGCCGTGGCGATCGGCGGCGGGACGACGGCGGCCGAGGTCGCCCGGGCGCTGCGCTTCCGCCCGGACCTGACGATCGTGACGAACTCGCTCACCACGGCCGGGGAGATCGGGTCCCGCCCCAACCTGCGCGTCCTCATGACCGGTGGGGTCGTGCGGCCGCACTCCTTCGAGCTCGTCGGGGTGCTCGCCGAGAACACGTTCACCGCGCTCAACGTCGGCACGGCGTTCCTGGGGGCCGACGGGCTCAGCGCCGAGGGCGGGGTCACGACGCACGACGAGACCGAGGCGCGGACGAACGCGGCGATGATCCGCAGCGCGCAGCGCACCGTCGTGGTCGCCGACTCCTCCAAGGTGGGCCGGGTGACGCTGGCCCGGGTCGCGGCTCTGGACGGGATCGACGACGTCGTCACCGACGAGCACGCCGACCCGGGCGAGCTGGAGCGGATGCGGGCGGCGGGGGCGCGGGTCCACGTCGTCGGCGACCGGGACCGGAGCGGTCCTGTGGACTGAGGCGGGCCACGACGTCGAGAACGCGCGACCGGCTCCGTCCCCGGGGTACGACAGCGAGCGAGGCTCGCACGACACGAGGGAGACCACGATGGCCAAGTACCTGCTCCTGAAGCACTACCGCGGCGCGCCGGCACCGGTGAACGACGTCCCGATGGACCGGTGGACGCCGGAGGAGGTGGACGCGCACATGGCGTACATGCGCGACTTCGCGGCCCGCCTGGAGGGCACCGGCGAGTTCGTCGACGGGCAGGCCCTGTCCCCCGAGGGCACCTTCGTCCGCTACGACGGCGAGGGACGCCCGCCGGTCACCGACGGCCCGTTCGCCGAGACGAAGGACCTCGTCGCCGGCTGGATGGTCATCGACGTCGACAGCTACGAGCGTGCGGTCGAGCTCGCCGGGGAACTGTCCGCCGCCCCCGGCGCCGGTGGCCGCCCGATCCACGAGTGGCTGGAGCTGCGGCCCTTCCTCACCGAGCCGCCCACCGTCACCGAGTGAGGATCACCGGATGATGGACGAGACCCTCGTCCGCACCCTGATCCCCGCCGTCCTGACCGTCCTCGTCCGCCGCGGCGCCGACTTCGCGGCGGCCGAGGACGCCGTCCAGGAAGCCCTCGCCGAGGCGTTGCGGACCTGGCCCGGGCAGCCGCCGCGGGACCCGAAGGGGTGGCTCGTCACCGTCGCGTGGCGCCGGTTCCTCGACGCCACCCGCTCGGAGACCTCCCGGCGCCGGCGCGAGGAACTCCTGGACGCCGAACCGGGACCGGGGGCGGTCAGCTCCACCGACGACACCCTGCGGCTGTACTTCCTGTGCGCGCACCCGTCGCTGTCGCCGTCCTCGGCCGTGGCGCTGACGCTGCGCGCCGTGGGCGGCCTGACGACCCGGCAGATCGCGCAGGCCCACCTCGTGCCGGAAGCGACGATGGCGCAACGCATCAGCCGCGCCAAGCGCACCGTCGCGGGGGTCCGGTTCACCGAACCCGGGGACGTGGCGACCGTGCTGCACGTGCTGTACCTGGTGTTCAACGAGGGGTACTCCGGCGACGTGGACCTGGCGGCCGAGGCGATCCGGCTGACGCGGGAACTGGCCCGGGCCGTGGACCACCCGGAGGTGGCCGGGTTGCTGGCCCTGGAGCTGCTGCACCACGCGCGGCGGGCCGCCCGCACCGACGCCCACGGCGCGCTCGTCCCGCTCGCCGAGCAGGACCGCTCCCGGTGGGACACGGCCCTGGTCACCGAGGGCGTGGCGATCCTGCAGGGGGCGCTGGCCCGCGACCGGCTGGGACCGTTCCAGGCGCAGGCCGCGATCGCCGCGCTGCACGCCGACGCCCCCAGCGCCGCCGAGACCGACTGGGTGCAGGTCGTCGAGTGGTACGACGAGCTCGTGGAACTCACCGGCAGTCCCGTCGCGCGGCTGAACCGCGCCGTCGCGGTGGGCGAGGCCGACGGCGGGCCGGCCGGGCTGGCGGCCCTGGCCGGTCTCGACCCCGGCCTGCCCCGGTACGTCGCGGTGTGCGCGCACCTGCACGAGAAGGCCGGTGACCTCGCCACCGCCGCCGCCCTCTACGCCGAGGCGGCCCGCCGGGCCACGAGCACCGCGGAGCGCGACCACCTGGTGAAGCAGGCGGCGCGGCTGAACGGCTGAACCTCCCTCACCCGGCCACGTCCAGCGCGTGCAGCAGCTCGTCGCGGCGGACCAGGTCCAGGGCCAGCGTCCGGTACCCCACACCCTCGAACAGCACGGTCACGCGGTCGTCCTCGTAGTGCATGACCTGACCCGCTCCCCAGTCGCCGTGCTCGACGCTGGAGCCGACGGCGAAGGGTTCGTCCCCGGCCTCGTGCTCGCGCGCGGTGCCCGCCCGGCACGTGTCGCAGTTGCCGCAGCCGGCGTCGAGCTGCTCCCCGAAGTACCCCAGCAGGAACTGCCGACGGCAGGCCGCGGTCTCGCAGAGCGCGCGCATCATCTCCAGCCGCGAGCGTTCGACGCCGCGCTGACGCTCGGAGACCGCTACCGCCGCTTCGGCGGCCGGAGCGGGCTTCGGTGCGCCCGGGGGCACGAGCAACCGCCCCCGGCCGTCCTCGGTCAGCGCGCCCACCTCGGTGAGGAGGTTCACCGCACCCGCCAGCCGGGAGGCGGTGACGCCCAGCTCGCGGCGCAGGTCACCCGGTTCGACGGGCCCGGCGTGGGCCCGCACGGCGGCGGCGGTCTCCTGCAGGGGCCCGACCTTGGCGACCGCGGAGGAGAAGAACGTGCGCAGGCCCAGGTCCTCGGGACGGTAGAACAAGGTCGCCACCGCCGGGGAGCCGTCGCGGGCCGCCCGGCCCACCTCCTGGTAGTAGCTGTCCGGGGAGTCCGGGACGGTGGCGTGCACGACGGCGCGGACGTCGGGTTTGTCGATGCCCATGCCGAACGCCGTGGTCGCCACGACGACGTCGAGGTCGCCGTCGACGAACCGGCGCTGGACGTCGTCGCGGTCGGCCCGCCTGCGGCCGGCGTGGTAGAAGTCGGCGCCGGGGATCTGTCCGGCGATCTCCTCGGCCGCGGCCCGCGTCGCCACGTAGACGAGCGCGGATCCCCCGGCGACGGCCACGGCGTCCAGGACACCGGCGCGCTGGACGTCGGCGTCGGCGCAGTGCACGACGCGCAGGTCGATCTCGGGACGGTCGAACCCCTCGACGAGGACCAGCGGGTCCTGCAGGTGCAGCCGCGCGATGACCTCGGCCCGGACCTGCGGACTGGCGGTCGCCGTGAGCGCGACGACCGGCGGGTTCCCCAGCCGGGCCCGGGCCGACCCGAGCTGCAGGTACAGGGGCCGGAAGTCGTGGCCCCAGGAGCTGACGCAGTGCGCCTCGTCGACCACCAGCAGCCGGGGTCCCAGCGCCGCGAGCTCGTCGACGACCTCCTCGCGCGCGAGCTGCTCGGGGGCGAGGAAGACGAACCGGGCCGATCCCGCCCGCAGGTCCTCGCGGGCCTGCCGCCACGCCGCGGCCGACATGGCCGAGTTCAGCATCACGGCCCCGAGGTCGCCGCCCGCGCAGTCGCCGCCCGCGCAGTCGTCCGTCAGGCCGTCGACCTGGTCGCGCTGCAACGCGATGAGCGGGGAGACGACCACCACCGGACCGTCCAGCAGCAGGGCCGGGACCTGGTAGACGGCCGACTTGCCCGCGCCGGTCGGCATGACGGCCAGGACGTCGCGCCCGGCCAGGACGGCCCGCATGGCCTCCTCCTGGCCGGGCCGCAGCGCCTCGTACCCGAACGCGTCCCGGGCGACGCGGAGCAGGTCGTTCACGGCGTGGGCATGCCGCCGTTGACGTTGAGGACCTCACCCACGACGTAGCTCGACTCGGGCGAGGCCAGGAACACGTACGCAGGAGCGAGTTCGGCGGGCTGGCCCGCGCGACCCAGCGGCGTCGAGGTGCCGAACTCCGGCATGGCGTCGTCGGGCTGACCGCCCGCGACCTGCAGCGGCGTCCACACCGGCCCGGGGGCCACGACGTTGACGCGGATCCCCTTCGGCGCGAGCTGCTGCGCCAGCGCCTGCGAGATCGTGATGATGGCCGCCTTCGTCGTGGCGTAGTCCACGAGGTTCGGTGACGGCTGGTAGCCCTGGATGGAGGCCGTGTTCACGATCGTCGAGCCCGGCGGCAGGTGCGGGACGGCCTCCTGCACGATCCAGAACAGCGAGTGGACGTTGGTGCGCATGGTCTCGTCGAACTGGGCCGAGGTGAGGTCGGCGATGTCCTCGACGTGCTGCTGCTTGCCGGCGACGTTGGCGACGAGGTCGATCCCGCCGAGCTCGCGCACCGTGGTCGCGACCAGGCTGCGGGCGAACTGCTCGTCCGTGAGGTCGCCGGGGGCGAGCACGGCCTTGCGGCCGGCCTCCTCGACCAGGGCGGCGACCTCGCGGGCGTCGCTCTCCTCGGCGGGCAGGTAGGTGAGGACGACGTCGGCGCCCTCGCGGGCGAAGGCGATCGCGGCGGCCCGGCCGATACCGGAATCGGCGCCGGTCACCAGGGCCTTGCGCCCGGTGAGGCGGCCGGTCCCGCGGTAGGTGCTCTCGCCGTGGTCCGGCTTCGGCGACTGCTGCGAGGCCAGGCCGGGGCCGTCCTGCGGTTGGGGTTCGAAACCACCCTGGTGGTAGAGGGTCACGGGGTTGCTGAAGGTGAACTGGTCGGTCACCGTTTCACCGTAGGCAGACCCTGGGGGATCTGCGCGTTCACCCGTTCAGGTGGCGGACGGGCCCGCTGTCGGGTCTGCTGGGACTCCCGACACGACTCCGAGGGAGAGCACCATGATCAAGGCACTGCACGAAGCCGGCGTGAAGTCCGAGTGGGCCTACACGGCGGGTTTCGCCAGCATCGGGCTGTCGTTCCTGGCCTGGGCCATCTCCCGGCAGGCCGAGGACGCCGGGGTGGACCGCGCCGACCGCTGGGGCATCTTCGTGGGCCACTGGGCGCCCACGTTCTTCGGCGTCGGCCTGGCGCTCAACACCTACGAGAAGTGAGGACCGCGTGAGCGAGACCACCTCCAGCGCCGAGAAGGACCCCGAGGACTGGACGACCGGCGACGAACCGGTGACCGGCCCTCAGCAGAGCTACCTGGAGACCCTGGCCCGCGAGGCCGGGCGCGAGGTCCCGGAGGGACTGACCAAGGCGAAGGCGTCGGAGCTGATCGACGAGCTGCAGCAGCAGACGGGTCGCGGGGCCTGAACCACCGCGCGGACCAGCTCGTCGAGGTCACCCGCATCTACTGCGAACCGGCGGCCGCGGACCTCCCCCGCGGCCGCCAGGTCCTGGACCGCTGGCCGCAGGCCACCGTGGTGCCCGTGGAGAGCCACTGGCGCATCCCCGAGGTGCACGGCGACGAGACGAACGTGGACCGCTGGGTCCGCATCAAGCGCGAGGCGCTCGTCCTGGGCGTCAAGAAGTCCCTCACGACCCGCCCCAACGGCCGCTCGGCCGACTTCATCGCCCCCTCGACGGCGAACGGGTGCGCCATGGCGTGCGCCTACTGCTACGTGCCGCGCCGCAAGGGCTACAGCAATCCCATCACGGTCTTCGCCAACATCGAGCAGATCACCGCCCACGTCCGCCGGCACGTCGCCCGGCAGGGTGTGAAGACCGAACCCAACCAGTGCGACCCGGACAGCTGGGTCTACGACGTCGGGGAGAACAGCGACTGCTCGGTGGACGCGCAGATCTCCGACAACGTCGACGACCTGATCACCCTGTTCCGGGACCTGCCGACGGCGAAGGCGTCGTTCGCGACCAAGCACGTCAACCGACGGCTGCTGACGCTGGACCCGCAGGGACGCACCCGCGTCCGGTTCTCCCTGATGCCCGCCCGGGTCGCGAAGCTGCTGGACATCCGCACCTCCCCGGTCCCCGAACGGCTCGCCGCGATCGACGACTTCGTCGCGGCCGGGTACGAGGTGCACGTCAACCTCTCCCCCGTCGTCGTGCACGAGGACTGGCTGCCCCGGTGGGCCGAACTCCTCGACCAGCTCGGGGACGCCACGAACGCGACGACCAAGGCGCAGCTGCAGGCCGAGGTGATCTTCCTGACCCACGAGGAGAACCTGCACCGCGTCAACCTCGGCTGGCACCCCAGGGCCGAGGACCTGCTGTGGCGCCCGGCCATGCAGGAGACGAAGCGCTCGCAGTCCGGCGGCCTCAACGTCCGGTACCGCTCCGGGGACAAGGGCCGCTACGTGCAGCAGCTGCTGGACCTCATCGCCGAACGGGCCCCCTACCTGCGGGTGCGCTACGCGTTCTGAAGGGTCAGAGCGGCGGTCATGAACGCCAGGTGGCTCAGGGCCTGGGGCAGGTTCCCCCAGAACGAACCGTCGGCCGGGTCCACCATCTCCGTCCACACCCCGACGTCGTTGCCCAGAGCCAGGGTGCGTTCGAGCAGGTCGACGCCCTCCTTCCCCCGACCCACGGACCCCAGGGCGTTCGCCGCCCAGAACGAGCACGCGAGGAACGCCTTCTCCTCCTCGGCCGCCCCGGAGTACCGGTACAGCAGCGGACCGTCGGACAGCTCGGCCAGGACCGCGTCGATCGTCGAGGACATCCGCTCCCCGGAGTCGAACCCCGAGGCGGCGTGCAGCAGCACCGACGCGTCGAGCTGGTCGGTGCCGGGGTACCAGACGTAGGCCTGCCGCTGCGGCGACCAGCAGTGCTCGTCGATCCAGGTCCGGATCCGGTCCGCCTCGCGGCGCCAGCGGTCGAGCTGGCCGGGGATGTGACCGCCCTCGGCGAGCTGCACCGCGCACTCCAGCGCCTGCCAGCACGCCATCTTCGAACTCGTGTAGTGCCGGCGCTCCTCCAGCTCCCACATCCCCGCGTCGCGCCGGCGCCACAGGTCGCACGTGTGGTCGGCGACCCCGGCCAGGAACCGGGCCGTCTCGATGTCCAGGACGTTGCCGTCGAGGACGTACTGGTGGACGAGGTCGAAGATGTCGCCGTACACGCCGAGCTGCAACTGACCGGCGGCCCCGTTCCCGGAGACCACCGGCCCGATCCCCCGCCACCCCGGGACGTCGTGGCGCACGAGGCCGTCCGGCTGGTGACCGTTGAGCCGCGACAGCACCGGCAGGTCGGGCTGCTGGCGGCGCGCGACGCGCAGCAGCCACGAGACGTGGGCGTGGACGTCCTCGAACTCCCCCAGCGCGATGAGGCAGTGCAGGCTGTAGGTGGCGTCGCGCAGCCACGCCATCCGGTAGTCCCAGTTCTTGCCCCCGGCCGCGCTCTCCGGCAGGGACATCGTCGCGGCGGCCGCCACCGCCCCGGACGGTTCGTGGGCCAGCAGCTTGAGGATCAGGGCGCTGCGCAGCGTCTGCTCGCGCCAGGGCCCGTCGTAGGTGAACTGCTCGCTCCAGTTCCGCCAGTGCTGCACCGTGTGGTCCAGGTTGCGCCGGATCCAGGCCGTGCTGGGCATCCGCAGCGGTTCGCCCTGGCTGGACAGCAGGGCCAGCAGGTGCTCGGAACCGGGTGAGGTGCGGAATCGCCCCGAGACCTCCCGGTCCTCGAACGTGGTGTTGCCCACGTCCACGGCCCGCACGGCCATCGTGACCGCGTCGACGCGCAGCACGGCCCCGTTGCCGGTGTCCTCGGCCCAGGAGGAGTAGGCGTTCAGCCCCGACCCCGGGGAAACGCACCAGGCCATCTCGACCTCGCCGTCCAGCCCCTCGACGAACCGGCACAGCTCCCCCCAGGGCAGCCGGCCCGTCGCACCCAGGTTCATGGAGTCGGTGACCCGCACCCGCCCGGTGGGGGTCGTGTAGAGGCTCTGCAGCACGTTGGTGCCCGCGACGTAGGCCCGGGCCACCGTCCACTCACCGACCGGTGCGAGCGAGAGGTGGCCGCCGTCCTCGCCGTCGAGCAGCCGGGCGAACACGGGCAGGGAGTCCAGGTCGGGCAGCGGCAGCCAGTCGATGCCGCCGTCCTCGGCGACCAGGGCGACGGTGCGCCCGTCGCCGATCGCGGCGTAGGAGCGCAGGTCGACGTACCCGTCGCCATCGCGGACGCAGTGGTTGAACGTGGGCACACCCCACCTGACCAGCCGTGCCGACGGTTCGCACGCCGAAGAGCGGGTAGGACCCGACCATGACGAGCGAACGCCCCGAGTCCACGCCCGCGCAGTCCCTCGAGCACCCCGGCTCCTTCGCCGACATGACCCCCGTGCCCGACCACGGCGAGGACAGCTACCGCGGCAGCGGCCGGCTGGCCGGACGCCGCGCGGTGATCACCGGCGGGGACTCCGGGATCGGCCGCGCGGTCGCCGTCGCGTTCGCCCGGGAGGGTGCCGACGTCCTGATCGTCCACCTGCCCGAGGAGCAGGCCGACGCCGACTCGACGGTGCAGCTCGTCGAGGCCGCGGGCCGCAAGGGCCTGAGCCGGGCCGGGGACGTCCGCGACGAGGCGTTCTGCCGCAGCGTGGTCGACGACGCCGTGCGGGAGTTCGGCGGCCTGGACGTCCTCGTCAACAACGCCGCCTACCAGATGTCGGTGGACAGCCTCACCGACCTGTCCAGCGAGCAGCTCCTGCGCACCTTCACGACCAACGTGTTCGCGACGGTGTGGCTGATCCAGGCCGCCGTCCCGCACCTGCAGCCCGGTTCGTCGATCGTCAACACCGTCTCGGTGCAGGCCGACACCCCCTCGCCCGCGCTGCTGGACTACGCCATGACGAAGGCCGCGCTGGTGAACCTCACCACCAACCTCGCCCAGGAGCTCGGGGAGAAGGGCATCCGCGTCAACGCCGTCGCCCCCGGCCCCGTCTGGACGCCCCTGATCCCCGCGACCATGCCGCCGGACCAGGTCGAGGACTTCGGCACGCAGACCCCCCTCGGTCGTGCGGGTCAGCCCGCCGAGCTCGCGCCCGCCTACGTCCACCTCGCCTCGGTCGAGTCCAGCTACACCAGCGGCGCGGTCGTGCGCGTCGCGGGAGGGAACTGACGTGGAGTTCTCCGACGCGGTGAACATGACGCCGAAGGAGCTCGAGGACTGGCTGGAGACCGACGAGTCGAAGTCCGTGGGGGTCGGCGAGGGCGAGTCGGTCGGGCACCGCTCGGGCCGGCGGATCGTGGAGATCCTGCGCACGAAGAAGGGCGATCTCACCGACGCCGACCACGACCACATGACGAAGGTCGCCGGGTACGTGGCCCGGCACAGCGCCCAGCGGCCGGACGGCGACGTCACGGAGACGAAGTGGCGCTACTCGCTCATGAACTGGGGGCACGACCCGCTGAAGTGAACGTGCTGAGGTGAACATCCGGTGCCGGTCGCGTTCCAAGTGGTCGCGACCGGCGCGAACCGGTACCACTGGACCATGAGCAACGTGACCGAGAGCATCGACGTCAGCGTCCCCGTCCGCACGGCCTACGACCAGTGGACCCAGTTCGAGTCGTTCCCCCACTTCATGAACGGGGTCGAGTCGATCACGCAGACCGATAAGACCCACACGCACTGGAAGACGAAGATCGCCGGGGTCGAGCGCGAGTTCGACGCCGAGATCACCGAGCAGCACCCCGACGAGCGCGTCGCGTGGAAGAGCGTCGACGGCAAGCAGCACGCCGGGGTCGTCACCTTCCACCGCCTCTCCGACGACGAGACCCGGGTGACCGTCCAGCTCGACTGGGACACCGAGGGCATCGTGGAGAAGATCGGCGCCGCGGTCGGCGCGGACGACCGTCAGATCAAGAAGGACCTGGAGCGCTTCAAGGACTTCATCGAGTCCCGCGGCGGCGAGACCGGCGCCTGGCGCGGGGACGTCACTCCGCCGAAGTGATCCGCCCGGCCCGCCCGTTCGACACCGGGGGCCTTCACGCGGGGGTCGTGCCGCTCGTGCGGCACGACCCCCGTGTGAGGTGGTGAGGGTCCGGCACGGGGCGCGAACTCCTGGCACGATGAAGGAGTGCAGCAGGACGAAGCTGGTCCGTTCCCCGTTCCGCTGGAGGATATCGAGGCGGCTCCGCCGACCGACGCCGTGAAGGTCTTCGCCCACCGGCTGACCGAGGAGTTCGGGGCCGGACGGGTCAGCTTCCTCATCACCGACTTCGCCGGCCGGTCCCTGATCCGGCTGGGCGAGGGCACGAAGCACGAGCAGGTCCCGCTGGACGACGAGGACCTGCCGTACGGGCTGGTCGTCGTCGAGCAGCAGGTGCAGGTCGTCCCCGACGGAGCGGGCGCGCGGGTCCTGGCCCCCGTCACCGCCCGCGGGGACGCCATGGGTGCGCTGGACCTCGTGCTCCCTTCCACGCCGGACGAGGGGACTCTGGACCGCGTCGCTGCGGCCGCGCACGCGCTGGCCTACGTCGTCACCACCGAACGCCGGCACACCGACCTGTACTAGTGGGGCCAGCGGACCCGGCCGGTGTCGCTGGCCGCCGAGATCCAGCGCCAACGGCTGCCGGACGCCTTCACCTGCGAGGCGGGCCAGTTCACGCTCGCGGCCTGGCTGGAACCGGCCAGCACGGTCGGCGGTGACGCCTTCGACTACGTCCTCGACGGCGACCGGTTGTTCCTGTCGATGACCGACGCCATGGGCCACGACGTCGACGCCGCGATGCCCGCCACCTTGACGGTCGGCAGCCTGCGCAACAGCCGGCGGGCGGACCAGGACCTGGCGGAGATGGCCGCGACCGCCGGGCGGGCCATCGCCGAGCACCGGTCGGGGCTCGGGTTCGTCACCGGGCTGCTGCTGGACGTGCGGCTGGACGAGGGCACGGTCAGGGTGGTCAACGCCGGCCACCCGTTGCCGCTGCTGCTGCGCGGCGGGCGGGTGCAGCCCGTCGAGCTCCAGCCGAACCTGCCGCTGGGAGTGCTGCCCGAGACGGAGTACGCCGTGCAGGAGTTCGCCCTCGAACCCGGGGACCGCCGGATGCAGGAACGGAACGCCCACGACGTGGACCTCGAGGGGTTGCTCGTGCGGAACGCCGACGTCCACCCCCGCCAGCTCATGCAGATCCTCACCAGCGCCGTGCAGGAGGCCGTCGAGCACGGCCCGCGGTCCACGTCCCTGGCCGACGACGCGACGGCGTTGTGCCTGCAGTGGCACGGGTCGGGCGGGACGCGCCGGTCCGCGGCGGGCGCGAGTTCCACGCCCCGGTGATCTGTTGTGCCCGCACACGGACGGAGGTGCGGTGCGGCGAGGTTGAGGAGCCAGCCTCGGTGACGGGGCCGATTCCCGTCGTCCCCAGCGCTGGAGCGACTCGTGCGACGACCCGTCCTCGACACCACCGGCCCGCGCGCCCTGTCCCCGACCTGGCCCACCCTCCAGGAACCGCCGCTGCGCCTGCGCGAGGCCCCCGAGACCGACGACGACGGGCGAAGGCACCTGGAGCTGACCGGTGAGTTCGACGCCGCGTCCGTGGAACTGGTCTGCGCGGCCGTCGAGCACCTGCTGCGCCCCGGGCAGGACGTCGTGGTGGACGTCGGTGCCGTCACCTACTGCGACACCGCCGCGGCCCGCGCCCTGCTGGCCTGCGCGCACCAGGCCACCGCGGCCCGCCGACGAGTGTTCGTCGTCAACGCCCGCCCGTTCCTGCGACGTCTGCTGGCCTCGGTCGGGGCGGAGGATCTCCTGGGCCTCGACGCCCCCTGACCCGCGCTCGCGGCGAGGTCGAGGGTTCACCGCCGGGGTGGGCGACGTGGAGTTCCCCTCACGCGCACGGGCGCGTGACACCCACGACCGCGTCGAGTCCCACGAGGCGGAACACGCGGCGCTGGAACGCGCGGACGTTCACCAGCCGCAGGGTCGTCCCCGCGGCGCGCGCGTCACGCGCGCACACGAACAGCGCGTTGCAGGCGCGCACGTCGCAGAAGGTGACATCGGCGAGGTCGAGCACGACGTCCTGCCCCGAGCGCAGGACGTGGCCGACGACGACGGCCACGAGGTCGGCCGTCTCGACGCCGAACTCACCCCCGAGCAGGACCGTACGGCCCATGGGGTGCGAGGTGACTCTCAGCCGGAGTCCTGGCGTCTCGGCGATCAGAGCGGTGGCGGGTGCGAGCGTGGTCGCGGTGGTGGTCATGGCCGGGCCCTTCGTGAGCTCGACGCCCCAGGGCTCCCCGCTCCGCGGCATCGTCGCCGAGGCTGGGTGTGCAACCTTGGGGGAACCGTACGTCACGCAGCGGGCGACGTACACCCGCTCCGTGACGGTCGGCTCACTGGATCCGGCCGCCGGCCGTCGGCCCGTGGTAGGTCGCGGCGGTCGCTTCGGTGTAGCGCCGCGGCAGGACCAGTCCCAGGACGACCATGCCGAGCCCGAGCCCGAGGTGCAGCCAGTCGTCGGCCGTGTTGAGCGGGACGAAGTTCGCCGAGCTCTGCTGGTCGACGACCAGCCCGTAGATCCACAGCACGAGGTAGGCGATCCCGCCGAGGACGAGGTAGGCCTTGGCCAGGGTGGCGCTGTGCGACAGCAGGACGCCCACGAGCCCGAGCCCGAGGTGCAGGAGGTTGTGCAGGACCGACACCTGGAAAACGCCGAGCAGCATCGCCATCGAGTGGTGTCCGGCTCCGGCCAGGGAGCCGTAGTTCGTCGTGATCCCCGGGACGAACCCCAGGACCCCCACGACGAGGAAGGCCAGCCCGACGACGAGGGCTGCGCGGGAGACCGCGGGGCGGTGGACGGACAGGCGGGACGACGTCGAGCTCTTCGTGGTGCTCATGAGGCCTCCTGGAGGACGGCCGGGGTTCCCGGCGGTGGGGCGGCCGCGGGCTCGACCTCTTCGGTGGCGGCGCACGCCACCCACGGGTGGGTGCACCTGCTGGACCGTTGACGCACCGGTGCGGAAGGTCCGTACCGGTGCGTCGACGCTCCGGAAGGGGTCAGGGCCGGGGGTCCATCCGCACCCAGCTCCGTCCCCGCGCCCGGCCGCCGGTGGCGGCCTGGCACGTCGGGCAGGTCCAGCGCACGGCGTCGGCGCTGCTGCCCGTCAGCGGGTCGAGGTCGGCGAAGTCGACGTGCGGGAACCGGATCAGCCCCGCCCGCCGCAGCGGGACACCGCACGCGGTGGCGTTGTTCCCCTGCTCCCAGGCGTGGACCTCCCCCGCCGGCAGCCGACTGCCGCCGTCGGGGGGGGTGTCCACGACCCGCTCGCCGCCGACTTCACCGGTGGTCCCTCAGTGCTTGTCGCCGGTGATGGCGTCCTTGACCTTGGTCACGACGTTCTCCGCCTGCTGCGCCACGCCGCCGACGGCGTTGCCGGGCTTGCCGGGACCCTGGTTGCCGTCGTAGGTGACGAACTGCAGCGGGTCCGGCGCCGGGAGGACGCCCTGGTCGTCGGTGAGGGGACGCAGTTCCTCGGCGCGCAGCGGCTCGCCGTCGACGAGGCTGTTCGCGGTGGCCCACAACCCCTCCCCGGCGCGGCTGCCGTCGGTGCCGGTGTAGAACACGTGGGCGGCGTCCTTGTTCTCCCACTCGCCGTTGGACTGCTCGACCTGGGTCTCGATGAACCCGTCCTCGATCAGCATCTGGATGCCCAGGAGCCACTGCTGCTGGTGGTAGGTGTCGCGCGCCAGGTTGAACGCCAACATGTCCTTGACCCCGCGGTCGTCGGTCATGTTCGCGATGCGGCTGGTCATGAGACGGCTCTGCGCCTCGGCCGCGACGTTGGACCGGAAGTCGGTGAGCAGGTTCCCGCTGGCGACGATGTAGCCCGCGTTCCACGGATTGCCCAGGGAGTCGGTCGGGCGGGCCCCGCCGCCGGAGACGATGGCGTGCTGGGGGTTCTGCCCGCCGAGCACGGCGGCCAGGGCCGGGTTGGCGGCGACGGCCTTGGCAGTCGTCTCACCGGGAGCGCCTTCGAGCAGACGGGCCTGCATGACGGTGAGCATCTCGACGTGGGAGATCTCCTCCGTCCCGATGTCCATGATCATGTCCTTGTACTTGCCGGGGACACGGCAGTTCCAGCCCTGGAACAGGTACTGCATCATGACGGTCATCTCGCCGAACTGGCCGCCCACGAGTTCCTGGAACTTGGCGGCGAACAGCGCGTCGGGCTTCTCGGGTTTCGCGGTGAACTGCAGTTCTCGGGTGTGCCGGTACACGGTGTTCTCCTCCTGCGTCGGTGGTCAGGAACGGACGCGCTCGATGAGGCCCTTGGCGATCTGCGAGGGCTTCTGCTGCTCGCCCTGCTGCACGGTCATCACCAGCAGGACGCCGGTGAGCGCGGGGATGGACCACTGCAGCGCCTTGAGGCGCTTCTGGGCCTGCGCCACCTCGTGCGGGGTCTGCTCGTTCGGCTCGGTGGCCCCCGCGGCCGGGGCCGGGGAGTTCTTGCCCAGCTTGGCGCCCTGCAGTCCGGAGTAGGCCGTCACGCCCATCGCGGCGAGGGTGAGGACGGTCTTGAGCGCGGTGTTCTGGCCCGCGCCCTTCTGGGTCGCGACCCGTCCCGCGTTGCCCGCGATGAGGCCGATGCCCCCGACGGTGTGGGCGGCGAGGGCCACGGCGTTGACCGGGGCCCACTTCGCCCACCCGGCGGCGGCGATCTTCGTGCGTTCGGACGGGTCCGACGCCGCGGCCGCGGCACCGTTGAGGCCGACCGCGCCGAAGAGGGAACCACCGAACCAAGCCGCGAGGCCGGCGTCGTGGAGCGTGCGGATGAACGTCTGTCGTCCTGCCATGGGGAAACGGTCCTCCTGAGGAGTAGGAGACCCGTCGGGCGGGCGCACGTACCCGCCGGGAACGGGCCCGGACGTGTCGGCGAGGTTTGCACCGGTGGCCGCAGAACGCGGCCACGGCCACTGTGACCCCGCTCCCGGGGCCGTGCACCTCAGAACCGGATCACGAGTGGCAGAACGTCGCGGCGATCGCGGCGGCGACGGCACGACGCTGCTCGTCGGACAGGGCAGCTCCCCGGTCCCCGAACTCCTGCCCGACGTCGCTGGACAGCATGGCGGGGTCGTCGCCGCGCGCCTGCTGCTGGCACACCAGGGCCGCGGCGGTCACGGCCTGGTCGCGGTCGTCGCCGAGGCCGGGGGCGATCACGTTCAGCTGCGCGAGGAGTTCGGTGGTCTGGGCGGCGTCGGGGCTGGCCGTGAGCGTGGTCGGTGATTCCGTGTCGGTCGCCGGCTGCCCCTGCGTCGGGCCGGGTTGCGACGTGACGGTCGACGGCACGTCCGTCGCCGCCACGGTCGCACTCGGTTGGTCTTGGCGGTTGTCGGCGTTCTTCGAGCACCCGGGCAGGACCGCCAGGCTGACGGCGACGATCCCCAGGAGGACGGTGTGACGGCGCATGCCCGGCACCTACCCCCGCGCGGTGTCCTCAACCGGTGTCCTCAACCTGTGGGTCCGGCCGGCACGCTCCCGCCCTCGCACCTCACCCCCGCCGGGGAGCGAAGCCGGCCCCCCACCGGGCGAAGGCGATCCGGCGTTCGGCTGCGGACCGTGGCCCTCGTCGTCCACTGGGAGCGCGCCACCGCCGGTCCGCGGCCCGGCGGGACGCAGGCCCGGGACTTGAACCAAGCAGGTTCCGGGCCGCCCCCACCTCAGGTCCGCAGCGAGAGGCTGGGCGCGACCCCGAAGGCCTCCCGGTAGGCCCGGGCGAACCGGTCCGGGCGCACGAACCCCCACCGCGCCGCGATCGCGGCGACGGTGGCTCTCCCGGTGGGGTCCGCCGCCTGGAGCTCGCGGTGGGCGTTCTCCAGCCGGACCCGGCGCAGGTAGGCGGTGGGCGTGACCCCGAGGTGGGTGCGGAAGGCCAGCTGCAACGCCCGGGCGCCGACCCCCGCCGCCGCGGCGATGTCGTGCAGCGTGATCGGCTCCGCGGCGTGGGCGTCGACGTGCGCGACCGCCCGGCGCACCGTGGCGGGAGCCACGGACCCGGGTCCGGGCAGGTAGCCGCCGCTCTGCGTGCTGTTCGCGAACGTGGTCAGGGCGCTCGTCGCCACGAGATCGCTCACAGCCGCGGTCACCAGCGCGTTCCCCCGGCGACGGGGTCGTCGAGGTGGTCCCGGACGAACCGCATGAGCCGCAGCCAGCTGCGCCGCGCCGGCTCGGAGACCGGGGTCAGCCCCTCGAAGCGCAGGCCGTGCGGAGCGGTGCCGAACCGTTCCTCGACGATCCGCTCGACGAGGGACAGGGGGACGCGGACGGTCACGGCCTGCGTGTCCTGCCACCAGGAGGAGATGGCCGCGTCGGTGGGGTACCGGAAGACGACCCCGGGCCGCATGTCCACCTGCTCGCGTCCCACCGCGTACCGCGACGACCCCCGGACCCCGGCGGCGACGAGGAAGGAGTCCATGGGCGCCAGCTCGGCCCGCATCCCCGTCGTGAACCGGACGCGGTCCGCGCCCAGGTCACCGGACGACGCGGCCCGGAACTCGCACAGGAACCGGTCCCCCGGCCGGGAGAAGGCGATGGGGTTCTCCGGGCAGTACACCTCGCTCAGCATCGAGTGCGCCACGTCGGGCTCCCGCGTGGACACCTCCAGGACCTCGACCGCCACGTGTCCACTCCCTCCGGACCGGGAGCGCACCGCCGCAGGTTGGACGCCGGCTCCTCCGGCGCGTCCACCGCAGCCCCGGGGGCGGGCACCGGTCACGGGTCGGACGGGACTGCGACGGACCGGTCCCGGCGGCCGCGGACGCCGCCGGTCGCACCGTCCGGTCCCCTCCCGGCGTCCGGAGTGCTTGACTGGGGAGACGCTCGAGCAACGGGTGCAGCACCAGCGACGAGGTGCGTCATGGAACCGCGACCACGGCCCGGTTCGTCCGGGCAGGCGCACGGCCTGAGCGACGTCGTGCGCGCAGCCCTCACCGATCCACACCACCCCGGGGCCCGCAGCCTGCGCCGGACGTTGCTGGACCTGGGCTGGTCACCCCCGCCGGCCCGACCTGCCGCACCGCGGGTGCCCGGGGAGGAGACGGCGCTCGTGGAACTCCTCGCCGCCGGGTTCAGCGCGCACGAGGCCGCTGCACAGCTGGACGTGCCGTTGCGCGAGCTCGGTGCGCGGCTCACCCGGTTGCGCCTGCACCACGGCTGCACCGGGACCGCGACGGCCCTGCGCAGGGCGAGCGCCGCCGCGGCGAGCGGGACCGGTCCCCCGGGACCGGGACACTAGGGTGGAGCCCATGCCCACCCGCGACGTCGTGCTGGTCGGGGCCAGCGCCGGAGGCGTCGAGGCGCTGCGATCGCTGGTCGCCGGTCTGCCCACCGACCTGCCCGCGACCGTGCTCGTCGTCCTGCACGTGCCCCCCACGGGCGCCAACGCCCTCGCCGCCATCCTCGACCGCGCGGGGCCGCTGCCGGCGCGCCCGGCCGCCCACGGCGAGCAGCTGCGGCACGGGGAGGTGCTGGTGGCCACCCCGGACCTGCACCTGCTGCTGACCGACGACCACGTCGCCCTCGGCGCCGGGCCGCGGGAGAACGGGCACCGGCCCGCCGTGGACACGCTGTTCCGGTCCGCTGCCCGGGCCGTGGGGTCGCGGGCGATCGCCGTCGTCCTGTCCGGCGCGCTCGACGACGGCGCCGCGGGGCTGGTCGCCGTCCGCGCCCAGGGCGGGCTGGGGGTCGTCCAGGACCCCGCCGACGCCCTCTACGACGGCATGCCGCGCGCGGCGGTCGAGGCGGCCTCCCCCGAGCACGTCGTCCCGCTGAGCGCGTTGCCCGGGTTGCTGGCCCAGCTCACGAAGCAGGAAGCTCCTGCCCGTCCCGCAACGCGCGAGCTGCTGGAGGAGGAGATCGCGGTGGCCGAGTTCGACCTGACGACGACGGGGTCCGACGACCACCCGGGCGAACCGTCCGGCTACTCGTGCCCGGACTGCTCGGGCGTCCTGTGGCGTATCGAGGACCACGGCCTGCTGCGGTTCCGCTGCCGGGTCGGGCACGCCTGGAGCCCGGACAGCCTGCAGGACAAGCAGACGTTCGAGCTCGACGGGGCGCTGTGGATCGCGCTGCGCAGCCTGGAGGAACGGGCCGCGCTGGCCCGGGAGATGAGCGAGCGGGCCCGCGCGAACGGGCACCACCTCACCGCGACGCGGTTCGGCGACCGGGCCGTGGAGACGGGCGAGGCGGCCCGCACGATCCGGCGGTTGCTGACCTCGCGGGCCTTGCGCGGTCCCGACGGCGAACGGACCGCCGAGGCCGCTGCCCCGCACACGCACTCTGCGCCGCAGGGACCGGACGACGAAACGAGCCTGTGACCACGTGACCGAGCACGGCGACGAGACCGAACCCGTCCGCGGGACGACGGACCAGTTCGAGGGCCTCCTGGAGCACCTCAAGGAGGCCCGGGGGTTCGACTTCACCGGCTACAAGCGCGCGAGCCTGCTGCGGCGGGTGCACCGACGCATGGACGACGTCGGGGTCAGCGGCTACGAGGAGTACCGGGACCGGCTCGAGGTCGACGCCGACGAGTTCACCGCGCTGTTCAACACCATCCTCATCAACGTCACCTCGTTCTTCCGGGACACGGACGCGTGGGACAAGCTGCGCACGGACCTGCTGCCGCAGTTGCTGTCCCAGCGCCCGTCGGGCCCGATCCGGGCCTGGAGCGCGGGGTGCGCCTCGGGACAGGAGGCGTACACCATCGCCATCTGCCTGGCCGAGATCCTGGGCCCGGACGAGTTCCGCGACCGCGTCAAGATCTACGCCACGGACGCCGACGACGAGGCCCTCACCCACGCCCGCACCGCGACGTACACCGAGCGCGAGGTCAAGAGCCTGCCGCCGGAACTGCTGGAGAGGTACTTCGAGCCCAACGGCAGCCGGTACACCTTCCGGCAGGACCTGCGCCGGTCGGTGATCTTCGGCCGCGCCGACCTCGTCCAGGACGCACCGATCTCCCACGTCGACCTGCTCACCTGCCGCAACACCCTCATGTACCTGACGGCCGAGACGCAGGCCCGCATCGCCGAGCGGCTGCACTACTCCCTGAAACCCGAGGGGCTCCTGTTCCTCGGCAAGGCCGAGATGCTGCTCAGCCAGTCCGCCCTGTTCAGCCCGGTCGACCTGAAGAACCGCTTCTTCCGCCGGGTCGGCGGCAGCCGCACCCCGCACCGGATCACCGCGACCGTCGCCCCGGCCGTCTACCCGCCCGTCTCCGACGACTCGGCGACCCTGCGCGCCGAGGCGCTCGCGGCGAGCCCCGTGGCGCAGATCGTGCTCAACGCCCAGGGCGAGGTGGTGCTGTCCAACCACCGGGCCGACACCCTGTTCGGCCTCACCCCGGCCGACACGGGCCGGCCCTTCCAGGACCTCGAGGTCAGCTACCGGCCGGTGGAGCTGCGCTCGGCCGTCGAGCAGGCCCACACCCAGCGCCGCACCGTCTGGATCCGCGACGTCGAGTTCACCCGGCCCCGCTCGGACCGGCAGTGGTTCGACGTGCAGGTCGTACCGCTGCGCAACCCGCAGGGGCACGCCCTGGGCACGGCCGTGGTGTTCATCGACGTCTCCCGGTCCCGGCAGCTGCAGGACGAGCTGGAGGATGCCCACCGCCAGCTCGAGACCGCCTACGAGGAGCTGCAGTCGACCAACGAGGAGCTCGAGACCACGAACGAGGAGCTGCAGTCGACGGTCGAGGAGCTGGAGACCACCAACGAGGAGCTGCACTCCACCAACGAGGAGCTCGAGACGATGAACGAGGAGCTGCAGTCGATGAACGACGAGCTGCAGAACTCCAACCACGAGCTGCGGCTGCGCACCGACGAGGTCAGCGCCCTGAACGCCTACATGGAGGGGGTCTTCGCGAGCCTGCGGGTCGGGGTGGCCGTCGTGGACGCCGACATGCGGGTGACGGTGTGGAACGCCTGGGCCGCGGACCTGTGGGGCGTGCGCGCCGACGAGGCCGCCGGCCAGCACCTGCTGAACCTCGACATCGGCCTGCCGCTGATCGAGGTCGGGCCGGCCGTGCGCACGGTCCTGGCCGGCGAGGAGCTCCCCGCCGAGGACGGCACGTTCCTGCTCGAAGCGGTGAACCGGCGCGGGCGCTCCATCCGCGTCCAGGTCACCGTCAGTTCGCTGGCCGGGGCGTCCGGTCGGTCCGGGGCCATCGTCGTCATGGACCAGCTCGACGACGCCTGACCCCGGCCCTGGCCCCGGTCAGCGGCCCCGCGCGGGGGACTCGCGCCGCACCCGCCCCAGCGCCTCGACGAGCAGGGGCTGCAGGTCGTGGCGCGAGGGGTCGGCCACCGCGAGCGCCGCGAGGTCGCGCAGCTTCACGTTGCGGTCCATCGAGAGCCGGCTGAGCGCGGCGAAGGCCTCCTCGACGCTGCACTGCAGCCAGCCGGCGATGAGGCCCTTGGTCTGCTCGATCGTGGCGCGCGAGCTCATGGCCACCTTGAGGTTCTCGGCCGTGGACCGCAGCTCGTCGATGCGCTGCAGGTCGTGCAGGACGGCCGCGGCGGCCTCGGCGAACACCAGAGCCCGGTCGACCTGGACGTCGGCCCCGAAGACGTCGGCGTCGCGGCCGTAGACGGTCAGGACCCCGCGGGCACCGTCCTGGCCGCGGATCGGCACCGCCACCGCGCTGGCGGCGGGCAGTTCCCCGGCGAGGGCGGCCAGGTCGGGCCAGCGGGGGTCGGAGGTGAGGTCGTGGGCCACGACGGGGGCGTCACCACCGCGGGCGTCGACGGACGGTCCCTGGCGCGTGCGCCACTGCGCGCCGTCCATGCGCTGGGCCTGCTCGGAGTCGGCGGCGAGCTCGTCGGGGTCGGCGGGGTCGCCCAGGACGACGCTGGTCCAGGAGGCGCCCACGACGGCGGTGGTGGCCAGGACGGCGATCCGGGTCAGCAGGTCGTGCAGGGAGCGGTCGCCGATCCCGAGGGCCGTCAGGCCCGAGACGGCCCGCAGGGCGGCCGCGTCGGCGGCCCGCTCGTCGGGGGTGCCGGCCCCGGGCTGGGTGGCGAAGACCCAGGTGAGGCTAGTGCGGCCGTCGGGGTGGCGCCCACCGGCGGTGAGCACGACACGGACCTCGCGCACGGGACCGGTGCGGGGGGTCAGGACCAGGACGCCCTCCGCGTGACCCGTGGTGGCGGCCCGGGAGACGAGGTCGCGCGCCGCGCCGCGCCCGTCGGGGTGGACGAAGGCCTGGACGGGTTTGCGCGACAGCCGTCCCACGGCGATGCCGAACAGCGTCCCCGCCGCCTGGTTGGCCTCCACGACGCTGCCGGCGGCGTCGGTGACGACCACGGGCACCGGGACGCTGCGGGCGATGGCGCTCACCGTGTGCCTGGCGTCGAGCTCACGGGCGACGAGGTCGTCGATCTGGCGCTGCTGGGCGGCCAGCTCGTCGTCGGCGACGGCGAGCTCCTGGGACACGACGGTGAGGCGCAGGAGGAGTTCATCGTCGGACGTGCTGGTCCGGTCCCCGGACATCGAGAGCCCCTTGCGGTCGTGACACCGTGGGTTCGATGGTCACCGCATCCTGCCGACGGTGAGCGCGGTCGGCAACTCCGTTCAGCCGCGCCGGCGGAGCCGGCCACCGGCGGCGAGGACGCGCAGCGCCGCCAGCACCTCCGGCGACAGCCCGGTACCGTGCGAGGCGCCGTCAGCCAGGTTCGCGGCCAGGACCCGGACCTTGACGTTGAGGTGCTGCGACAGCGTGCTCAGGCTCCGCCAGGCGGTGTCGGCGTCGCAGCCGACGGCGTGCATGACGATGCCGACGGCGTGCTCGATGGGGGGCCGGTTCTCCAGGGCGGTGCGCAGCTGACGGGTCTCCTCCTCCAGGGCCTGCACCCGGGCGCCGGCCTCACCGCACGCGCGCCGCGAGGTCACGAACCGCTCCTGGACCTCCTGGGCCAGCTGTTCGGAACGGGCCACGACGACGCGGGCGCGCTCGACGGCGTCGCGGCTGCGCTCCCCCGCCGTCCGGGCGCGCAGCCGGGCCACGGCGAGGTCCTCGGCCAGGGACCGCACCCCGTCGCCGACGGGGGCGTGCTGGTCGGGATCGGCCCGGGCGAGCAGGTCGGCGACCGGCTCGGGCTGCACCCAGCCGAGGTCGAGCAGCGCCCCCAGGGCCTCGATCGCGTCCGCGACGCGGTCCAGGACGCCCTCGTCGTCGGCTCCGTCGCCGGGAACGCTGCGCTCACCGAACGCCCTGCGCAGGCGTTCCCCCAGCGCTGGCTCGTCCACGTCCTGCTCCTCGATCAGGTCGGCGGGTTCGGGCACGTCGTCCCTCCTCGGTCTCGGGCCCCTCTCGACAGGTACACCCCGCCTGCGCGGGCTGCAGCCCGACGTCACCGGCGGGCCCCGTCCCCGACGGGCTCGGCGCCCGGCTCGGTGTCGGGGACCGTTCCGGCGACCGCGGCCGCCACGAGGTCCTGCGCGACGTGGCGCAGCTTGCGGTTGCTGTGCTGGGAGAGGGAGGCCAGGCGCGCGAAGGCGTCGTCGGGGCTGATGGCGTGCCGGGCGACGAGGACGCCCTTGGCCTGCTCGATGACGGCACGCGACTGCATGGCGATCTGGAGGTTCTCGGCACGCTCGCCGGCCTCGGCGAGGGCGGCGGCGTTGCCGAGGGCGACGGCCGCGTACTGGGCGAACAGCTCCAGCGCGCGCTGGGCCTGCGCCGAGACGGGCGGCGCTCCGGCGGCGGCGAGGTGGTAGGCGTTGATCGCGCCCTGGCAGCGCCCGGGGTCGGGCAGCCCGACGGCGACGACGCTGCGCACCCCGCGCCGGGCGGCGGCCACGGAGAAGTCCGGGAAGGCGTCGTCGTGGCCGGTGTCGTCGAGGCGGACCGTGCCGCCCGCCTGGGCGGCCGCGACGCACGGCCCGTACCCGAGGCTGTACTGCCGTTCGTCCAGGTCGGCCGCCAGGTCACCGTGGAACACGACGGTGCGCGGGGTCCCCTTGCGCAGCAGCGTGATCGAGACGTCGTCGACGCCGTCGACGCACTCCACGGCCAGGTCGGCCACGCGGCGCAGGACGGCGGACAGCGGCTGGTCGAGCAGGAGGCGCCCCAGCTCGAGGAAGGCGGCCTCGAGGGCCAGCGGCATCGGTGTTCCTCCCTGCCCGGTCCCGGCGGCGGCGCCGGGGGGCAGGGTGGGAGACGGGCATGGCCGGCCCTCCCACAGCCGTTTCCCCGTGGACGAGCCAGGAGTCGAGCGGACGTGCAGTGAGGCTGACGGTTCAACCGTTCACCGAACGTACACGACCGGTGCCGACTCCTGGCACCGTGCCCGGGTCAGACCTTCGGGGGTTCGGCCCCGGACGCGGCGTCCGTGCCGTCGTCGTCGGCCTCGGCGGCCTCTTCGGCGAAGCCGGTGTCGTTGCCGTAGCCCTGTTCCAGGGGCTCCTCGGCCATCTCCTCGGTACCGGGTTCCTCGGCGGGGTTGGTCATGGCGCTTCCTCTCGGTCGGTCACCGGATCTCTGGACGGGCGGGACGACGGGCGGCCAGTGGGGGTTCGTGCCCCGGCCGACAGGTCGTCGTCCACGGCGGCGCGTCTGCCTGCCCCTGGCCGGTGCAGCGTGATCACGGTAGGCGCTCAGCCGGGGGCGTGCCCGTCGGGAGAGGCAGGCAGGTCCTCGGCCCACACCGCCCGCACGGCCCGCCGGACGAAGGCGCCGGTCCCCGTCAGCTCAAGACGGGTGCCGTAGGCGTCGGCCCGTCGCCGGGCCGCGAGGAGTTCGTCGATGCCCGTCTCGTCGCACGCGGTGACCTCGCGCAGGTCGACGACGACCTCGTGCCGTCGGCGGGCCGCGTCCTCGAGGGCGTCACCGAGCAGGGAGGCGGTGTCGGAGTCGAGCTCCCCGGCGAGCGAGAGCCGGCAACTGCCCGGGGTGTAGTCGATGTCGATGCGCAACGCGAACCGCCCGTCGTGCGGCGCGTCGTGGGTGGGGGGATCCGTGAGCATCTGCGCTCCTGGCGTGGACCGGTGGCGGCTGGATCCTCAACCGCCCGTCGCACGACCGTAGACCGCGGCCGCGAGCGGCGCCACCGGTCCACGGCCGCTCGCCTACCGGTCCAGGGAACCGGACCGGGTGAGCTGCTCGGCGAGGTGGTGGAGCTTGACGTTGCGGTCCTGGCTGATGCGGGCCAGCAGGGCGAACGCCTGGTCGGCGTCGAGCTTGAACCGTTCCATGAGGATGCCCTTGGCCTGCCCGATCACGTCGCGGTGGCTCAGCGCCGTGGTGAGGTCGTCGAACTTCTGCGCGGCCGCCAGCGCCACGGCGGCGTGCGCGGCGACCATCGACCCCACGAGCTCGGACTCCCCGTCGAACGCGGCGGGCCGCGAGGACAAGAGATTCAGCCCACCCAGCGTGTTCTCGTGCACGAACAGCTGGAAGCACAGCATGCTGCGCACGCCCAGGTCGGCGGACTCCACGGCCAGGACCGGCCAGCGGGGGTCGTCGCGCAGGTCGTCGGTGCGCACCACGGCGTCGGCGAACATGGCGTCCAGGCACGGTCCTTCCCCGACCTCCTCCTGGAGCCGGTCGAAGGCCAGGGCGGTCTCGTCGGTGACGGCCGCGGACCACACCTGGCGCCGCCTGCGCACGAGGCTGATCGAGGCGTGCTCGACCCCGCCGATCAGGGCGGCGGCACTGGCGACGGCCTGCTGCACGACGTCGCGGGGCGCGGCCTCGGTCTGCAGCTCGCGGGCCAGACCCGCCAGGGCCGCGGCCAGGGGCACGTCGGAACCGGGGACGTCCGTGGTGAGCGGCTCGTCACGGACGACGCTGAGCCGCGAACTCGCGAGCCGCCTGTTCGCCTCGGATCGGGACACGGGTCCTCACTTCGCCGGGACGGCCGGCCGCTGCTTCGACCCGACGTCCCGCCCACCATAGCCCGCTCAGCCGGGCGCGGGCAGGGTGCTGCTCGGCGACCGCAGGTCCACGACGCCGGAACCGGGCAGGGAACCGCAGGGGGATCCGGGGAGAACCCGCGCCAGTGGTCACGACGGTGCGCGACCTCGGGGTGCGGGCCGCGCGCGGCCCGTCGGTGGCCGGGTCGCCGTGCTGACCGCAGGCGCCCTCGTCGAACCGGGCGGCGCCGACGACACCGTCGTCGCCGAACCGCGCGAGTCCCCGCCCGGGCTCCCGGGCCGGCGCTGGGCAGTTCCCCGCAGGCGCCTCGGTGGTGCGGCGCAGGGCGTTGCTGCAGGCCGGGGTTCTGCGAGCGGCTGCGGCTGAGGGCGGGGGAGAACTCCCGGCCACCGGTCTCGCCGCCCGCGGGAGGGCGTCGTGCCCCCGCACTCCGAGGCCCGTTCCGTCGCGCTGGAGGAGTCCCAGCGCACGTCGAGGGCCGGGGACCACTCACGCTCACCGTTTCCGGTTGCCGAGCGTGAGGGCCGGTGTTGGAGTGGTGCACGTCGGGTGCAGCAGCGTTTCGCCCAGGCCGGTACCTCACGGACCCTGGAGGGGGAACGCGCATGCCCGACGTCCGCGAGCAGTTGATCCACGACCACCTGGGCCTGGCCCGGGGGCTGGCCCTGCGCTACCGCCACCGCGGCATCCCCGACGAGGACCTCGAACAGGTCGCCCGGCTCGGGCTGGTCAAGGCCGCCGAGCGGTTCCGGCCCGAGGCCGGTCACGAGTTCGGCGCGTACGCGACGCCCACGATCACCGGTGAGCTGCGGCGCTGGTTCCGCGACCACGGCTGGTGCGTCCGGCCGCCGCGGCGCCTGCAGGAACTGCGGACGCGGATGATCCAGGAGACCACCACCGGGTTGAGCGAGCAGGAACTGGCCGCGCGCCTGGACGCCACCGTCGCCGAACTGCGCGAGGCGCACCGGGCCACGCACGCCTACTCCGCGCTCTCCCTGGACGTCCCCCGCCACGACGTCGCCGGCGAGGACGACACCAGTGCCCACGTCGACGACCTGCTGTCGCTGCGGACGGCCGTGACCGGGCTCAGCGACCGTGAACGCCGCATCCTGCACCTGCGCTTCTACGACGAGGCGACGCAGTCCGAGATCGCCGCCGAGCTCGGCATCAGCCAGATGCAGGTGTCCCGCCTCCTCGCCGGCATCCTGGCGCGGTTGCGTGTCGAGCTCGGCGTTCACGTGCCCGTGCGGGACGTCACCAGCCCCGTCCGCCGCCGCAGCGCGCCCGACGGGGCCCCCGCGTGGTCGCGCACGCCGTCGAGCAGTTCCACCAGGACGTCGCGCGCCGCGTGAGCGGGCCGCCACCCCAGCACTTCGCGCGCCCGGGTGGTGTCCATCACGGGGACCCCGTACCCCAGGTCCAGCCACCCGGGCTGCACGGGGTGCAGGTGCGCGCGGTAGGTGAGGTCCGCGAGCGCTCGCACGAGCTTGCGGTCCACTCCGACGAACCGCGGGGAGTTCAGCGACAGCGCCAGGTCCCGGTTCGTCAGGAGCGGTTCGTCGGCGACGTTGAACGCCCCGCCGGGGACGCGCTCGAGGATGCGGGCCAGCGCGTCGGCCAGATCGTCGGCGTGCACGACCTGGAACCGGAGGCGTTGCGGCAGCGGCAGGACGGGCAGCGGGACGCGCCGCAGGAGCCGCGTGGGGACGAGGGCACCCATGAAGTACCGGGCGATCTCGCTGCCGGCGTCGCGCTGGAACACCAGGGCGGGTCGCACACGGGTCACGACGAGTTCGGGGTGCTCGGCGACGACCTCGTCGAGGTACGACTCGACGGCGGCCTTCTCCCGGGAGTACTGCGAACTCTCGATGCCCGTCGCCGGCCAGTGCTCCTCGACCCGGCCGCCACCGAGCGGGTGGGTGGCGTACGCCCCGACCGACGACAGGTGCACCAGGTGCGGGACCCCGGCCTGCAACGCGGCGCGGACCACGTTGCGGCTGCCGCCGACGTTCACCCGGGTCATCTCCTGCGGGTCGCGCGCCGGCTGGATGAGCCAGGCCGTATGCACGACGGCGTCGACCCCGCGGAACACCTCGGCGAGCCGTTCCACGGCGCCGGGGCCGGCGACGTCGATCGACTCCCACTGCACGTCGGCGTAGACCCCCTCGAGGTCGGGCAGCCGCCGGCAGATCCCGACGACCTCCGTGCCCGTGCCCGCCAGCCGGCGCAGCAGCGCCGTCCCGACGTTGCCCGACGCCCCCGTGATCGCGACCCTCATCCGTGCACCCTCTCGTCCCGCTCCCGTGCGCCCTGCGGTCGCGGCGGGTACGCACCCGTCGGCCCGGGCCGTCCCACGTCCCCTACCCCGCCCGGGCCGGGCGAAACCCGCGCTGAGGGGCTGACCGTCGTCGCTCCGGCGGGTTTCGGCGCGCGCGGTGCCCCGGGGCGGCGTAGCACGGACCCATGCCCCTGCTGAGTTCGCTCTTCGACGCCCCCTCGCGCTGGACGGCGCTGGACCCCGTCGCCGCGCGCGCCAAGGACGTGGCCGACCGCCTCCTGCCCGGCGGGAGCGTCCGCGCCCTGCTGCACGGCCGTCCCGCGGGCCACCCCGCGCACCCGGCGCTGGCCCAGCTGCCGATCGGCACGTCCGTCTCGGCGCTGCTGCTGGACGCGGTCGCGACCGTGACCCCCGGCGGCGCGGCCCTTGAGGCGCCCGCGCGCGGGCTGGCGGCCGTCAGCGTCGCCGCCGTCGCTCCGACGGCGCTGGCCGGCTGGGCCGACTACGTCGACCTGCACCCCGACCAGCAGCGCACCGCGATCGTGCACGCGGCCGGCAACGCGCTGGCCGCCGCGCTGTGGACGGCGTCCCTGTTCTCCCGCCGGCACGGCCGGCTGCTGCGGACGGCGGGCACGTCCGTGGCGGGGGCGGCCGGGGCGCTCGGCGGGCACCTGGCCTACCGCTGGGCCGCGGGCCCGAACCACGCCGAGCACCTCGTGCACCTGGCCGGGGACGGCAAGGAGTTCAGCGACCTCGGACCCCTCGACGACCTGCCCGAGGGCCGCCCCGCGCTGCGCCGCATCGGCGACGCGCCGCTGTGCGTCCTGCGCCGGGGCGGGCAGGTGCTGGCGCTGACGGACACCTGCACCCACCTGGGCGCCGCCCTGCACGAGGGCGAGGTGAAGGGGACGGGTGCGGCCACGACCATCACGTGCCCCTGGCACGGCAGCGAGTTCCGCTTCGCCGACGGCGACGTGCTCGACGGCCCGGCCACGGCCCCGCAGCCCACGGTCGAGACGAAGGTCGCCGACGGCCGCGTCCTGGCCCGCGTCGTGGGGCCGCCGCTGTGAGCGGGACCCGTTTCCCGCGGCCGGGCACGGGTAGGAGGAACGTGTGAGAGCTCTGACGTGGCAAGGCAAGCGGTCGGTCGCCGTCCAGGACGTGCCCGACCCGGTGATCGTCGAACCCACCGACGCGGTCGTGCGGATCACCTCGACCGCGATCTGCGGGTCGGACCTGCACCTGTACGAGGTGCTGGCCCCCTACCTGGCCAAGGGTGACGTCCTGGGGCACGAACCCATGGGGATCGTCGAGGAGGTCGGGCCGGCGGTCACGAACCTCGTCCCCGGTGACCGGGTCGTCATCCCGTTCACGATCTCCTGCGGGCACTGCTGGATGTGCAGCCGTGGCCTGACGACGCAGTGCGAGACCACCCAGGTCCGGGAGAAGGGCAGCGGCGCCGCGCTGTACGGTTACACCTCCCTGTACGGGTCGGTGCCCGGCGGGCAGGCCGAACGGCTGCGCGTCCCGCACGCGGACTTCAACCCGATCAAGGTCGGCCGTGAGGGCGACGGCGGGGCGCCGGACGAGCGGTACCTGTTCCTGTCCGACATCCTGCCGACCGCGTGGCAGGGCGTGAAGTACGCCGACGTGCCCGAGGGCGGGACCCTCGCGGTCCTGGGCCTGGGACCGGTGGGGCAGTTCGCCGCCCGCATCGGCCGCCAGCTCGGCTACCACGTCGTCGGCGTCGACCCCGTGCCCGAACGTCGGGCGATGGCCGAGCGCAACGGCGTTCCCGCGATCGACCTCACCGACTCCTCGGGGGCCGACGTCCCCGGCCAGCTGCGCGAGCGCACCGACGGCCGTGGCCCGGACGCCGTACTGGACGCCGTCGGCATGGAGGCCCACGGCGGCGCCGAGGGCGTCGTCGCCAAGGCCGCGCAGACCGCCGTGGGCCTGCTGCCGGACGCCCTGGCGCAGAAGGTCATGGAGACCGGCGGGATCGACCGGTTGTGGGCGGTGCGGACCGCCGTCGACGCCGTCCGCCGCGGCGGGACGATCTCGCTGTCCGGGGTGTACGGCGGTGAGGCCGACCCGATGCCGATGATGACGATGTTCGACAAGCAGATCCAGCTGCGCATGGGCCAGTGCAACGTCAAGACCTGGATCGACGACCTCATGCCGTTCGTGGAGGACCCGGCGGACCCGCTGGGCATCGACGACCTCACCACGCACCGGGTGCCGCTGGAGGACGCTCCCGACGCGTACGAGATGTTCCAGGCCAAGCGCGACGGCTGCATCAAGGTCGTCCTGAAACCCTGACCGTCCTCGTGAGGCAGTTCCTCGCCCGGTGGCCCCGGCTGGGGCTGGCGGCGCGCACCGCGCTGGCCGCCACCCTGGCCTGGGTCGTCGCCCTGAACCTGCCCGGTGAGGTCCCGCACACCTACCCGTACTTCGCGCCGCTGGGTGCCGTCGTCGGGTCGTACTCGACGGTCCGCAGCTCGGTGCGGAACTCGGTGCTGGCCGTCGCGGGTATCCTGTGCGGTGCCCTGCTCTCACTGGGACTTTCGCAGGTCCTGGGCCGGGACCTGTTCGTCATCCCCGTCGTGGTCTTCCTGGCGACGCTGCTGGCCGGGTGGCGGGTCTTCGAGGGGCAGGGCAGCTGGGTCCTGACCGTCGGGGTGTTCGTGCTGGTCGCGGGTGCGCAGCACCCCGTCCGGTACGCGCTGGCGTACTGCACCCTGACCCTGCTCGGCGGGTGCGTCGCCGTCGCCGTGAACGCGGCGCTGCCCTCGGTCCCCCTGGCCCGTTCCGAGCGTGCCCTGCGGCAGCTGGCGGTGGTGCTGGCCGACCAGCTCGACGACCTGGCCGCGGGTCTGCGCTACGAAGACCCTCCGTCGGCGCAGCAGTGGGAGCAGCGGCTGCGGGCCGTCACGCCCGTGCGGGAGTCCCTGCGGGCCACCCGCCAGGAGACGGAGGAGTCGTTGCGGGGCAACGTCAGGGCCCGCCGGAACCTCGACCGCGTCCGGGTGCAGCACCGCGCCGGCGTGACGCTGGAGAACGTCGCGGTGCGGGTGGAGGAACTCTCCGAGCTGCTCGTCGAGGTGCAGACGCCGGCCGACCGCGGGGTGGCGCTGGAGGCCGGGCTGCGGTGGCCGACGGCCGCGGCGCTCGTGGCCCTGGCGCGGCTGCTGCGCGAGTACCCCGACGGCGACCCGGACGCGCGGGTCCTGGACGAGCGGCTGCGGTCGGTGCGCGGGCACGTGCAGCACCTGTCCGCGGTGGAGCACGCGGCGCACTTCCAGACCGCCCGCGACCGGCAGACCGCCGGGGCGGTCGTGACGTCGCTGCGGCGCTGCCTGGGTGCGCTCGACCCCGCTGCCGCCGAGACCCCCGACCCCGAGGGGGTGCCGCCGACGCCGTGGGCCCGCCCCGACCCGCAGCGGTTCACCCGCCACCGCGTGCGCCGCCCCTCCCACTGACCCCACTCCCTCCGCGATCGAGGAGACCCCCCCGGCGATCGAGGAAGTCCACGCAGCGATCGAGGAATCGCCCGCCCTCGTGGGAGCCTCTTCCTTGATCGCGGTGAGGAATTCCTTGATCGCGGTGAGGTGGAGCGGGTGCCGGGTTCACGCGCTGAGGTCGGCCGCGACCCCCTCGGGGGCACGGCCCACCAGCCGGTCGCTCGTGGTCACCGGGAACCGGGAGGACGCCAGCACCCGGGCGCCGGGCAGCGCGCGGACCCGGTCGGCGAGCGCCCGGTCCTCGTGGGCGGGCAGTGCGGGGAAACCCCCGGCGGCCAGGTACGTCGAGGCGCGGACCCCGAGGTTCGCGCCGTGGACGTGCACGTGCCCCGTGGCCCACTCCCCCGCCGCGTACCGCTCCCGCCACGCCCGGTGCGCCCCGGCGGGCCCGGCCAGCCGCACCGTGCCCAGCAGCAGGTCGACGTCGGCGGCGGCGATCTGCGCGTGCCAGCCCAGCCAGCCGGCGGGCACGAGGGAGTCGGCGTCCGTGCTGGCGATCCAGTGCTCGTCCGCGGGTTCCACCGGCCTGAGGGCCCGGGCGGCCCGGACCCCCGCGGCGCGCGCGGCCCCGACCTGGCCGGCCCCGCTGAGCAGCACGCGCACCCCCGCGGCGCGGGCGATCCGCTCCGTCCGGTCCTGGCAGCGGTCCGCGACGACGACGACGTCGACCGGGACGGGGCAGTGCCGGGCCGCGGCGGCCAGGGCGTCGAGGCAGGCGCCGATGGTCGTCTCCTCGTCGCGGGCCGGGACGACGACGGAGATCCTCACACCAGTCCCCCGGCCCGGGCGACCGAGACGACGGGGGCCGGGACGAGGACGTCGAGCAGGAAGTCCTCCTCCTCGTGACGGGCGAGCAGGTCCAGGCCCGCCGCGCCGCGCAGGGTCCGGTGCACCTCGTCCCCGGTGAGGGGGTAGTCCTCGACGAGGTGGCGCCAGTGGCAGGCCACCAGGACCCCGTCGGGGCTGAGGCAGGCCCGCAGCCGCTCGACGAGGTCGCGCAGGTCGTCGGGGTCGCAGTAGTAGGCGACCTCGGCCAGGACGACGAGGTCGAACTCCCCGTCGGGGAACTCCTGCGGGACCCGCGCCACCTGCGTCCGCACGTTCTGCGGGACCCTGGCCCGGGCGCGCTCGAGCGCGGACGGCGAGATGTCGACCGCGAGCAGAGATTCGCACCGTTGCGCGAGTTCCACTGAGAAGACACCTGCGCTGCAACCGATCTCCAGGCCGTTGCGGAACCGCTCACGCGGCAGCGAGGCCAGGGTCAGGGCACGTTTGCGCCGTTCGTACCAGCGGTCCTCGAAACCCCAGGGGTCGTCGCCGTGCTCGGCGTAGAAACCCTCGAAGAACTCCGCGCCGAGGCTGCGGGGGCGGCCGGCCCCCTGACCCGCGAGGAAGAACTCGGCGTCTCGGCCGAAGTGCTCGAGGACGCCCGGGGCCAGCAGCACCTCGTCGCCGGGTGCGGCCGACAGGGGTTCGGTCTGGGACACGTGCGCCGCCATCGCCTCCTGCTTGCGGCGGTGCGCGTCGGGGTCGAGGTCGAGGCTCACCCCGCGCGACCACGGGATCCGGACGTCACCGGGGTGCGACCAGTGCCACACCCACACCGGGTAGTGCACGCACCGCGCGCCCCGCTCGGCAGCCACCTGCGCGGCGACGGCCCCCGCGACGTCGTGGTCGGGGTGGCCGTCACCGGTCCACGGCGCGACGAGCAGGGTGCCGCCGCGCACGAGCCGGGTCAGCCGGGCGGCGAGGACGGCACGGTCCCCGCCCACCCCGCCGTCGGGGACGCGCAGCCGGTGCAGGTGCGCGCCGGGGGCCAGCGTCGAGACGGCGTGGCGCACCTCCTCGCCCCGGCGCTCGGCCAGCTCGCGGGGGGTCGTCGTCGGGGAGGCGGGGTGCGACCCCTCCCCGTCGGTGGCCACGACCACGTCGACGGGAAGCCCGCGGGCGGCGGCCGTGGCGATCAGCCCCCCGGCCCCCAGGGTCTCGTCGTCGGGGTGGGCGGCGACGACGAGGACGTGCTCGACCCCGGCCCAGTCGAGGGCGGGGACATCGCGCAGCCCGGGCCAGCGGGCCCAGTCCTGCTCGGGGGTCCCGGGGCTGTCGTGGGTGAACTCGTCGTGGGAGGAGCGGACGGCGGGGTCGTCGTTCACCAGGGCCACGAGGTGTCCTCCCGCCCGGCGGCGCCCACCGCGCGCCCGAGCGCGGCGACGTCGTGGTCGGCGTGGTGCTGGCGCAGGTAGACGGTGAGGTCGGCGACGCGGGCGGCGTGCGCCGCGTCGAACGCGAGGGGTGCCGGGCCGAGCGCGTGACCGACCTCGGTCAGCACGTCCTCGGCGGCCCCGGCCACGATCGAGCGGGTGCGCAGGGCCAGGAGCTCACCCGCGGTGCCGGTGGCCCGTCCGGCGTCCACGTCGTCGGCGGCGGCGTCGAGGGCGAGCCGGGCCGAGCGCAGCCGCAGGTCGACGGTCCCGCGCGAGCGTTCGGTGAGCGGGTCGTCCTTCGCGCTGCGCAGCAACGGCCCCGCCACCCCGGCGGCGCCGCCGAACCAGCACGCGGCGACCCCGATCCCGCCGTGGGCGAACCCCGGGCGACGCAGGTACCAGCCCGCCTCCCCGACGGGTTCGGCCGTCACGGCCTCGAAGCGCACCGGCCCGCTGGGGACGTCGACGAGCCCCCGGCTGTGCCAGGCGCCCTCCTCCACGTGGACGCCGGGACCGCGCAGGTCGACGGCGAACAAACGCCGTCCTGCCGGGGTGTGGGCGGTGACGAGGGCGTGGGTGAGCACGCCGGCCAGGGAGCACCAGGGTTTGCGGCCGGTCAGCCGGCCGCCGGAGGACTCCAGGACCGCGTCGGGGGCCTCGGCGGCGAAGACGCCCCACGTGGAGCCCTCGGGGACGGGAAGGCCGGCCTCGGCGAGGACGGCGACGGCGTCGAGGTGGGCCTCGACGACCCGGGCGACCGTCAGGTCCTGCTCGGCGAGGGTGGCCAGGACCTGCCAGCGGCGGCGGGTCCGGCCCGACGCGGGGAGCGGGACCTCGCGCGTGAGCCGTCGCGCGACGTCCAGCGCGGCCTCGACGGCGGGCGGGACGGTCGCTGGCGGGGACGGGGTGGACAACACGGACGACACGGCCGACCTCCGGTTCGAGCAGGCACGTGAACGGTTCCGCGACGGTCTGCACGGAAGGACGCCTGCACGCTAACCACGGCGCCGTCCTTCGGCACGTCAGACCACGAGCCGGCTCCAGACCGTCTTGCCGCCCGGGCGGGTCCGCACGCCCCACTCGTCGCTGAGGACCTCCACGAGGTTCGTGGTGTGGGCGTCGTCGGGCCCCACGGTGCGGAAGTGGGGCCCGTTGGGGTCGCGGTCGCTGACGGCGATCGTGACGCCGTCGTCGCCCTCGCACTCGATCCGCAGCACGACGGGCGCGGTGCCGTGGGTGACGGCCTCGGTGACGAGCTCGCTGACGAGCAGCTCGGCGTGCGGGCGCAGGAGGGAGGCGTGCTCGACGCACCAGTGGTCGTCGAGGAAGCGCCGCGCGTGGCGGGCCGCGGACCGGTCCACCACGACGGTGGACTCAGCTGCTGGGAACCACTCGCACATGGACGTCGATCGTCGCCGAGGATCGGCGTCCACGCTCGTCAGAACCCCGCGCGCCCGTCCGGGTCGGTCACGTCCCCGGTGACGTCCTCGATGACGTCCCCGGTGACGTCGAGGACGTCGGCGAGCGCCGTGACGTCCAGGAGGAACGCGACGGTCCGGCTGGGGGCGACGCTGACGCGCGCGGGGCGGGCGAGGACGGCGAGGCGGGCCAGGAACGCGGCCCCGGCGGAATCCATGAAGCTGACGCCGGTGGCCTCGACGTGCACGGCGTCCCCGCCGGCGCGCGGGCGGCTGCGCAGCAGGGTGCCGACGCGGGCGGCGGCCTCGTCGAGGTCGAGGCGCAGCTCGTCGTCGATCTCGCCGGAGAGGTGGACGAGGACGCGGTCGCCGTCGCGCTCGACGGTGACGAGCCCGTCGGGACGGTCCTCGCGCAGGTCGGGGGATCGTGGGGACGAAGGCTCCGGAGACGGCGTCGACACGCTGGTCCCTCCTCTGTGTGGTCCGCGTGGTCGTGCAGGCCCCGCCCTGTGCTCGAGCCGGTGCCCCGACCGTACCCCCACGGGAGGGTCCACCCCAGCCCCCCCGGGGTGGCCGTTCGCCCGACCGGCGGGCCCGTTCCGGTGCGACCGGCCGCCCCCACCCGGCACGGGGGCGGGCTCAGGCGCCGGCGATGAGCTCGCGCAGCGTCCGGAGCTGGTACGCCGACGTCTCCAGGGCCGTCTCGTCCTCGGCGAACACGTTGGACACGACGATCGCGTCCTCGCGGTCGAGGAACCCGGTGGCCTTGAGCGTGCCGAACAACTGCGCCCAGTCCACGTCCCCGGCGCCGATGCGCAGGTGCTGGTGCACGCGCGCGGCGTTGCCGGGCGGGTTGGAGATGTAGCGCAGGCCGTGCGAGCGGCGGTGGTCGAACGTGTCGGCCGCGTAGACGGCGCCGAGGCGCTCGCCGACCAGCGGCAGCAGGGTGGTGGCCCGGTCGCCGTAGTGGAACGTGTGCGAGGCGACGTAGACGACCCCGACGTGGTCGGTGTTCAGCCCGCGCACGACGCGCCACGCCTCGAGGCCGTCCTCGACGAAGTCGTCGGGGTGGGGGTCGAGGTTCAGCCGCAGCCCCTCGCGCTCGAGGACCGGGACGATCTCCTCCATGGAGCGGTAGAACGCCGCCTCGGAGTCCTCGGAACGTTCGGGCCGGCCGCTGAACTCGGTGTTGAGCACCTGCACGCCGAGGTCGACGGCGATCTGCAGGACGCGCCGGAGGTTCTTCACGGCCGCGACGCGCTGGTCCTCGTCGGGCCAGGAGATCCGCTGCACGGGCAGCAGGGACGTGATGGTGACCCCGGCGTCGGCGGCCGTCTTGCGCAGCGCCGCGACGAGGCCGTCGTCGGCCTTGGGGTGGCGGAAGAAGGGCGCGACGTCGGCGTGCGGGGCGAGCTGGAAGTGCTCGTACCCGGCGCGGGCCACCAGGTCCGGCAGCTCGAGCAGGTCGTGGTCGGGGTGGAAGGGGGTGGGGTCGAGAGCGATCTTCACCATGACGGGCGGGCCTCCGTGTCCGTGACTGCGCTGTCGGCGAGGGGCGTCCCTGCCTCGACGGACAGGATAGAGCCACGTACAGATGTCTTGACAATTCCGCCCTCCGGGACCGGCTCGCGACCCCCGCCGGTGCTGCTCCGGTCGGGTGGACCACCTCTAGAAGCCCTCCGGGGAGCCCGACGTACGAACGTGGCTCGCGCGTCCTCCGCCCCCCTCTTCGCGACGACCCGCGTCATGGGTCTGACGGCGGGCGCCTTCTGGACCGCCGGCGGGACCGCGGCGTTCGCCGTGATCGGCTGGGCCCCCTTCCCCCACCCCCGGGACCGGACCGTCCTGCTCGTGCTGGCGACGGCGGCCGTCCTCGGCGGCCTCCTGCTGGCGCGCTGGGGCCGGCACCTGCCGCGCGTGGCGTTCCACGGCGCCGCGGCCGCCGGGACGCTGCTCATCACCCTCGCCGTCCCGCTGTGCCCCACGACCGCCACCGCGCTGGCCCTCACCACCGTCTACTCGTTCGTCGCCATCGACGTGATGTTCTTCTTCGGCTGGGCCTCCGGGATCGCGCACCTGCTGAGCCTGTTCGCCGCCGCGGCGTGGGCGCTGCACGGCCGCGCCGGGGTCACCCCCGGCGTCGGCGCGACCCTCGCCGTCGTGTGCGTCGTGATCACGGTCGTCGTCGGCGCCCTCGTGCGCCGGGCCTCCGACGCCCAGCACGACAGCCTCACGGGCCTGCGCAACCGGCGCGGCTTCGACGCCGCCCTGGACGCCGAGCTGCTCCGGACCCGCCACGGAGCCCCGCTGGCCGCCGCCCTCCTGGACGTCGACCACTTCAAGACCGTCAACGACGGCCAGGGCCACGCCGCCGGCGACCGGCTGCTGCAGCAGTTGTCGGCGCAGCTGCAGGAGGGCCTGCCCGCCGGCGCCGTGCTCGCCCGGTACGGCGGTGACGAGTTCGCCCTCCTGCTGCCCGGGTGCAGCGGCGCCGCCGCCCTCGACCTCGTCGACCGGCTGCGCGCCACCCTCGCGGGGGCGGGCTGCTCGGCCGGGGTCGCCGGGCACCTGCCCGGCGAGAGCGGCGCCGACCTCGTGCGCCGCGCCGACACCGCGCTGTACGCCGCCAAGCTCGCCGGCCGGGGACGCTCGCGCCTCGACGACCTGGACAGCACCGAACTGGCCCACGACCTCGCGCAGGCGCTCGCCGCCGGCGACGTGCGGGCCTGGTTCCAGCCCGTCGTCTCCCCCGCCACCGGCACCCTCGTCGGGGTCGAGGCCCTGGCCCGGTGGCTGCACCCCGAGCGCGGCCTCGTGCGGCCCGACGAGTTCATCACGGTCGCCGAGACCACCGGCCTGATCCTCGACCTGGGTGCGGCCGTGCTGGCCGACGCCTGCCGCGGCGCCGTCGAGCTGGCCCGCGTCCACGGCCCCGGCCTGCTGCTCACCGTCAACGTCTCCGGGCGCGAGCTCGTCGCCGAGGGGTACGGCGACCGCACCCTGGCCGCGGTCCGCGCCAGCGGCTGGCCGCTGGAGCAGCTCGTCGTGGAGGTCACCGAGAGCCTGCTCGACGCGTCCTCGGGCCCGGCCCTGCAGGCCCTGCACCGCCTGCGCTCGGCGGGGGTGCGCGTGGCCATCGACGACTTCGGCACCGGGTACTCCGCCTTCAGCCGGCTCGACACCCTGCCCGCCGACTACCTCAAGCTCGACCACGGGTTCACCGCGCAGATCACCACCTCCGAACGCCGGGCCGGGCTGCTGCAGGCGCTGCTGTCCCTGTCCGACGCCCTGGGGCTGCAGGTCGTCGCCGAGGGGGTCGAGCACGAGGAGCAGGCCGCGCTGCTGGCGAGCCTGGGGTGCCCGCTGGCCCAGGGGTACCTGTTCTCCCGCCCGCTCCCCCTGGACGAGCTGCTCGCCGCCGCGCCCGCCCGCCAAGTCGCCCGGACCACCGTCGGGACCGTCGTCGAGGCAGTCACCGCGTGAACCTCACCGTGCCCCACGTCCTGACCGTGGTCTTCGTCGCCGGGGCCCTGCTGAACGCCGCCACCGCCGTCCTGGCCTGGCGGCACCGCACCCGCACGCCCGCCGCGCGGGCCCTGTCCGCCGCCGCCGCCAGCCTGGCGGTGTGGGCCGCGGTCTGCGCGCCGCAGAACCTGCCGCTGCCGCAGGGGCTGCACGACGGCCTGACCTACGCCTCGTTCGCGACGATCCTGGGTGCCGTCGTGAGCCTGCACCTGCTGGCCCGGTTCGTCGTCGACCCGCACCTGCGGCTGTCGCGCGCGCACGTCGCGCACCTGGTCGCGGTCCCGGCGGCGGTCCTGCTCGCCGTGGCCACCGACCCGCTGCACCACCTGGTGTTCACGCGCATCGTCCCGCTCGGGCACGCCCCCTGGTACGACGACCGGTTCGGGCCGCTGTTCTGGGTCCACACCGCGTGGTGCTACCTGCTGCTGACCGACGCCGCCGTCCGCCTGGCCCGCGCGTGGCTCACGGGTTCGGCCGTCCTGCGCCCGCAGGCCGGGGGGCTGCTGCTGGCCAGCACGTTCCCGCTGGCCGGCAACGTCGCCGTCCTGTGCGGGGCGCACGTGCTGTCCGGGCAGGACCTCACCCCGCTGTTCTTCACCCTCACCGGGCTGCTCGACGCGTGGGTCGTGCTGCGCCTGGGCCTGCTGCGGACCGTCCCCGTCGCCCGCGCCGCCGTCCTGGAGACCATCGACGACCACGTCGTCGTCATCGACGCCGAGGGCACCGTCGTCGACGTGAACGCCTCCGGCCGCGCCTTCCTCGCGGCCCGCCGTCCCGACCTGCCGGCCGACCCCGTCGGCGTCGCCGCCTCGCAGTTCCTCACCCACCGCGCCCTGGCCGACCTGACCCGCGGGCCGCTCGACTACGTCCTGGAGTACACCCCCGGCTACCACGTGAGCGTGAAGGTCACCGCGCTGACCGACCGGCGGGGCCGGGCCCTGGGGCGCGTCCTGGTGGCCCGCGACATCACCGACCTCGTCGAGACCCGCCGTCGGCTCGAGGAGCTGCAGGCCCGGCTGTCCGAGGAGGCCGTGCGCGACCCGCTGACCGGGCTGCACAACCGCCGCCACCTCGACCCCGCCGCCGCGCAGCTGCTGCGCCTGGCCTCGCCCGACGGACCCGTCGGGGTGCTCGTCGTCGACGTCGACCACTTCAAGTCCGTCAACGACCGGTACGGCCACGCCGTCGGGGACGAGGTCCTCGTCGCCGTCGCCCACGCCCTGCGGGCCGCCGCGCGCGAGGGCGACCTGGTGGCCCGCACCGGCGGGGAGGAGTTCGTCCTCGTCCTGCCCGGCGCCCGCCCCGGCACCCTGGCCCGTCGGGCCGAGGACGTCCGCGCCGCCTGCGCCGCCGTCCGGGTGCGAACCCCGGCGGACACCGTGCGCCGCACCGTGTCCGTCGGCACCGCGTCCGTGACCGACCCCGGCACCGGCCTGGCCGACGTCCTGGCCCGCGCCGACGCGGCCCTGTACGAGGCGAAGGAGAGCGGGCGCGACCGCGTGGTGCACTCCCGGGACGCGCAGCCGGCCGATCGGGGTTAGAACGGCCCCGTGCCCAACCCTCCACCCCCCGAGACCGCCGCCGATGTCCTGCGGGCCGCCCGGGCCGTCGCGGCCGAGGACGCCGAGCGCGCCGCCGTCGCCACCTACCTGCGCCTGGAACCCGGGGCCGGGGACGCCCGCTCCCCCGAGGGGGAACTGCTCGCCGACCGCGTCCGGACCACCTGGGACGTCCTGCTCGCCGCCGACCCCGACGTGACCGTCCAGGACGTGCTCGCCGTCCTCGGCGACCTCGACCTGCGTCCCACCCCCGCCCGCGCGCCGGACGCCGACGCCGGCCCCACCCGGCTCGCGGCGTGGCGTCCTACCGGCACGCCCCTGCCGGCGCGCGCCGCCCGCGACGCCGAGACCACCGCCGTCCGCGACGCGTTCGTGGGCGGCCGGCTGCTGCGGGTCGTCAACCACCACGACACCCCGCTGGTGCGCGCCGCCGAGATCCACGCCGACCTCGCCTGGTACGCCGAGCGCTTCGCCCCCGTCACCGCCGCCGACGTGCACGCGTTCCTCGACACCGGCCGCTGGCCCGATCCGCGCCCCGGGATCGTCCCCGCGTTCTACGACGGTTTCGCCAGCGCCGTCCAGGTCGCCCTGCCCGCGCTCGACGACCTCGGCCTCGTGGGCTGGTTCTACCCGCCCACCGCGTTCCTCGACGTCCCCGCCGCCCGGCAGCGCGAGTTCGCCCGGGCCCACGAGTACGGGGTGCTCGACGTGCCCGACGGGCCGCTGGCGATGACGTGGGACGAGCTCGCCGACCTGTCCACCCGGCACGAGGTGTGCGGGCACACCGCCACCCACGCGGCCTCGGCCGACGTCCGCGACGCGGACGCCGTGCGGGCCGAGGTCACCGGCCCCCTGCGCCGCCTCACCGAGGTGATCGGCCGCCCGCCCGCGGCGTGGGCCTGGCTCGGCGGGACCGACCCCGACCCGGACGCGCCCGGTGACCGCGCCGTCCTCGACGCCGGCGTGCGGCTGTGGACCTCGAACACGACGTTGCGCCGCGTGGGGTGAACCGGCCGGCGGGCACCGGTCTCCCTCCCCCTCCCCCCGGGAGGGTCAGAAGTGCAGCATCCACTGGAAGTCCCGCTGGGCCCCGCTGACGTGGACGTGGGATCGGGTCCCGTAGCTCCGGGGGTCGTCCAAGTTCCAGTTGTACTCCTCCACGTCGAAGGAACCGTCGCTGTAGACCCTGTTGACGTACGCGACGTGCCCGACCTTGTGGACGTCGTTGACGGCGACGGCGCCCACGGTCGGGGTCTTGTCGACCCTGACCCCCACCGCCCGGGCCGCGTCGTCCCAGTGGCCCGCATCGCCCCAGTGCGTCTTCCAGGAGTTGGAGAACGCCGGCACCCCGAGGCGGGTGGCGATGCGGTACGCCGCGAAGGCGGTGCAGTTGTCCTGCGCGAACCCGCGTGCCTTGCCGTCGTAGTCGTTGCGGGGGGTCTGCCCCGCGACGACGGTCGTGAGGAGCTGGTGGGAAGCGTTGTCGTTCTTCAAGGTGGCGCTGAGGTCGGCCCTGACGCCGGTACCGATGTCCTGGTGGGTCCCGCCGAAACCGCTGTTGTAGTAGACGCGGACGGTCTTGCCCGTGCGGTTCCACACCGACGCGGCGTGGTTCTTGACGCAGATCCCCTGACCACTGCCGGCACTCTTGAAGTCGTAGCACTGCGGTTGGGTGCTCCCGTAGTCGCTGACCGAGGTGGTGAAGTCGGACAGCGAACCCGCCTGGCCGCTGTTGTAGTAGTAGCAGAACTCCCCGCTGTCGCACGTGCCGTCCCGCGAGGCCGCCTGCGCCGAGGCAGCGGACGTGAGCGAGGGGACGACGGCCACCAGGGCGGTGGCGATCAGGAGGCGGGTCTTGCGCTGGGTCACGGTCTCTCCTCTGCAGGGGTGACCGGCTCTCGGGGAGAACCGATCGAGTGGGGGTGCCGACGAGTTGCAGTGTCGGTGCAGGAGGCCGGAGCGGTTCGCCGGCCCGGGTGCCGGACGTGGCCCGCGCAGCCTCGTCAGGGTGCGACGACGACGTCCCGGTACCACGACCTGAGGATCGTCGCGGACGACCTGCCCGCGGCAGCCTGGTCCCGGGAACCCTCCTGGGACATCCAGTCCCCTTGGACCCAGCCGGAACACGCGGTGGGCGACTTGCAGTAGTGCGCCAGCAGGATCCTGCCGCTGCGCAGGAGCCGGGTGTTCCACGTGCGCTCGACGGCGGCACTGGTGGAGGCGCGCGCCGAGGAGGGCACGTACCGCTGGTCGGCGGTGGTGTCGCGGACGTCGAAGCACTGACCCGCGGGTGTCCTGCTGGTCGAGTGCAGGGCCTTGTGCCAGGCGTAGTTCTTCACCGCGACGGCACCGGCGTCCAGCGATGCGTTCGGCCAGCTGGCGATCCACTCGTTCGGCAGCACGTTCTTCACGTAGGTCTGGAAGGGGACGCGGTCCACCCGGTTCAGGGCGACCCGGTAGACCAGGATGGACGTCGGGGGCCGTTCGTCGGTGCCGTCGGTCGCGCAGCCCGAGACGGGCGGGGCGGTGAGGAACTCGTGGGACGCGTCGTTGTTCTTCAGCGTGGCGTTGAGGTTTCCCCTGGTACCGGCGGCGAAGTCCTGGTGGGCGCCGGCGAAGTTGCTGTTGTAGTAGACCCGCACCGTCTTCGACGTGCGGTTCCACACCGAGGCGGCGTTGTTCTTCACGCACAGCCCCCGCCCCGCCCCCGTTCCCCGGAACTCGAAGCAGGTCGGCTGGGACGTTCCGTAGTCGTCGAGGGAGTCGCGGAAGTCCGAGACCGCCCCGGACTGGTTGCTGTTGTAGTAGTAGCAGAACTCCCCGGACTCGCAGGTCCCGTCGCGGACCGCGGCCCCGGCGGGGGCGGCGGTGCCCACCGCGGTCAGGGCGGTCAGCGCCACCAGGCCGGTGAGCGTGGCCAGGGTTCGGACGGTACGGGTTCTCATCGTCGATCTCCTCGGACGCGGCGGGGCCCCGCTCGAGCGGGCCACAGACGTTGTAGGTCCTCACCGGGGTCCACGGACAGCACGCGTACGCACTACTGCGTACTCACCGGTGTTCGGCTGCGCTCGACGGCCACCTCGGCTACGGCACCTCCCGGGGCGACCGGCCGGCGGTGTCCGGGCGCCTGTCCACGGGTCCCCGCGCCCGACGCCCGGGCGTGCTGCTAGCGGCGCTCCGACGGCGGGGACGGCGCTAGGACCGGCAGCAGTCCCAGGGAGCGGGCGACCAGGACGGCGTTGAGCCGGTCGTTGACCCCGAGGGTGCGGTACAGGTTCTGGAGGTGCTTGTGCACCGTGCGCTCGCTGACGCTCAACCGGTGCGCGATGGCCACCGCCGTCCTGCCGTGGGAGAGGTGGGCCAGGACGGAGTACTGGCGAGGAGTCAGTGGTGGCAGCTCCGCCGACGCCGCCGGGGCCTCGGAGACCACGAGGGCGCTGTGCCCGGGCAGGGCCGGACGCCACCGCAGTCGCAGACCGCCGCGGGCGGTGGGCAGCGTCCCGTTCGGCTGGGTGGCGCTGAGGACGTCGCGGCTCAGGTGCGCCACGGTCTCCACCGGTACCCGGTGGGACTCCAGCAGCTCGGCCGCCTCGTCGTTGCAGTAGCTGAGCGTCCCGGCGCGGAACAGGAGCAGGCCGGATCCCGAAGCCACTGCGTGGTCGAGGTCGAGCAGCAGGGCCTCGCGGGCCCGGTCGCGGGCGGCACGGCGCAGGAAGGGCTCGAAGGCGGCCAGGGCGTCGACGTCCTCGTCGCGGAAGGGACGGCTGCGGTTGACGCCCCAGCACCGGATGCTGGGCGACCCACCGGGGACGGTGGTCAGGTGCGCGGTGAGCAGCGCGTGCGGGACGCCGTGGGGCACGAGGAGTTCGCGGCGCATCGGGTTGAGGGCCCACTCCCGTGGACTGCACAGGTCCTCGACGCGGCTCGCGGGCAGCCGGCCGTGGGCCAGCAGGTACGGGATGGCGGGACTGGTCAGGACGACGTCCGGGGGGTCGGTCGCCGTCGGTGGCACCAGCAGCTCCGGCACTTCGGTGATGTGCGCGCGTCCGGCGCCGTCGACGAAGACGTCGGCGGCGACGTCCCCGGGGACCAGGCGCTGCAGGAACTGCAGGCCGAGCCCCACCTGCTGGGGGGCTTCGGCGTCGAGCAGCTCCAGTCCGAGGTCGCGGACCAGCGTGAGTCGGGCCTCGGTGAGCATGCGAACGGCGTAGCACGACCGGTGATCTCCTGCACCCGCAGCGTGACGACCGCCCGCGCTCCACCGGCGGCTACCCGTCGTCGCGCGGACGGCCCCGGACGCGGGTGCGGCCGTTACCGGTCACCGGCCGGCGATCAGATCGATCTCGACGAGGGCGCCGACGGCCAGACCCGTCACGCCCACGGTCGTCCGGGCGGGCAGCGGACCCGCGAACCACGTCCGGTAGCGCTCGTTGAACGGTTCGAAGTGCTCGTCGAAGTTCCGCAGGTAGACGCGGACCTGCAGGGCGTCGTCGAAGGTGAGGCCCACCTGCCGCAGGACGGCGACGAGGTTGGCGCGCACCTGCTCGGCCTGCTCGACGATCCCGCCCTCGACGAGGCGGCCGGTGGCGGGATCGGTGGGCATCTGCCCGGTGACGAACACCAGGTCGCCCAGGCGGGTGGCGTGCGCGAACGGGCCGACCTGGGGCGGTACGCCGTCGGCGGGGTCGAAGACGAAGGTCTCCTTGCGGCTGGTCACGGTCCCGAGGGTGCCAGCCGCTGCCCGGGCGCCGGCAGGGGGTCGGGGGCCGGTGCGGACCGCTGGACGCAGGCAGGGCCGGACGTCCCCGTCCGGCCCCTGCGTGCAGCTGGTCGTCAGCGCTTGAAGGCGTCCTTGACGTCCTCACCGAACTGCTTGGTCGAGGCGGACGCCTGGTCCTTCCGACCCTCGGCCTGCAGCTTCTCGTCGTCCGTGGCCTTCCCCACGGCCTCCTCGGCCTGCCCGGCGAGCTTCTCGGCGGCGTTCTCGGCCTTGTCGGCGATGCCCATGGAACTCTCCCCTTCTCGGTTTCTCGGTTTCTCGGTTTCTCCTGGCTCCACCGGCGGTCGCCGGTGGTGGTCTCAGCGCACGCGGCGGCTGCGGTCGGTGCGGGCGACGGACAGGACCACGCGGCCGTGGACGTCGTCGCGGCCGAGGACCTGCCGGGTCTGGGCGCTGATCCGGTTCGCGGCCGCGGCGACCTCGTGCAGGTCCGCGGTGGGTTCGCAGGTGGCCCGCAGTTCCAGGACGGTCTCGCCGCGGTCGGTGACGGTGCGGCCCTTCGCGCTGCGGACCCCGGGGTGGGTGGCGAGCACGTCGGCGGCGGTGCGGGCCGGGGCGTCGGCGTCCAGCTGCAGCCGGCCGGTGGCGTCGCTGCCGCCCAGGGTCAGGTCACCGGCGTCGCGGCGGGGCAGGTGGGCGATCAGCCACCACACCGCCAGCACGGCCAGGACGAGCGCGGCCGCGGCGGCGGCCGGGGCGAACCACCCGGCGCGCACGGCGTCACCGGCGCCGGAGAAGAGGCGGTCCCCCGTGCCGGGGACGAGACGGGCCAGCCACCCGCCCCACCAGGCGACGGCGGCGGCCCCGCCCACGAGCAGGACCAGGCCGAGCACGAAGGACGCGAAGCGGTCGAGACCCAGGACCTTGCGGCTCATCGGGTGCCGTCCTTCCCGCCCACGCGGGGCGTGTGGAGGTGGAGCTTGACGCGGGGCCGGGGTTCCAGCCCGCCGACCAGGTCGTCGAGGGACTGCTCGAGCCACCCCCGGACGTCGGCGGAGGTCGCGTGGGCGTGAACCTCCAGGGACCGGCGGGACGCCGTGCTGGAGGCCTTGAGCACGCCGCCGGTGCCGGTGGCGGTGGCGGTGGCCAGCCGGGCGAGGTCGCGGGTGCTGGTGGTGACGCCCGCACCGGCGCCGCGCAGGGTCAGGGCGCGCCGGGACCGGCGGGCGAAGGCGCTGACGAGCAGCCACAGACCCACGACGACGGCGACGATCCCGGCGGCCAGGACCACCGGTGCACTGCGGCGCAGGCCGTCGAGGCCGTCGGCGGCCGGAGCCAGCCAGCGGCTGCCGGACAACGCGCCCCACGCCAGGAGGGCTTCGCGGCCCAGGACGACGGCGACGGCCAGGAGCAGGACGGCCAGGACGGGGCCGACGGCGCCGATGCGGCCGGCGCCGGTGGGGGCCGAGGCCGGGGTCAGGGGACGGTCCTCGTGGGCGGTGCCCGCGCCGGGCACCGCCGTGAGGTTCGGGGTGGAGCTGGGACTGGTCACTGGACCCTCCGTCGGGTGTCGCGCTCGGACAGGACGTACCGGTCGACGGTCACGTCGCAGGCGTCGACGGTGTACCCGCCGAGGTGGGCCAGCCGGTCGCGGACGTGGTCGCGGACGGCGGCCGCGAGTTCCGCCGCCGGGACGGGCCAGACGGCGGCGACGTGGACGTGGACGCGGACGCGGTCCCCGGCGCGGGTGCAGTCGACGCTCGGCAGGGAACGGCCGAGCACGTCGTCCACGGCCCCTCCCACGGCCTTGCGGACCTGGTCGGTGGTGCCGGACCCGCCCCCGGTCCCGCCGCCGGTGCGGACCGAGCCGGGGACGTCGGCGGCGGCGCGGGTGGCGATGCGCTCGGCGACGCGGTCGGCGACGTCGGTGCGGCCCCGCTCGGCGGCGTCGGGGCGGCCGGGGTCCGTCGCGCCCCGGGTGGTGGCGGTGTCCAGGGCGCCGAGGGTGCCGACGTCAGCCACGGCTGCGTCCCGGGAGGAGGGAGCCGAGGTCGATGCGGCCCTCGAGGTGGGCGCCGATGCCGTAGCCGATGGCGGCGAAGAGCAGGGCGAGCAGGAACCAGCCACCGCCGGCGGTTCCGGCGATGAGGGCCAGCAGCAGACCGGCCAGCAGGCCGGTGGTCGACGACGACATCAGTTCTCCTCAGGTCGTGGGTGGGTTTCGACCGGCTGGGCCCGTCGCGGAGGACGGGTCCGGCCGGCTCAGGTCCGCGGGTCCACCACGTCGGCGACGTGGACCAGGACGGGGGCGCGGACGCCCCGGGCGGTGAAGGTCGCGCTCACCGCGGCGTGCACCGCAGCGGCGGTCTCGCGGACCGGGGCGGCGGCGGTGACCACCACGTGGACCTCCACGGGCGTCACCCCCGCACCGCCCGCCGGCCCGGTGAGCACCTCCTCGCGCACCCGGACACCGGGCACGCGGCGACCGGGCAGGTAGGTCCCGACCTCCCCCAGGACCCCGGGGTGCAGGGCGCTGACCCCCGGGACGGCACGGACGACCTCGGCGAGTTCGTCGGCCAGCCGTTCGAGCAGAACTGGTTCCGCGGGAGTTCCGGGAGTTCCGGGAGTTCCGGGGTGCACGGTGCGGACGGGGGTTCCCGGGGATCCGGGGGTCGTCACTGGACCCGCGCGGTGGGCTTCTCGGTGTCCTCGTCGTCCTCGGGCAGGTGGATGTCGGAGACCTCGAGGTTGACCTCGGTGACCTCCAGGCCGGTCATGCGTTCCACGGAGGCGATGACGTTGCGGCGCACCGCAGCGGTGAGGTCGGCGATGGGGACGCCGTACTCGGCGATGAGTTCGATGTCGATGGCAGCCTGGCGCTCGCCGACCTCCACCGAAACCCCCTGGGCGCGGTTGACGCGGCCGCCGGGGATGCGCTCGCGCAGGGCGCCGACGGCGCGGGCGGCGCCACCGCCGAGGGCGTGCACGCCGGAGACGTCACCCGCGGCGATCCCGGCGATCTTGGACACGACGGTGTCGGCGATGGTGGTGCTTCCGTGGTCGCTGCCGAGGCCGTTCCCGGTACCGGTGCGGGAGGCGTTCCCGAGGCCGTTGCCGAGGCCGGGCGTCCCGGTGCCGGCGGCGGTGGGGCGGGTCGTGGTGGCGGTGGTGTCAGCCATGGGTTCCTCCTGCTGCTGTGGTGAGGTGCCGGTCGTCTCGGTGCGGCCGGTCGGTTGCGCTCACGACGGGTTGGAGCGCCGGAACCCGGTTTCGTCACGGTGTTCATCGTGTGAGCTGTGTCACATCTCCTCGCCCCTGATGACGTGATGCAGGTCACACAGTGGTTCCCGTGAGTTTCCCGGGTCTGCGCGCTCTCACCCGGTGTCGTCCACCGCCCGCGGAACGGTCCCGGCGCGGACGCGGGTTCTCCGGAACCCCGTCCCGCAGACCCCGTTCCGGACGACTCACCGGACCCCGTTCCCGAAACCCGGGCGCGGGGGACGTACGGGACACCGCCGCACCGCGCAGGCCAGAACCCGAGAAACCCCGAGGAGGAGTCCCCGTGAACACCCGCGCTTCGTCCGATCCCGTCGAGGTCCGCAGGTCCGGCCCGTCCAGGCCGCGCAGCACCGCAGGGGGTTCGGGCCTGTTCGGCAGCAGTCCCGGAACCCGGCTGCTGCGGTCGGCGACCGCCGAGGTCGTCGGGACCTTCGTCCTCGTCCTCGCGGGGACGGCCACCGCCATCGGCGCCGGCCAGGCGCAACCCGTCTACCAACTGGTGGCCGTGGTCCTGGCCTTCGGCATCGCGCTGGCGGCCATGGCCGCCACGCTCGGCCACGTCTCCGGGTGCCACCTCAACCCCGCGGTGACGCTGGCCCTCGCCACCACCCGGAGGTTCCCGTGGCGCGCCGTCCCGGCCTACGTCGTGGCCCAACTGCTCGGAGGGGTGCTGGGGTCCCTGGCCGCCTGGGGTGCGTACTCCGGCAGCGGTCGCGACGTCGTCGCCCTGTCCGCGACCGTCCCCGCCGACGGCGTCGGCACCGGTCGGGCGTTCTTCGTCGAGGCCGTCGTGACGTTCGTCCTCGTGCTCGTCGTCATCTCCGTCGCCACCGACGAGCGTGTCCCCGGTGGCCTGGCGCCCCTCGCCGTCGGCGCGGCCCTCGCCACGGCCATCTTCATCGCCGGACCGGTCACCGGCGGCGCCGTGAACCCCGCCCGCGCGTTCGGTCCCGCGGTGGTCTCGGGCACCACGACCTCGTTGTGGCTGTACCTCGTCGCCCCCGTCGTCGGGGGCCTCGTGGCGGCGGTCCTCTACGACCGGCTGCTGCGGCCCGCCGCACCGCCCGCCGAGGCGGACTGATCCGACCACCGCCCTGCCCGTCCCCGGTCCACGAGGAGGAACCCACCGTGCACCGCTCCCGAGCGTCCGCGACCCGCTTCCCCGTCTCCCGCAGGCCGCGCGTCGTGCGCGCGTCGGTGGGCGCCGCCCTCGTCGACCTGACCCTCCTGCTGGTCCTGGGTCCCGTCCTCGGCCTCGTGGGCACGGCGGCCGCCGTGGGCCCGGTCCTGCAGGTCCCGTACGCGGGCATCACCGTCGTCGTCGGCCTGGCCCTGCTCCTCTCGGTCGCCTGCGTGGTCGGGGCGTACCGCACCCGCGTCGGCTGGCTCGGCTGGACCCTCGTCGCGGTCGGGGTGCTGCTCGCCCTGCTGGCCTCGCTCTGGCCGCTCCTGGCCACGGCCGACGCAGCCGTCGACAGCGCCAGGGACGTCTGGCCCTGGATCTCCCGGCTCCTGCGCGACGTCACCTGAGCACCGGGGCGAGCGCCGGGGCACCGGTTCCTGCGCCTGGACCCGGCCCCGCCACGCCCCGAACGCCTCCCCCGCCATCGTCGTCCTGCCTGCGGTGCAGGCGTGCTCGACGTGGAGCAGCGTCGGGACGGCGCGAGCCGGTGCGGGATCAGCGCGCCCCGCGCGGCGCGAGTTCGTAGCGGGTCCGGCGCCTGACCGACTCGCCGAACAGGCACAGACCGGCGTTCACCAGCACCAGGCCCACGGTCCCCTGCCCTGTCCACCGCGACGTCGCGGCACCCGTCGTCCGGCGCTGGGCGGCGTCGACGGCGGTGCTCAGACCGGCCCCCACGAGCAGCAACCCCGCCGGTGCCAGCCGCTTCCAGGCGGCGAGATCGTCCACGTGACCAGTCTGCCTCCGATGACGTCCACCGCCCCTCGGAACCGTGTCGCGACGTGCACCCACTACCGCAGCACGGTTCGAACGAGAGCCCCTCACGCCCCGCGGGGCGTGCACGGAACGGAGTGCCCTGGTTGCGGGAGACGCTGGTGCAGGGACGGGGCCCTGAGGTGCGCGCGGTGAGGTCACGGGCCACCCGCTGACGCCGAACGGCTCGACGACGGACATCCGCTCCGGCGAGCAGGTGGTCTCGGGGGATCGTGGACGGCGCCGTCGAGGGCTGAGACTCTCGTCGCACCACTCGTCACCCGGAGGACACCCGTGAGCACCAGCACCAGCTCCACCGCGCCGCTCAGCGACGCGCAGGTCGAGCACTTCCTCGACAAGGGCTACGTCGTCCTGGAGCACTGCTTCGACGCCGAGCAGGCGGCCCCGATCGTGGACCGCGCCTGGGAGCGCCTCGGCGTGGACCGCGACGACCCCTCGACGTGGGACCGCCCGCGCGTGCACCTGCCCTCGGTCGAGCACGTCGACGCCGAGACGTTCGCCCCCACGGCCTTCACCGCCGCCTGCCAGCTGCTCGGCGGCCGCGACCGCGTCGAGACCCCCTGGCGCTGGAGCGACGGGATCATCGCCAACCTCGGCGTCGGGGCCGACCGCCCCTTCGAGGAACCCTCGTCCGCGGTGGGTGGCTGGCACAAGGACGGCGACTTCTTCCGCCACTTCCTGGACTCCCCCGAGCAGGGGCTCCTGACCATCGTGCTGTGGACCGACGTGGTGTCCCGGGGCGGGGGGACGTTCGTGGCGACCGACTCCGTCGGCGTGGTGGCCCGCTTCCTGGCCGAGCACCCCGAGGGCGTCCTGCCCGACGTGCTGCAGCAGACCCGGCTGATCGAGCAGTGCCACGAGTTCGTCGAGCTGACGGGCGAGGCGGGCGACGTGGTCCTCATGCACCCGTTCGTGCTGCACGCGACGTCGCAGAACGTCCTGCTCGCGCAGCGGCTCATCACCAACCCGCCGCTCAGCCTCAAGGAGCCCCTGGACTTCGACCGCCCCGACCCCGCGCAGTCCTCGCCGGTCGAGCAGGCCGTCCTGCGCGGGCTCGGCGTGGAGCGCTTCGCGTTCGCCCCGACCGCCCCCCGCGAGGACGTGGTGCCCCCGCGGCTGCGCGCGCAGCAGGCGGGCTGAGCGGGGGCACGAGGCGAGGTGGCGTGGTCCGTCGCACGGCGGCTGGTGTCCAGGACCACGATGCACCCCGCCCCACGGGGCGGGCGAAACTCAGCTGGGCACACCGGGAGCAGCGATCGCTCGTCGAGATCGCGAGACGTCCACGTGGTCGTCCTGGTGCCGGCCGACAGCCCGGAACCGCCGTTCGGCGGGGTGGAGCGTTCCGGCGGCGGCCGCGAGCCGGGGGCCTGAGGTGTTGACGGGTTCGTGGACGAGGAGCTCGTCCGCGCCCTGCACACCGCCCGCTGGTGGTGCACCGCGGTCGTCCCCGCGATCAGCGGCGGGGGCGACGGCCCGGGACCGGCCACAGGTCGTTGCCTACCATCGGGTCGTGAGTGAGACCCCTGAACGCCGCCGGGACAGCCCGGTGAGCGAGCAGATCGCCAACCTGCGCGACCTCGCCCACGCCGACGAGCGGCTGCGCCCGGACGTGCTGTGGCGCAGCGCCCAGCCCCTCGCGGGGGACGGAGCCCCGCGTGAGGTGACGACCTGGCCGCCGGCCACCGTCGTCGACCTGCGCTCGGCGGCCGAGATCCCCGCCGGCCCGCACCCGCTGCCGGGGTCGAACGTCCACCACGTCGCCCTGCTCGACCACGCGGGGGACCCCGGTGCGAACGCCCAGCGCCGACGCCCCCTGGTCGAGGTGTACCTCTCGATGCTGGAACCGGGCACGGGCCTGCTGCGGGCCGCGAGCCTCGTGGCCTCCGAGCCGGGGCCGGTCCTCGTGCACTGCGCCGCGGGCAAGGACCGCACCGGGCTGGTGGTCGCGCTGGTGCTGCGGTTGCTCGACGTCCCCCGCGAGGCCGTGCTGGCCGACTTCGCCCTCACCACCGAGGCCATGCCCGAGGTGATGCGGCGGTTGCTGGCCAGTTCCCCCCTGCCCGAGGGGGCCGACCTCTCGACGCTGCCGAAGGAGTACTTCACGGCTCCGGTGGAGGCGCTGGAGGCGATCCTCGACGTGTGGGACGCGCACGAGGGCGGGACGTCGGGCTGGGCCCTGGCCCACGGCGCCGACCCGGACCTCGTCGAGAGGCTCCGCGCCAGGTTGCTGGTCTGATACGTCCGCGCTCGAGACGCGGGGCGGGCCGCCGGGAGGCCTCGTCACCCGGGGGGGCGTCCCACCGGTCGATCACGGCCGACCGGCTCCCCGGCCCCCGAGGTGGCGCTCACGACCCCGTCACCGCGGCGTGGGCTCGGCCGGTTCCCGGACGAGACGCCGCAGCACCCACACCGCCGGGAGCAGGGCGACCGCGGCGACGACCGCCGCCCAGCCGCTCGGGAAGTCGCCGTCCGAGACGTACGCCACGGCACCCGGGGCCGCGCCGCTGACGACCGCCGCCAGCACCGCCGCGCCGAGGGTGAGGCCCCACCCGCGTCGCCGGCGGCGCGGGACCAGTGCCACCAGGCCGGAGGCGGCCATTGCGGCCAGCACCCCCACCAGCGCCCCGGCCGCGGCCGCCGGCAGCAGGCCCAGCACCACCGTGCCCACCTCGCCCGAGGCACCGTTGAGCGCGGCCAGCACGGCGGCGACGGGGAAGTACAGCCCACCCAGCACCGCGCCGCACCCGGCGCCCCACGCCACCCCGCGCCTCAGCACACCGGTCGCCGGGTCCTGCCGGAGCACCTGCGCAGCGTCGTCCACCTCCGCACGATGGCACGTGCCGCGCCCGCGCCGGGGATCGGCCCCGATCACGGCGTGGGACGGGGATGCCGCCCCACCGCACCGCCCCGCACGCCAGGATGGGGCCGTGCCCCGGGTGACCAGCGCGGACGTGGCCCGCGCCAGCGGTGTGTCGCGCACCACCGTCAGCTACGTGCTCAACGGTGCCGCCAAACCGATCTCCGCCACCACCCGCGAGCGCGTCCTCGCCGCGGCCCGGGACCTGGGCTACGCCCCGTCGGCGGCCGCGCGGGCGTTGCGGTCCGGGCGCAGCGACCTCGTCCTGTGCGTCCTGCCGGACTGGCCGATCGGCGCGGTCCTCGACGCCCTCATCGAGCACCTCACCGAGGAGCTGTGCGCACGGGGACTGCTCCTGCTGCTGCACCACGGCCGCGACCCCCGGCCGCTGGCCGACCTGTGGCGCAGCGTCCAGCCGCGGGTCGTGGTCGGGCTCACGCCGTTCTCGGCCGAGGACGAGCGGGCGATGGCCCGCGCGGAGGTCCAGGTGCTCACCACGGGCGAGCACAGCGGGCTCGTGGCCCTGCAGGAACGCACCGGCGCGCTGCAGGTGCACCACCTCGCCGCCACCGGTCACCGGCGAATCGGTTACGCCGCACCGGACGACGACCGCGTCGCCGGCTTCGCCGCCCAGCGCCTCGCCGGGGCCCGGGCCGCGTGCGCCGAACTGGGCCTGCCGGAACCGGTGGCGCTGGAGGTCCCCCTGGACGCCGCCGCCGCCGCACGCGCCGTGCGCACCTGGCACCCGGACGCCGCAGGCGCGGTCAGCGCCGTGGCGGCCTACAACGACGACGTCGCGCTCGCCGTCCTGGCCGGGTTGCGCGCCCACGGTCTGCGCGTGCCCGACGACGTCGCGGTCGTCGGGGTCGACGACACCGCGCTGGGCCGCCTCGCCGACCCCCCGCTGACCACGGTCTCGCAGTCCGTCGAGGTCCAGGCCCACCACCTCGCCGCCCAGGTGATCGCCGCGCTGGACGGGCAGGCGCCGCCCCCGCGCCCGGAGCAGGTCGTGCACCTGGTGCGGCGCGCCTCGGCCTGATGCGCCGCGGGGTACCGGCGCACGCGCGGCCCGGGAGGGCGGGGAACCCTCCCGGGCCGCGCCGGGTACCCGGCCGTCAGCCCGCCGGGTAGGCGACCACGTACTGCGGCGTCCCGGTGTTGCTGTCGTCCACCTGCCCCCCGACGCCGTTCACGACGTGCCGGGTGGTGCCGGCGCCGAGGTTGACGGTCAGCAGGTGCTGCAGCTGCACGCCCGGCGTGGTGGGTGCCTCGAAACCGTTCTCGGTGACGATCGAGGGGTTGTTGCGGTTGTAGACGTAGGAACCGCCGCCGTAGAGGTGGTGGGTCTTCACCCCGCGGGCCACCGCGTACCCGGGGTAGCCGAGGGTGCCGTCCGGGCGGGTCCAGTCGGCCTGCGTGGGCGGGTCGTACGGCAGTTCGTTCTGGTACAGCACGGTGGTCCCGCGCTCGCCGTTCCAGGTGGTGTTGTAGCGCTGGAAGTGCTCGACGAACAGGCCGGTCGCCGTCACGTCGTCGCCGTTCACGACGACCCCGTCGCGCCCGGTGTTGGTCCTCCAGCGGTCGGTGTCGCCCTCGACGCCGGCGGTGAAACCCTCCTCGCCGTGGTCCGCGCGCCAGACCCAGGCGTGGTCGACGAGGACGCGGTCGGTGTTGATCTCCAGGGCGGTGTCGGCCTTGCCGACGTGCGGGCCCCCGACGCGGAAGAACACGTCGGACAGGGTCGTCGGGTTCGCCGGGTCGACCGTGCCCCTGCCGTGGTTGCCGTTCTTCGTGCCGACCTGCAGCAGCACCGGGGACGTCCGGGTGCCCGCGTCGATCGTGATCCCGGCGACCACGACCCCGGGGACGTCGGCGACGGTCATCGCCGCGTTCCCGGCGGTGGCGGTGAGCGTGGCCATGCCCAGGCCGAGGACCACGGTGCCGGCACGCTTGACCGCGACGGCCTTGTCGACGTCGTAGACGCCCGGGGTCAGCAGGAGGTTCTCCCCGCGGGCCAGCGCGTTGTTGATCTGCTGCACCGGCGTGGCGGGGGTGGCGGTGAAGAAGTCGCGCAGCGGGATGGTCCGGCCCTGCGTGCGGTCCTGGACCCAGGAGGTTCCGCGGGTCGCGGTGTGCGCGGCGGGCACCTGCACCTGGTAGGCGCCGGAGGCGTCGGTGAACAGGTACGGCTTCTCGCGGCTGACCGGGGTGGTGTCCAGCGTGGTGTACGGCGGGTCCGGGAAGGTGGCTCCGCTCGGGGCGCCCTCGACGCCGGAGAAGACCTGGTTCCACACGCCGTTGCTCCAGCTGCCGACGGTGCTGTTGCGGATCAGCCACTGCTGCTGGGACCCGTTGACGACCGCGCCGGCCTGGGAGTCGGCGATGAAACCCCCGCTGGCGTACTGCGGGCCCGCGGTGCAGTAGTCCATCAGCGACAGGGTTCCCCCGGTGACGTGGACCCGGCGCATCGGGGAGGCCTGCGAGACGGCGAAGAAGTTCGCCCCGGCGCGGCACCCGTCCTGGCCCGTGCCGTTGACGGCGAGGTGGAAGTTCGACACCGAACGCCAGAAGTTGTCCAGCGCGATGCAGTTCGCGGTGCCGCCGTCGGCGAGGCAGCGGTTGTAGACCTCGACCTTGCCGTTGATCGTGACGTCGTCCGGCGAGGCACCCAGTCCCGCGACCTCGGTGTAGTACCCGACCTTGATCTGCAACGGGTGCGCGTCGGTGCCGTAGGTGCCGGGTGCGAACAGCAACGCGTACCGCTGGGTGCCGAACTGGTTGTTCACCTGCCGGGCGTAGACCTCGTCGACCTTCGCCTGGATCTCGGCGAGCGGGGTCTGCGGGGTGAACACCGTGGTCGTGGTGCCGAGGTTCCCGGCCGCGGGAGGCGGGGGTGCCGGGCGCGGGGGTGCGGCGACGGCCACGCCACCGCCGACGACGGTGACCAGGGCGGCGCCCGCCGCGGCGACCTGCGCCGCACGACGCAGCCGCCACCGGGGACGGGGGGTGGGACGGGGGGTGGGGAGTGCGGGCACGGTCAGCCTCCTCATCGAGGTCATCACGGTGGTGACTCGTGTCACCAGCGCCCGCCCACAGTAATCGGCGTGGAGCGTGCGGCGTCAAGACCCTCTCCTCCCACCACGCGACGGGCCGCGCACGGTGAGCGCGGGTGGGATCGGGACCGGCGGGTTAGCGTGACGGCGTGGCTCGCGAACTGGACCGCGCAGTGGACGTCGTGCTGTTCGGCGCCTCGGGTTTCGTCGGGCGGCTGACCGCGGCGCACCTGGCCGCGCACGCCCCCGCCGGGACGCGGATCGCCCTGGCCGGCCGCTCGCGCGAACGGCTGGCGGCGGTGGCCCGCGACCTGGGGCCGGTCGCGGCGGACTGGCCGCTCGTGGTGGCCGACGCCGCCGACGAGGCGTCCCTGCGCACGCTCGCGGAGTCCACGCACGTCGTCGTCTCGACCGTCGGCCCCTACCTGCGCCACGGGCTGCCGCTGGTGCAGGCGTGCGCGCGCGCCGGAACCCACTACGCCGACCTGACCGGCGAGGTCCTGTTCGTGCGCCGCAGCATCGACACCGCCGAGGAGACGGCCCGCGCGAGCGGGGCCCGGATCGTGCACTCGTGCGGTTTCGACTCGGTGCCCTCGGACCTGGCCGTGCTGCTCGCGCACGAGTGGGCGCGGGCGCAGGGCGCCGGTCCGCTCGCGAGCGCCACGCTGGAGGTCATGTCGGTGCGCGGCGGCTTCAGCGGCGGCACCGTGGACTCATTGCGCCTGCAGCTGGACACCGCCCGCCGCGACGAACGGGCGCGGGCGCTGGTGGCCGACCCGTACGCCCTGAGCCCCGACCGCGCGGGCGAACCGGACCTGGGCCGCCAGCCGGACGCGTTCGCCCCCCACCGGCGCGCCGCGACGGGCGACTGGGTGGCGCCCTTCGTGATGGCCTCGTACAACACCCGGGTGGTGCGGCGCAGCAACGCCCTGCAGGGCCACGCCTACGGGCCGCGGCTGCGCTACACCGAGGTGATGGCGTTCTCCGGGCGCACCGCGGCCCTGCGGGCGGGCGCGGTCACGGGGGTCCTGGCCGGGCTCACCGGTCTGCTCGCGGTCGAACCCCTGCGCCCGCTGCTGGACCGCCTGCTGCCCTCGCCCGGGACGGGCCCGGGCGAGCGGACCCGCCGCACGGGCCGTTTCCGGCTGCGCCTGGACGCGCGCACGGAGTCCGGCCGCCGGACCGGCGTGACCGTGGCCGCCCACGGCGACCCCGGGTACGCCGCGACCGCGGTGATGCTCGGTGAGAGCGCCCTGGCGCTCGCCCTCGACGAGGACCGCCTGCCCGCCGGCGCCGGTGTCCTGACCCCCGCCACGGGCATCGGGACCCCGCTCGTGGACCGTCTGCGCCGCAGGGGGTTCACGCTCGACGTCACCGACTGAACCGCCCGGGCGCGAGCCTCACCAGGGCAGGGTCCCCGCCTCGTCCTGGAAGGTCCCGGTCGGGCCGGACGGGTCGGGGGTGGCCCACCGCACGACCACCCGTGCGCTCTCCTGCACCGGCCGTCCGATGCCGAACGCGGCGGTCATGTCGGTGGCGGTCGCGCCGGGTTCGACGGCGTTGAACCGGATGCCGGGGTTCGCCTTGGCGTACTGCAGGGTCAGCATGGTCGCCGCGGCCTTCGACGCGGCGTACAGGGCCAGCGGGAACCCGGCCTCGGGGCGGTCGGGGTTGGTGACGGCCCAGAACGATCCCATGCTGCTGGAGACGGTGACCACGGTGGGGTTCGCGGACCGGCGCAGCAGCGGCAGCGCGGCTTCCGTGACGAGCACGACGCCGACGGCGTTCGTGGCGAACGACCTGGTGGCGGCGGGGCCGTCGAGCCCGGTCTCCAGGACGCCCGCGTTGTGCACCAGGACGTCGAGACGGCCCTCGGCGGCGTCGATCGTCGCCAGGGCCCGGCGCACCGAGGCCTCGTCCGTGACGTCGAGCTGCACGGAGCGCGCCCCGATCCGCGCGGCGGCCTCCTGCCCGCGCCCGGCGTCGCGGGCGCCGATCCACACGTCGTGCCCGAGGTCCAGCAGCTGCCGGGCGGTCTCGTGGCCGAGGCCCTTGTTGCCCCCGGTGATCAGCGTGACGGTCATGCCTCTCCTCGTTCTCCCTGGTTCTCACCGGTCCGGTCGGACCGCTGCGCAACGCTAGGGAGGGCGCGCCGGACCAGCCAGAGCCCCGCCCGGACGGGGGTCTCGCAGGACCCTGCCTGCGCCGGCGCGGGCGTCCTACGCTCGAGCCCGTGAGCGAGTCGACGAACCCCCTCGGGGCCTTCCTGCGGGCCCGGCGCGAGCTGGTGACGACGGAGCAGGTGGGCCTGCCGAACGCCGGGGTGCGGCGCGTGCCGGGCCTGCGCCGGGAGGAGGTCGCGATGCTCGCCGGCATCAGCGCGGACTACTACCTGCGGCTGGAGCGCGGCCGCGACCGCCACCCCTCACCGCAGGTCCTGGAGTCGATCGCCGCCGTGCTGCAGCTCGACGACGAGCACGTCGCGCACCTGCTGGGAATGGTCGCGCAGGTGCCGCGCAGGCGCAGGCGCCGGGCGCGGCGGCAGACCCCTCCGGCGGGGGCGCTGAAGCTCCTGGGTTCCCTCGTGCAGCCCGCGTACATCGAGGACCGGTACTTCGACGTCCTCGCCGCGAACCGCCTGGCGACGGCGCTCTCACCGGGCACCGTCGTGGGGGGCAACCAGCTGCGGGACCTGTTCCTGGACGCCGCGACGCAGGCGCTGTACCCGGACTGGGAGGACGTGACGGAGTGCTTCGTCGCGAACCTGCGCCAGGCCGTCGGGACCGACGTCGACGACCCCCGGTTCATCGAGCTGACCGGTGAGCTGACGCTGGCCAGCCCCCGGTTCCGGACGCTGTGGGCCCGGCACGAGGTGCGCGGGCAGAGCGGGGGTCCGGTGCGCTTCCACCACCCCCAGGTCGGCGACCTGACCCTCAACCGGGAACGCCTGACCATCAACGGCAGCGACGACCTGATGCTGGTGGTCCACCACCCGGACGCGGGGTCGCGCGACGAGGAGACCCTCGGCCTGCTCGCCGCCACGAGCCTGCCCCCCGTCCCACGTCGTCCCGGTGGGCGCGAGGACGCCGGGGGCCAGCGGGAGGCGGACGGGGTCCGGCGGTGACGGGTTTCGTCCTGGCCGTCGACGAGGACGTGGAACTCGTCCTCACCGAACCCTGGCTGGTGCCCTCGGTGCACGCCCTGCTGCTGGCCGACCTCGAGCACCTGCAGCCGTGGGAGGAGCTGGCGCGCCCGGACCTGACGCTGGAGGAGTTCGCCGCACGGCTGCGCACCACCCGGCTGGCGTGGGTCGACGGCAAGGCCCTGCCGTGCACGCTGCGCTGGCGCGGCGAGGTCGTCGGGGCGCTGGGGGCCAGCCTGGACCCCGAACTCTCCCGGGCGGGACTCGGGTACTGGATCGACGCCGGTCACCAGGGCCGGGGCATCGTCACCCGCGCCGCCGCAACCCTGCGCGAGCACCTCGTCCGCGACCGCGGGGTGCAGCGGGTCGAGATCCGGTGCGCGGCGCAGAACCGGCCCAGCCGGGCCGTGGCCGAGCGGCTGGGGTTCACGCTGGAGGGCACCCTGCGCTCGGTGCTGCCCGCGGCGGGGGGCCGGCACGACGTCTGCGTCTGCGGTCGGCTGCCGGGGGACGACGCACACCCGTGACCGCAGACGTGCGGTGACCGCCTGAGCCGGGTTCAGCGGGTCGGCGCCTGCAGCTGCACCTGCACGGGAGCCGGCGCCGCGACCACCGCGTCCCGCCCGCCGCACTTCGCCGCGTACAGCGCGGTGTCGGCGGCGGCGAACAGTTCCGCCGCGCTCGACGTCCCGTCCCACTGGGCCACGCCGGCCGAGAACGTCTGGCCCGCCGGGGTGACCGCGCGCAGGGAGTCCACCACCGCGACCGCCGACGCCAGGTCACGGCCCAGGACGAGCAGCAGGAACTCCTCCCCGCCCCAGCGGCCGAGCATGGCCGAGCGGCCGGCCCCGGCACCGACGCGGTCCACGACGAGACGTTCGCGCCAGGCCGCGGAGGCCTGCACCAGCAGCTGGTCACCCGCCTGGTGGCCGTAGGTGTCGTTGAACGCCTTGAAGCGGTCGAGGTCCAGGACCGCCACGCACAGCGGCAGCCCCTCCTCGAGCGCCCGGACCTGCATCCGGGCCAGTTCGGCGTCGCCCGTGCGGCGGTTCGGCAGACCGGTCAGCGCATCGGTGCGCGCCAGTTCCGACAGCTTCGCCGCCTGCTGGTCCAGCCGGCGCAACAACCCCGACATGCGCTGGACCACCAGGGCGAACAGCACCACCGAGGAGACGCCCACGGCCCACCCCTCCAGCCGCAGGCCCAGCGCCAGTTCGACCAGCAGCGTCCCGGGGGCGACGAGGCTCGCCAGGGTCAGCGCCGCCAGCCTGCGGCGCGTGAACCGGGTCCCGGCCTGCCGCCCGTCGCCGTCGGTCAGCGCCCGCATCGACGGGTGCAGCGCCGCGGTGGCGAAGCAGACGTAGCCCAGCAACCAGGGCAGGGTGATGAGGCCACCGGAGTACCCGGTCGTCATCTCGACGTACTGGTAGGCGCAGTCGGCCACCAGCAGCAGCGTGTTCCCCGCGACCAGCCACCGGAACGACGCGGTGCGCGCCCCGCTCGTAGTCAGCAACCGCACCAGGAACGCGAGCAGCAGCACGTCGCCCAGCGGGTAGGCGGCCGCCAGCACCCGCGCGACCGACGACTCCCCCGCCGACTCCAGCCCCGGCCGCATGAGCAGCACCCAGCTCAGCAGGACGAAACCCACGGTGAAGATCAGCGAGTCGACGAACCCCTCGGGGTCGCCCTGCCCGCGGCGGGCCCGCACGAACCGCCAGAACCCGCACGCGATGAGCGCGTAGCTCGTCAGGTACAGCGCGTCGGCCGGGGACGGGAACGGCGAGACGTGCAGGACCCACGTGTACACGGCCCACAGCAGGTCGGCCGCGGCCCAGGCCGCCACCCCGCACGTCGTCAGCCACCACCCGGCCACCGCGCGCGGACGGTGCCGGCGGACGCCCACGACCATGAGCGCCACGCACCCGCAGCTGATGACGCTGTACAGCGCGTCGTGGACGGGACCCGCGGGCAGGCACACGCACAGCACGGACAACGCGACACCGACGGTAAGGTGCGCGCGGACGAGGACCCCCGTTCCAGGACTGGGCATCCTCTCCCATCGCCACGTCCGGCCCCGGACTGTCGCCCGGTTCACCCGAACGGCGGCCGCCGCGGCCGCCGGCCGTCAGACGGTCCTCTAGACGGTCCTCGTGACGCGGACACCCGTCCGGGTGACACCGGTGAGGTCGGACCCCGGGGGTTCCCCCGCGCCCAGCGTCTCGGCGCGGGCGGGGTTCACTTCAGCCCGCTGCGGGCGATGCCGGCGACGAACTGCCGCTGCGCGATCCCGAACAGCACGAGCACCGGCAGCACGGACACCAGCGCGCCGGCCATGAGCGCCGGGTAGTCCGTCGTGTACTGGCTCTGCAGGAACGACAACCCGACGGGCAGGGTGTAGAGGGCCGGGTCGCGCAGGGCCACCAGCGGCCACGCGAACTCGTTCCAGCGGTACATGAACGTCATCACCAGCAGGACCGCGATCAACGGCCGCGACAACGGCAGCACGACCGACCACAGCGTGCGCAGCTGCCCGGCCCCGTCGAGCTGGGCGGCTTCGAGCAGTTCGTCGGGCAGCGAGAGGAAGTACTGCCGGGCCAGGAACACCCCGAACGCCTCGGCCGAGCGGGGGACGATGACCGCCCAGTAGGAGTTGATCCAGCCCAGGGAGTTCACGAGGTCGAACTGCGGCACCAGCAGGACCTGCACGGGGATCATGAGGGTCGCGACGATGAGCAGGAAGACGACCGACCGCCCGGGGAAGCGGTGCTTGGCCAGCACGTAGCCGGCCGTCACGTCCACCACGACCGTCAGGGCCACCGCGACCACGGCGATCGCGAAGGAGTTCTGCGCCCACTGCAGCACCGGGAACTGCGTCAGGGCCCGGGTGAAACCGCCGGCGTGCAGCGTGGTCGGGAGCAGGCCGATGCGCCCGGAGGCCAGGTCGTCGCGCGGGGAGACGGCCGTGACGACCATCCAGTAGAGCGGGAACAACCAGAGCAGGCTGAGCACGACCAGGACGACGTACCGCCCCCGGCGGGTGCCCCGAGAGCTCCCCCGGGCGGAGCGGCGGGAGTGCTGCACGGCGAGCCGGTCCCGCGGGCGGGTCGCCCCCTCGACGCGGCTCACAGCTCGTCCTCGCTGGCCCGCTGGACCCGCCACCACACGGCGGTGGCCGCCAGCACCACGACGAACACGACGACCCCGATCGCCGAGCCGTACCCCTCGCGCCGGGCGGCGAAGCCCTGGTTGTAGGCGTAGGTGACCAGGAGCTCGGTCGACCCCGCGGGGCCGCCCTTGGTCATGACCCAGACGATGTCGAACACCTGGAAGGTCTCGATGACGAGCATCACCGTGAGGAAGAAGGTCGTGGGCCGCAGCAGCGGCCAGACGACGCCCTTCAGGCGCTGCCACGCCGAGGCGCCGTCCAGTTCGGCGGCCTCCAGGACGTCACCGTCGATCCCCTGCAGCGCCGACAGGTAGAGGATCACCGCCAGGCCCGTGCGCGCCCACAGCAGGACCAGGACGACGGAGACCGCGGCCGCGGTCCCGTCGGACTGCCAGTCCGGTTGCGGCAGGCCCGTCCCGGCCAGGACCCGGTCGACGATCCCGACGTTCTGGTCGAAGATCCACCGTCCCGCCATGGCCACGACGACCCCGGAGATCACGTAGGGCGCGAGGAACACGGCACGGAACAACCCGCCCCCCGGGATGCGGTCGCGCAGCAGCAGGGCGATGCCCAGCCCGAGGCCGAGGCTGACCGGGACGGAGACGACGGCCAGCAGCGCGGTGTTCCCGGCGGCCTGCCAGAAGGTCGGGTCCGAGGCCATCGCGGTGTAGTTCGCCAGTCCCACGAACTTCGCCTGCCCGATGCCCGTGGAGTTCGTCAGGGAGATCCGCACGGCGCCGACGAGGGGGTAGAGCACGAAGACGCCGAACAGCGCGAGCGCCGGGGCCAGCATCGCGTAGGAGGTGGCCCACCGCCTGACCCTCACGACTGCTTCAGCACCGAGGCGACGCCGTCGGTGATCCGCTTCAGCGCCGCGGCGTCGTCGTCGCCACCGAGGAACACCTCGTCGAGCCGGTCGCGCAACTGGGCGTTGATGGCGCTGAAGCTCGGCACGACGACCTGCTGGACGAGGGGTTCGCGGATCGCCTTGGCCTGCTCGACGTACAGCTCCATGAGGTCCGGGCGCACGGGGTACTTCAGCGTCGCGGGGTCCACGTCGCTGCGGGTGGGCAGGACGCTGGCCGCGGCGCAGAAGGTGCCCATCTGCTCGGCCTGCGCGCAGAAGGTCAGGAACTTCAGCGCCTGCTCCTTCTTCTCGCTCGCCTCGACCGCCACGAGGGCGTTGCCGCCGAGGTCCGCGGAGGCGTTGACGTCGCGCGGCAGGAACGTGGCGGAGTACTCGAACCCGCCGCCGTCGATCTCGGCGAGCAGGAAGTCACCCGCGAAGGCCGTCGCCACCGTCTGGTTGAGGAACAGGTCGCTCGCGGCCTGCCCGCGCGCGGAGGCGTTCTGCGGGGTGAGCTGCTTGCGGAACAGGTCGCGCGTGTAGGTCAGCGCCTTCAGCGCCCCGGGGTCGTCGGCGGCGACCGAGGTGAGGTCGTCGCTGAGCAGCCTCCCCCCGGCCTGGTCGACGAAGTTCAGCCAGCGGTAGGCGCCGGCGTTCTGCCAGTTGGCCGCGAAGGCGTAGCTGTCGGCGCGCGAGGGCTTGATCCGGCCGAGGGCGGCGGCGAAGTCCTCCCAGCTCCAGGCGGCGTCCAGCGTGGCCGGCAGGGTGCCGAGCCCGGCCGAGGCGACCGCCGCGGTGTTCAGGACGACCATGGACGTGTCGGTGTGGTGCGGGATCCCGAAGGTCCCCTGCTCGTCGGTCACAGCCGACCAGAACGCCGGCAGGAACGAGGCCTTCAGGGTGTCGGCGTCGGGCAGGGAGGCCAGGACGTTCTGCCCGCGGTAGGCCGCGACGTCGGTGTAGCTGACGCGGAACAGGTCCGGCGGGGTGTCGGTGCGCAGGCCGGTGTCGACGGCCGTCAGGACCTCCGAGTAGGGCACGACCTGCAGCTTCACGGTCGTCCCGGTCTGCTCCTTGAACCCGTCGGCCAGGGCCTTGAACGCCGCGGCCTCGGCGTCGGAGGCCCACGTGATCATCGTCAGGGAGCCGTCGTCGGAGGAGCCGCCGTCCTCCTTCGACCCCCCGGTGGAGAAGCCGCCGCAGGCGCTGAGGGCCCCGGTGGTCGCGACCGCGGCGCCGGCGCCGAGGAACCGGCGGCGGGACGTCCGCTGCCCCGTGACGGTGGTGTGAGTGTTCTGGGCACTGCTCCGGTCAGGGTGGACCATGGGGAAAGCTCCGTTTGTCCGTGCAGGCGTTGGCTTCACCTGCTGGAGGTCGCGCGGGACGGGCACCTCTGGGAAAGGTGCGCCCAACGTAGCCACGTTCGCCGGGCGCAGCGCGCCGGAACGTCCGGCGGGACGTTGCGCCAGGGCGGCGCGCGGGACGGCTCAGGCGTCGTCGACGAGCCGGCTCCAGACCGTCTTGCCGTCGGCGCGCACGTCGACGCCCCAGTCCGCGCTGACGACGTCGACGAGGGCGATGCCCCGCCCGCCCACGGCGTCGGGGTCGGCGTGCCGCAGCGTCGGGGCGTGCGGGTCGGCGTCGGAGACCTCGATGGTCACCCCCGCGTCCGCGGCGCAGTCCAGGGACAGCCGTGCGGGCGGTGCACCGTGCCGGACGGCGTTCGTCACGAGCTCGGTGACGACGAGATCGGCCCGTGGACGGACCCCGGCGGCGTGGACCGTGCACCAGTGCGCGTCCAGGAAGCGCCGCGCCCGCCGGCTGGCGGTGGCGTCCATGACCACGTCGAGCGCGGCGGGCGGGGTCTGGGAGCACATCGTGGTGGAACCGTCTCCCGGAACCGCCCGCTCCGCGACCGGAAGCGCTTCCCTCACGGGCCGAGGTGGACGGCGAGCAGCGCGATGTCGTCCTGGCTGTCGCCGAGCTCGGCCAGCAGGTGGTCGCACAGGGCGTGCACGTCGCGGGGGGCGGCGGCCACGACGTCCGCCAGCCGCTGCAGCCCCGTGGTGAGGACCTCGCCCCGGCGTTCGACGAGCCCGTCGGTGTAGGCGAGCACGGTGCTGCCGGCCGGCAGCCGTTCGGAACGGTCCCGCCGGGACAGCTCGGGGGCGACCCCCAGCGGGATCCCGCCCGTGTCGTCCAGGTACCGCACCGTGCCGTCGGGGTGGCGCACCAGCAGCGGCGGGTGGCCGGCGGAGCTGTGCGTCAGCGCCCAGTCCCCCGTCTCCTCCCGGGTGAGCCGTGCGTACCCGACGGTCGCCATGGTGGACATCCCCAGGGCCGCGGTGAGCTCGTCGACGCGGCTGAGGACCGCCGCGGGGGTGTCGAGCGTCGCGTCCCACGCGCACGCCCGCAGCAGCCCCTTGAGGTGGCCCATGGCGGCGGCCGCGTAGACGTCGTGCCCCATGACGTCGCCGATGGCGAGCGCGACGCCGTCCCCGGGGCCGTCGATGAGCTCGTAGAAGTCCCCGCCGACGTCGCTGCCGTCCGCCCCGGCGTGGTAGCGGGCGGCGACGGTCAGGCCCGCGACCTGCGGGAGGTCGGGCAGCAGGCTGCGCTGCAGCGCCGAGGCGATGAGGTGCTGCTCCTCGTAGAGGCGGGCGTTGTCGAGCAGCAGCCCGGCCCGGCGGCCCAGGTCGACGGCGATCCCCAGGTCGTCGTCGGTGTGCCCGGTGGACCCCGGCTCGCGCACCAGGACCATGACGTCGTTGTCGCGGTGGCGTCCCGGCAGCGGCACGATGAGCACCGACGCGGCGCCGAGGTCGTCGGACAGGGTGAGGACCTCGTCCTCGGCGGTCCAGCTGCTCCGTTCGGCCCGCACCGCCTCCGACTGGTAGTCGGCGATCCGGCGGGCCGGCCGGCCGCCGAGCAGCAGCTCCTGCAACGGGCCGGTCAGGGTCGTGCGGCGCACGCCGTCGAGGTACTCCTCCAGCAGGGGGGCGCGGGCCGGGTCGCGGTGCAGGGCGGAGGCCGCGGCGACCTGCCTGCGGGGGCCGGGGGTCAGGACGACGGCCCAGTCGGCCAGCCGCGGGACGACGAGCTCGAGGAGGCGCCGGCGGCACTCGGTGGAGTCGAGGGTCCCCGACAGGCGGTGGGTGGCGTCGGCGAGCAGGTCCAGCCGGGCCCGGTGCTCCTCGGCGCGGTGCCGGGCCTCCTCGGCCTCCCGGCGGGCGGCCTGCTCGGCGGCCAGGGCCTCGTCGCGGGCCCGGTCCGCCGCCACTCGCCCGGTGACGTCGGTCTGGATCCCGACGTAGTGGGTGACGTCCCCCTCGGGCCCGAACACGGGGCTCATGGAGACCTGGTTCCAGAACGCGAGCCCGTCCTTGCGGTAGTTCAGCACCGTGACGGTGAGGGCTTCGCCGGCCGTCAGGGCCGCGCGCATGCGCTCGCGGACCGCCGGGTCGCTGGCCGGGCCCTGCAGGAACCGGCAGTTGCGCCCGACGGACTCCTCCAGCGTGTAGCCGGTGGTGGCCGTGAAGGCGGGGTTCACCCACACGAGGGGGAACTCCTCGTCGCGGGCGTCGGCGACGGTGAAGGACAGCCCGGTGGCCAGCACGGCCCGGTCGCGCAGGTCGGCTTGCTCGGTGGCGGCGTCCATCGCGGCGCGGGCGGCGCGGGCGTCGCGCAGCGGCAGGAAGACGACGAGGGCGTGGTCGTCGAGCATGGGGGCCCCGGCCATCGGCAGCGCCACCACCCACAGCGGTTCGCGCTGCCGGCCGAGGTCGCTGACCTGCGCGGCCGAGACGGCCTGGCCCACGACGGGTTCGGAGCGGGCGACCTTGGACAGCGGGTGCTCGGTCTCGGACAGCTCGGCGCCCTCGAGGTCGCGCAGCTGGGCCGCGTCGGACCACTCGTCGACGGTCATCGGCAGCACCGCGTCGGGGGCGAGCTGGCGCGCGACGGGGTTGACGTGGACGACGGCGCGTTCGGACAGGTGCACGAGCAGGACGGCCGCGGGGGCCTCACCCGTGATCGAGCTGACGTCGTCCATCGCCGAGTGCGTCGACACGGTGCCTCCGGTCCGCCGGCCCTGCCCCTCCGGACAGGGTTCGGCCCGGCAGCGCCGTGGACTCGACACCACCGGCAGCCTAGGTGATCGGGGGAGATGGTGTTCGAACGGCGTTCAGACGGTCAGCGCGGCCGTGACGGCCGCGCTCCCCGCCGTCGCAACCGCGCAGACCGCGCAGCGTCGCCACCTCAGGACGGGGACGGCCGGCGGTCCAGCAGGCCGTGCAGGACCCCCAGGTTGTGCACCTGGTCGGTGGTGAAGTCGGCCAGCTGCGGTCCGCCGTGCGGGGCGACGTCCTGCTCCACCACCAGCCAGCCCGCGTAGCCGTCGCGCCGCAGGACGTCCAGGACGCCGGCGAGGTCCACGTCGCCCTCCCCCAACCGGACGTTCGCCTCGGACCACCACTGCCGCAACGGCACCGGGCCCCCCCGGCGGGCCCGGCGGCACACCGAGGTCCGGACGTCCTTGAGGTGGACGTGGTCGATGCGCCCGGCCCACCGGCCCGCGGCCCGCACCGGGTCGGTCCCGGCGAGCATCGCGTGGCCGGTGTCGAGGGTGAGGGTCAGCGGCGTGCTGTCGAGCAGCCGGTCGACCTCCCAGGCGGACTCCACGTAGGTGCCGAGGTGGGGGTGGAACGTCGTCGGCAGCCCGTACCCGGCGGCGACCGCGACGGCCTCAGCGAGCACGTCCACCGCCTCCAGCCAGGCCGCGTGGTCCAGACCGGAGGTGACGTCCGCCGGGTCGCGCGGGGCGTCGAGACCCGGGGCCCCGTCGTCGGCCAGCACGACGCGCGCCGGCGGGGCCCCGGGTGCGCTCGCCTCCAGGGCGCACCGGTCGACGACGGCGCGCAGCGTCCGGCAGGTCAGCTCGAAACCCTCCCGGTCCCGGGCCTCGCGGCGACCCCGGGCCAGCGGCAGACCCACGTAGACCCCGGCCGGGGCCAGCGCGTGGGCCGCGAACAGGTCCGCGGTGCGGCTCGGGTCGCCCAGGAACCCGGGGTCCCCCAGTTCGCTGCCCCGGTACCCGGCACCCGCCAGCGCCCCGAGGACGGAGTTCCCGTCGCCGTCGGGCGCCCCGGAGTGCGGCCCCCACACGCCGAAGCTGACGGGTGCCCCCGCGATCCACCTCATCGGACCAGCTCCACGACCCGGCGCAGGGCCAGCAGGTCGGCCTCGGCCCCGGCCGGCCCGGACTCCGGGTGCGGTGCAGCGCCCGCGAGCACCGCCGCGAACGCCTCGAGCTGGCGCTGGAAGGCGCCGTCGGCCGGCGACGGCGGGCGGTGGGTGCCGTCCGGGTTCGTGACCGTCACCGCGCTCACCGCGTCGAGCCGGTACGGCGGGGCGACGTCGACGACGACCTCGCCGGCCGCGCCCGTGATGCGGACGGTCTCGGTGTAGTCGGGCCGCTGCGGCGTCCACGCCCAGTCCAGGACGAACCGGGCGCCGCCGGCCAGGCGCCCGGTGGCGAAGACGGTCGGCGGCGCGTCGTCGCCGGCGGCGACGAGGTCGGCGTGGTCGAACTCCGGGGACCCGAACCCCAGGCCGCGCAGCAGTGCGAGCTCGTGGACGACCGACCCGCACAGCACGGACCGGAACAGGCGCCGCAGCGCCGGTGGGGTCTGCGCCCCGAGGGAGGCGTCCAGGGCGCGTTCCTCCGCGGCGTCGTCGGCGGCGACCGCCGGCGCGGCCGCAGCGGGCAGCGGCCCGGGCGCGGCCAGGCGCAGGTGGTCGACCTGCGGGGCGTCGAGGGGGTGCCGCACGCTGATCTGCACGAGCCGCACCTGCCCGATCGAGGGCAGTGCCGACCGCACGGCCTCCACGGCGCGGTCGTGCACCTTCATGTACCCGACCTGCAGGTGCAGCCCCGTCTCCCGCGCCACCGCGGCCGCCTCCTGCACCTCCGCCGCGGACAGGGCGAACGGTTTCTCCGCCAGGACGTGCTTGCCGGCGCGCAGGGCCGACACGGCGTGGGCGGCGTGCCGGCCCGGGGTGGCGACCAGGACGGCGTCGACGTCGGCGGCGGCGAGCAGCTCGGCCGGTCCGAGCGCCCGGGCCCCGTAGGCGGCGGCGAGTTCGGCGCTGCGGACGGGGTCGAGGTCGGCCACCGCCGCGACGGCGTGCCCGGGCAGCCGGGCGATGAGCGGCAGGTGGACGGCGCGGCTGATGGTGCCGAGCCCGAGGACTCCCCAGCGCAGGGTCACGGTCGTTCTCTCCTCAGGGAGCAGGTCAGAAGGGACGGTCGAGGACGGCCGGTGGTCCGGCGAACAGGCTGCGCAGCAACGCGATCGCGTCGGCGTCCCCCTCGAGGAACCCCAGGTGGTGGGCGGTGACCGGGTCGAGGTGCCCGGCGTAGACGGAGGCCAGGTCGGCGGCGCCGAGCCGGACGGTCCCGGCGCCGGCCGGGGCGGTCCCGGAGCCGACCGTCGCCCGTCCGCCGGCCACGTCGAGGGTCAGGACGTCGGTGCGCCCGCTGCCCTGCACGGCCAGCGCCAGGGTGCCGCGGACCCCCGCCGGGTACCCGCGGGCGCCGAGCGCGCCGGGGACGTCGAGCAGCCCCAGCATCCACGTCGCGTCCTCGACGACCTCGGTCTGACGGGGCAGGTGGTGCTCCAGCAGGCCACCCGGGGACACGAGGGCGTGCACCTCCCGGGCGCTGGGTTCGTCGGCGGCCAGGTCGCGCCACAACCCGAGCTCGGCGGCCGGGTCCGCGCCGACGAGGTCGTGCACGACGACGGCGTAGTTCCCGCCGGCCCCGGGCCGCGCGGGGCGCCGGCCCAGGGCGCACCAGCCGACGACGGCCCCCGCGCGCAGGGCGACGTAGGGCACCGCGGACCCGGTCCGCTCGTCGTGGTCGAGGACGCCGTCGGTGCGGGCGCCGCGGGCGGCGACGAGCCCCGCGACGGCGTCGGCGTCGCCGGGCCCCGCCGGCCGGTAGGTCAGGGAGGGGTCGCGGGGCAGCGTGCGCAAGTCGTGCGTGCCGACGGCGTAGACCGACCGGCGCCCGGCGATCCCGCACCCCCCCTTCCGGTAGAAGGCGTGGGTCGAGGGGACGAGCGCGACGAGCAGGGCCCCGGACTCGCGGGCCGCGGCGAAGGTGCCGGCGACCAGCGCCAGCCCCACCCCGCGGCCGCGGGCGGTCAGGTCGACGGCCACCCCGGCCAGCGCCGCGGCGGGCACCCGGCGCCCGCCCCACCACTGCCCGCACAGGCGCGCCGAGGCCGTGGCGAGCAGCCGGCCCGAGGCGCCGTCCTCGACGACGCGGCGCACCACCGCCTCGCGGTCGGGGGAGGTCACCTGCGGCCGGTGCAGGGGTTCGGCGGAGAACGCCGCCCCGACGAGCGCCGCGACGGCGTCGGACTCGTCGTCGCGGGCGGACCGCAAGACCGTGGTCATCAGCGCACCGCGCCCTTGACGGAGTCGGCGACGAACTGCTTGGAGAAGAGCAGGAAGACGACGATGAGCGGCACGATCGCGAGCAGGGCCCCGGCCATGACCACGGCGTAGTCGGTGTTCCGGGTCGCGTTGAGCTGCGACAGCGCCACCTGCAGCGTCAGCATGTCCGGGTTGATGAGGACGATGAGAGGCCACACGTAGTCGTTCCACGCCGCGACGAAGGTGTAGATCCCGAGGAACGCCAGACCGGGCCGGATGACCGGCAGGACGATGAGGACGTACTGGCGGAAGAAGCCGCACCCGTCGACGACGGCGGCGTCCAGGATCTCGTCCGGGATGGCCGTGGAGATGTACTGACGCATCCAGAAGATGCCGAAGGCGTTGGCCGCGGCGGGCACGATGAGCGCCTGCAGGGTCCCGACCCACCCGATGTGGGTCATGGTGATGTACTGCGGCACCGTCGAGAGCTGGGCGGGAACCATGAAGAACGCCAGCATCAGGCCGAACAGGAACTTCTTGGCCGGGAAGTCGTACTTCGCGAAGGCGAACGCCGCCATCGAGTCCAGGAACAGCACCAGCACCGTGACCGAGACGGCGACGATGGCGGTGTTGGCCATCGAACCGAAGAAGTTGATGCTCGTCAGGACCGAGGAGATGTTCTCCAGCAGGTGCGTGCCGGGGACCACCTTGGGCGGGGTGAGGTAGTAGTCGGCGTTGGTGTTCGTGGCCATGACCACGGTCCAGTAGAACGGGAAGATCAGCAGCAGCGTCGTCAGGACCAGCGGCAGGTGGGCCCACTTGGCCGAGTTCCTGACCCCCTTGTTCCGGCGGGCGGGGGTACCGCCGGCGGCCTGACCGCGGACCGTGAGGGTGTTCTGCGCAGCCATCTCGATCACTTCTCCGAACGGGCGGTGAGGCGCCAGTTGAGCAGGGCGAAGACGGCGATGACGGCGAACACCCCGTAGGCGATGGCGGCGCCGTAGCCGTAGTTGTTGTTGTTGAAGGCCTGCTGGTAGAAGTACAGGACCATCGTCAGACCGGCCTGGCCGGGACCACCGCTGTTCGGGTTGATGGAGGCGTTGGAGCCGAAGAGGACCTGCGGCTCGGCGAAGGTCTGCATCCCCCCGATCGTCGAGACGACCACGGTGAACAGGATGATCGGGCGCAGCAGCGGGACGGTGATCGACACGAAGGTGCGCAACGCCCCGGCCCCGTCGAGCTTGGCCGCCTCGTAGACCTCGGTGGAGATGGCCTGCAGGCCGGCGAAGTAGATGATGGCGTTGTACCCGACCCACTGCCAGGTCATGAGGGTGGCCAGGACGATCTTGATCGTCCAGTAGCCGTTGAGCCACTCGACGCCCGGCAGGCCGATGCCCTCGAGCACCTGGTTCACGACGCCGACCTGGTTGTTGAAGATCGCCTTGAAGAAGATGGCGATGGCGACGATCGAGGTCACGGAGGGCAGGAAGAGGACGACCTGGTAGAAGGTCCGGAACCGCCTGACCGCGTTCAGCATGGCCGCGATGGCCAGGCTCATCGCGAGCATGGGCACCGTCGCCATGATCCAGATGATGATCGTGTTGACGACGGCCTTGCGGAACGTCGCGTCCTCCAGCAGGAACCGGAACTGGTCCAGACCGGCGAAGGTGACCGGGTTGACCCCGTCCCAGCGGTGGAACGCCAGCCACGCCGAGAACCCCAGCGGGAAGAGCCCGAACGCCGCGAAGATCAGGAAGAACGGGCTCACCGCGACGTACTGCGGCCAGAAGCGCAGGGGGCTGCGCCGGTTCCCGGCCGCCGGCGTCGTGCCCGGCGGACGGGACCTGCTGCGCCGGAACCCCCGGTCGAGGCTGGCGGAACTCACTTCACGCCCTGCCGCGCGGCGATGTCCTTCGCCGCCGAGACGGCGTCGGCCCAGGCCTGGGCCGGGTCCTTGCCGTTGGCCTCGACGTTGGTCAGCTCGTTCAGGTAGGCGGCCTGGATGGCCGAGTCGGACGCCGCCACGTACTGGGAGGGGACCTGCTTGCCCGCCGGGCCGAAGACGTCGATGGTCTTCTGGCCACCGAAGAAGGCGTCGCCGCCGGTGAGGGCGGGCAGCTCCCAGGCGGCCGGGTCGGCGGGGAAGATGCTCGCGTCGGTGAAGGCCTGGCCCTGGTTGTCGGTGCCCAGGATCCACGTGATGACGTCGTAGGCGGCCTGCTTGTCCTCGGTCGCCGCCGGGATCGTGAGGAACGACCCGCCGAAGTTCGTGGGCTTGACGGGGTTGTTCGCCACCATCCACTTGCCGCTGGTGTCCGGGGCGGCGAGCTTGATGTCCAGGGCGTGCCAGGCGGCGCCGAGGTCCACGGCCACGACGCCCGAGGCGGTGGACGCCTCCAGGCTCTGCGCGACGTTGGCGTTGAGGCCCAGCGTCTGCGCCTTGACCGTGGTGTCCCAGGCCTGCTTCATCTCGTCGGAGTCGCCGACGAAGGCGTTCTCCTCGCTCACGAAGCGCTGGGACAACTGGCCGACGACGATCTGGAAGACGTTCGCCAGCTGCGGGACCGGGAAGCTGGCCGGGACCTTGCCGTGCAGCTCCTGGCCGAAGGCGTAGAAGTCGTCCCACGTCGAGGTGGCCGCGGCGACCGCGGCCGGGTCCGTCGGCAGGCCGGCCTGGGCCAGGATGTCGGCGCGGTAGAACATGGCCGTCGGGCCGATGTCGATGGGGAACCCGAGCTGCTTGCCGTCCTGGGTCTGCGCCTCGGCCCACTTCCAGGCCAGCTGCTTCGAGGCGACGTCCTTGGCCCCGAACTGGTTCAGGTCGGTGAACTTGTCGGCCACGGAGCGGAAGTAGGGCATGTCCTCGCCCTTGACGCCCGTGACCTGCGGGATGAACGACCCGCCGGCGAGGGTGGTCTGCAGCTTCTGCTTGAAGTCGCCCCCCACCTTGTTGGGCTTGATGTCGTCCTTCGGGAACTGCGTCTTGGACGCCTCGACGACCTTGTCGCTCAGGCCGCCGTTCCAGTACCAGAGGGCGAGGCCGCTGGAGGAACCGCCGGCGCCCGAGCCGCCGGCACTGGTGGAGCAGGCGGACAGCGCGCCGGCCCCCAGAGCGGCCAGCCCCGAGCCGAGGAGGAGGTTGCGACGGGACAGGTTCATGGCGAGACCCTTCTCGACATCCGACGCCGTGACCGAACGCTCACAACGAGCCGTTCTGAGTGGCGATGTTGCGCGAACGCTACTTGCTTTCTGCGCGAACGCGCAAGGTATTCTGTCGAACGTGCACGCCAAAGAACGTCGCGACGCCATCGTCGAGGTCGTCCGCCTCCAGGGGCCGGCGACGGTCTCCGAGCTGGTCGAACGGCTCGGGCTGTCCGAGGCCACGATCCGCCGGGACCTCGTCAAGCTCGACGACGCCGGTCTGCTCAAACGCGTCCACGGCGGCGCCCGCCCCGTCGACGTGCGCGACGACGTGTACGCCGACCTCGTCGACCGCCAGGCCGCCCCCAAGGAGGAGATCGCGCGCGCCGCCGCGGGGCGGTTGCGCGACGGCCAGTCGGTGCTGCTGGACATCGGCACGACCGTCGGCCGGGTCGCCCGGTACCTGCACGGCCGCCCCCTGACGGTCATCACCCGCAACCTGGCCGTCTACACCGAGCTGTGCGAGGACCCGGTCGTCGACCTGGTGCTGCTCGGCGGCCAGGTCCGCCCCGCCCACCGGTCCCTCGTGGGCTACCTGACCGAGGAGAGCCTGCGCCAGCTGCGCGCCGACGTGCTGCTGCTGGGCACCAGCGGCATCCGCCGCAGCGGGCACTCGGTGGACACCGTGGCCGACGAGGTGCCCGTGAAGCGGGCCATGATCTCGGCCGCCGACGAGGTCGTCCTGCTCGCCGACGCCTCCAAGTTCCCCGGCAGCGGCACGGCGACCGTGTGCGACGTCGGCGCCTACCGGCACCTCATCACCGACGTGCACCCCGACGCCGAGACGAGCTCGGTCCTGGAGCACGCCGGGGTCGGGGTGGAACTCGCCCGCACGGGGGCGCACCCCGCGCCCTGAGGCACCGCCGGACCGGGGCACCGCCGGACGGTCGCCCTCCTGGTCACCACTCGTGGCGCAGGTCCCGGGTCGGGCCCGCGGACGGCACGTCGCGCACCTGCCCGACGGGGTGGTCGGCCACGAGGGAACCGGGCCGGACCCCGACGGCCGCCAGCAGCAGCGGGCTCACCTCGTGGCTGCGCAGCGTCGCCGGTTCCCGCAACCCGGCCGGCAGCGGGCCGCCGATCCGGTGCACCAGGAGGAAGGACCGCCGGACGACCACCTCGTCCTCCCCGTGACCACCCTCCGGCTTGTGGCCGTGGTCGGTCGTGACGGCCACGAGCCAGTCCTCCCCCAGCCGCTCGAAGCGCTCCGCGACCGCCTTGACGAGGTGCCGCACGTCCTCGTCGGCCGCCGTCAGCGCGGCCCGGTACTCCGGGCCCTGCGACCCGTGCCGGTGCGCCGCCTCGTCGGGCCCCTCCAGGTGCACGAACGCCGCGTCGGGCCCCTCGTGGTTGAGCACCCACGCCGCCCGGGTCCGCACCTGGCGGTCCGCCGAGCGGCACCCGTCGCTGAAGTCGGTCGCCGCGAAGAGCTGGTGCTGGCCGCCGACCTGCTGGTCGGGACGGGAGTGGACGACCGGGCCGGGCCCGGTCGCCGCGACCAGCGCCGGCCACGTCGTGGCCGCGAACGTCCGGGCGCGCGGGTCGGCGAAGAACACACGGGACAGCAGGTCCGGGCAGCGCGCGAGCCGGTGGCCGACGAACTCGTTCCACCAGACGTTGTTCTCCTCGTGGGTCGTCCCCGTCAGCAGCGACGCCCAGCCGGGTCCGGAGTCCGTCGGGGGCGTCATCCACACGGGGACCACCCGTCCCCCGGCGGCCAGCCGGCTCAGCGTCGGCGCGAGGCGCCCGGTGGTCCCCTCCCCGCGTTCCCGGGGCGCGTCCCGGGGCACGTCCCGTGGTGCGGCGGCGAAGCGGGGGTCCGCCGGGTGGTCGGGCACCGCGAAACCCTCGTCGGCGGCCACGACCTCCGGCAGCGCCAGGTCCACGCGGACCCCGTCGAGCCCGATGAGCAGGAGCTTCACGACACCCGGACCCCGGGGGCGAGCGACCAGGACCAGGTGTGGGTCCCGGCACCGGTGCGGTGCTGCGGCAACGCGTTCGGTCCGCAGGAGGCCGTCCCCAGGCCGCGGTGCCGCACGTCGAGCACCACGGCGTCCTCGTGGACGGTGACGGTCACCGGCCGGTCGAAGGAGAACCGCGACTCCCCCTCGGACGTCCTGACCCTCAGCTCGCGCACACGGGTCCGGGCGCCGTTCTCCTGCGGGCGGACGTACGGCACGGCCAGGGCGCGCACGGGGAGGTCGTGCCAGCCGACGGGGGCCGTGCAGCGGTCCGGGTACGTCTCCCACGGGCCCGTCCCGAACCACGTCGCGTTCACGGCGGTGGCCGTCAGCGGCACCCGGACGCCGATCCGCGGGAGGTCGTCCAGCCCCTCGGGCAGCTCGACGGTCTCCTCGCAGTGCAGCCCGCGGGCGTCCCGGCGGAACCGCTGGGTGTGCCGGACCTGCCCGGCGCTGGTCCCCAGGACCGACACCACGGTGGAACCCTCCACGCGCACGACGACGGGGTGGGCGTCCCGCAGGCCGGCGGCGACCCAGCGGTCCGCGTCGCCGGCGATGTCGTCGTTGTCGGTGGGGTCTCGCCACAGCGTCAGCTCCGGGCGCACCAGCCCCGGGAGGTCGAGGGCGCCGTCCCCGGTGAGCACCACCGGGAACTCCGCACCCGGTTCCCCGCCCGGTTCCCCGCCGGTTCCCTCGTCCCGCGCGCGGTCGGGCAGCCGGACGCACGGCCGGCTGACCTCGGCGCCGGCGGGGTTCCACGCCGTGCCCTCGGCCTGGGTCACGACGAGCTGCAGCCACCGTTCACCGGCCCCGGCCTCGGCGAGCTCTGCGGGGACCTCGACGGTCGCGGTGCACCCCGGCCCCAGGTCGGGCAGCCGGGCGGGCACGGAGCACGACGTGCCGTCGCTGGCCTCGAGCACCCACCGACCGCGCAGGTGCCCCCACCCGGAGAAGTCGTAGGCGTTGCGCACGCGCAGGACCCCGTCGGTGAAGGACAGCCGCACGGGTGAGGCGAGTTCGCGGTGCTCGAACATCACGGGTTTCGGGGTGCCGTCGGGCAGCACGACGCCGTCGAGGCAGAAGGCGCCGTCGTGCGGCGTGTCGCCGAAGTCGCCGCCGTGGGCCCAGCGGAACCCCTCGTCCGGCACGCCGTCGGTGAACCGGCCGGTACCGGCCCGGCCGGCGGGCAGCCCGTCCGCCGTCCGCTGCAGGAGGCCGTGGTCGGCGAACTCCCAGATGAACCCGCCCTGCAGGCCGGGCAGCGACTCGATCGCCGCCCAGTAGTCCGACAGCGACCCGTTGGAGTTGCCCATGGCGTGGGAGTACTCGCACTGGATGACGGGCCGGATCGGCGGGTTCCGCGTGACGTGCTCGACCACCTGGTCGAGGGAGGCGTACATGGGGCAGACGATGTCGCTGGCCGCGAACCCGGAGTTCCAGTCGTCCTTGATCGCCCCCTCGTACTGCACCGGCCGGGTGGGGTCGTCTCGGCGGACCCAGGCCGCGACGGCGTCGTGGTTCGCGCCGTAGTCGCTCTCGTTGCCCAGCGACCAGATGATCACGCTCGGGTGGTTGCGGTCGCGGCGGACCATCCGGGCCACGCGCTGGGTGAACGCGGGCAGGTAGGCGGGGTCGTCGCACAGCTCGTGCGCCCAGGCGTGCGACTCGATGTTCGCCTCGTCGACGACGTAGAACCCCAGCTCGTCGGTGAGGTCGTAGAACGAGGGGTCGTTCGGGTAGTGCGAGGTGCGCACGGCGTTGAAGCCGAACCGCTTGAACGTCAGGAGTTCCTGCCGCACCTGCTCGGTCGTCACGACCCGGCCGGTCAGGGGGTCGCGGTCGTGCCGGTTCACCCCGCGGACGAAGATGCGCCGGCCGTTGACGAGCAGGTCGGGCCCGACGACCTCGACGGTGCGGAAGCCGACGCGCTGGACCTGCGAGTCCACCAGCGCGCCGTCCGCGTCGCGCAGGTCGACGGTGACGTCGTGGAGCACGGGCGTCTCGGCCGTCCACGTCGCGATCCCCGGGAACCACCCGCCGAACCGCACCCGTCCGCGGTACAGCGAGAGGCGCTCGTCGGCGAGGTCGCGGGCGTGCGCCTCGGCGTCGAACGCCAACGCGGTCCGCCCGAGGCGGACGTCGACGCGCCAGCCCGCCGGCAGGTAGCCGCGCTGAGCGCCCTCCCCCGCGTCGCAGCCGACGCGGACGTCGACGGACAGTCGACCGCCGGCGTCGGCGACGGTCCGCACGTCGGACAGGTGCAGCACCGGCCGGGTGAACAGGCGGACCGAGCGGGTGATCCCGCCGTGCCACCACTGGTCCTGGTCCTCGACGAACGTGGCCGCGGACCACTTCACGACGGTCAGCTCGACCCGCACGGTCGACCCGGGCGGGGCCCAGGGGGTGATGTCGAACTCGGCCGCGAGGTGGGAGTCGGTGCTGGAACCGACGGGCTGCCCGTCGACGCGCACGAGCAGCAGGGACTCGGCGGCGCCCACGTGCAGCAGCACGCGCCGGCCCGACCAGTCCGCCGGGACGGTGACGTCGCGGCGGTGGACGCCCGTGGGGTTGTGCGCGGTGGGCGGCGTCGGCGGCAGGTCCGGCCAGGGCATCCGGTCGTTCGTGTACCAGGGCGGGTCGGCGACCTCCCCCCACAGGGAGGGTTCGGTCGTCCAGCAGCCGGGGACCTGCGCGGTCCGCCAGGCCGGCAGCTCCGCGGCCTCGGGGTGCGGCCGGAGCTGGAACTCCCAGTCCCCGTCCAGGTCGAGGCAGGTGGCCCCGTCGTCGGGGACGGCCCGCCGGAGCGTGCCGACGGGTTCGCGGCGCCGTCCGACGTGCTCGGGTTCCGCCCACTCCCTCACGCGCGGGCCAACCGCAGGCTGAGCACCTCGAACGGGCGCAGCGCGAAACCCACGGAACCGTCGTCGAGCAGCGAGGCGACGCCCCGCGCCGCCGCGGTGCCCTCCCGCGCCGGGTCCTCGAGGAGGTCGACGACGGTGGCCTCGGCGACGGGGAACGACGTCCGCAGGACGCCCTTCGCCCGGGCGCCCCACGCCTCGTAGACCCGGACGACGACGTCGCCCGAGCCGTCCTGGGCGAGCTTCACCGCCTCCAGCGTCGCGCCGGAACCGGTCACGGTCACCGGCGCCTGCGGCAGCTCGGCCGGGCCGTCGACCTCGCGCAGCGGCAGGTTCACGTCGTAGCCGGTGCGGACGGCGTCGGCGATCCGCGCGCCGGGCACGAGGGAGTACGACAGGACGTGCCGGCCCTGGTCGGCCTGCGGGTCGGGCATCCTCGGGCCCCGGACCAGCGACAGGCGCACGGTCGTGGTCGACCCGCCGTCCTCGCGCGCGGCGCGGGTCGTGTCGTGGCCGTAGGTGGAGTCGTTGGCCACCGCGACGCCGTAGCCGGGTTCGGCGACGTGCACCCAGCGGTGCATCGCCGTCTCGAAGCGGGCGTGGTCCCAGCTCGTGTTCGTGTGCGTCGCGCGCTGCACGTGGCCGAACTGGATCTCCGAGGAGCTGACGGCGGCGTGCAGGTCGAGGCCGAACGCGGCCTTGAGGAACTTCTCCTGCTCGTGCCAGTCGATCTCGGTGCGCACGTCGAGGCGGTCCGACCCGGCGGCGAGCACGTACTCCTGGACGATCCGGGACGCCCGGAACGAGCGCACGACGCGGACGCGGGCCCGCAGCGGCCCCTCCTCGACCGCGGTGACCTCGTCGGCCGCCACGAGGTCCACGACGCGGTTGCGGTAGTGCAGGTCGACGTCCCAGGCGTCCCAGGAGTTCGGGAAGTCGCTGTGCAGCTGCAGCAGGTTGCCGCGGGCGCCGGGGGCGAGGACCTCGCGGTCGTTCACCTCGTCGACGACGGAGGCCAGCAGCCCGTCGGCGTCGACGACGACCGTGAGCACGCCGTTGGCGAGGACGAGCATCCCGTCGGCGCGGGTGAGCGTCACGGGCGTCGGGTCCTCCCGCGCCGCGTCGGCCAGGACGACGGCACCGGACGCCGGCACGCGGACGAGCTGGTCGCCCACGACCTCGGTGCGCTCGTGCGGGGCGGTGTTGAGCAGGACGCGCGACCCGCTGCCGAGCGCGTGCACGGCCTCGGTGACGAGCGCCTCGAGGTCGGCGCGGACCCGGCCGTACGTCTGCTCGGCCTCGCGGTGCACCCACGCGATCGAGGAGCCGGGCAGGATGTCGTGGAACTGGTGCAGCAGCACGACCTTCCACAGCCGGTCGAGCTCGGCGTGCGGGTAGGCGTACGACGGGACGTTCAAGGCGGCGGTCGTCGCCCACAGCTCGGCCTCGCGCAGCAGGTGCTCGCTGCGGCGGTTGCCGGCCTTGGTGCGCGCCTGGCTCGTGTACGTCGCGCGGTGCAGTTCCAGGTACAGCTCACCGGCCCACACCGGCGGGGCGGGGTACTCCGCCCGGGCGTCGGCGAAGAACCGGTTCGGGTCCTGGACGACGACCTTCGGCGCCCCCTCCAGGTCGGCGAACCGGCGGGCCCGCTCGAGCATCTCGCGGGTGGGTCCGCCCCCGCCGTCGCCGTGCCCGAACGGGGCGAGCGAGCGGGTGCCGCGGCCCTTCTCGGAGTAGTTCGCGACGGCGTGCGTCAGCTCCTCAGCGGAGAAGATCGCGTTGTAGGTGTCGACGGGCGGGAAGTGCGTGAAGATCTGCGACCCGTCGATGCCCTCCCAGCGGAACGTGTGGTGCGGGAACTTGTTGGTCTGGTTCCAGGAGATCTTCTGGGTGAGGAACCAGTCCATCCCGGCCAGCCGCGCGATCTGCGGGTAGGCGCCGGAGTAGCCGAAGGAGTCCGGCAGCCAGACACCCTGGCAGTCGACGCCGAACTCCTCGCGGAAGAACGCCTTGCCCGTGACGAACTGCCGGACGAGCGCCTCCCCGCCGGGCAGGTTGCCGTCGGCCTCGACCCACATGCCGCCGACGGGCACCCACTGGCCGGCCTTCGCGGCGGCCTGCATGCGGGCGTAGACCTCGGGCGAGCGTTCCTTGACCCACGCGTACTGCTGCGCCTGGGAGCAGGCGAAGACGAACTCGGGGTACTCCTGCGCGAGCGCCGTGACGTTGGCGAAGGTGCGCGAGGTCTTGCGCTGCGTCTCGCGCAGCGGCCACAGCCACGCCGAGTCGATGTGGGCGTGCCCGACGGAGGACAGGGTGTGCGCGCTGCCGACGGCCGGGGAGGCGAGGACGCCGGCGAGTTCGGCGCGCGCGGCGGTGGCCGTGCCGGAGACGTCGTCGAGGTCGAGGGCGTCCAGGGCGCGGTCGAGGGCGCGGGCGATCTCGTACCGGCGGGGTTCGGACTCGGGCAGGTGCCGCATGAGGTCGTCGAGGCACTCCACGTCCACCGCCAGCATCCACACCTCCTCGTCGAGGACCACGAGGTCGGCGACCTTCATGGTGTAGAGGTGCGCTTCACCTGCGGTCGACTTGTCGCCCAACGGGGTCGGCCGCATGTCGTCGGCCATGACGTCGGGGTTGGCCGCCATCTCCAGCAGCCAGTCGACGGTCTCCCCGCCCTGCGCGTCGCGGACGACGGGCACGATCTTGTTGTCCGGTGCGACACCCTTGACCGGTACCCCGTCGAGGGTGTGCACGAGGGCCTCGGCCTGGTTGCCCGGCCAGTCGCCGACGAACCCGAGGTCGAACTGCGCCTCGACGCGCTTGCCCGCCCACTCGGCCGGGACCTGCGCCCGGGCGCGCACCCACGTCGTGGACCAGGGCCGGCCCCACGTGGTGCCGACGGAGAACTCGCCGAACCGGCCCTCCGCCAGCGCGGCGACGGCGTCGCGCGCGGGGACCGGTTCGTCCGGGACGAGCCACGCCGACAGGGTCATGGGGACGCGCTGCGGGTGGACCGCGGGGCGGATGCGGTGGTTCAGGACGCGCTGGACGCGACCTTCGACCAGGGAACGGTCGTCGTGCACGGGGACTCCTCGTCGAGGGGGTTCTGCGTTCGGGGGGGCGGGCTGGGGTCAGGACCGGCCGAAGACGGCGGCGACCTCGGGGATCTTCTCGACGTACCCGGCGAGCAGCTTCTCGGCGACGTCGACGGAACGCACCAGCGGGTGCGTCGCGAAGGCCAGGAGCGCCTCGGTCTCGTCGCCGTGCAGGGCCGCGGCGATGACGTGCCGCTCGACGGCCTTCACCTGCTGCATGAGCCCGAGCTGGTGCAGGTCCGGTGCGGGCGTCGCGAACGGGCGGACCCCGGACCCGTCGACGGCCACGGGGACCTCGACGACCGCGTCGGAGGGCAGCCCGGCGATCGTCGCGCCGTTGCGGACGTTGAGGATCGCCGTCGACGGCTCGTCGCGGCTGATGGCGGCCATGACGGCGAGCGCCACCCCGGCGTAGCCCTGCTGGGAGGGGTCGGTCTCCGGCGGCTCGGGGTTCTCCGGCGCACCCTGTTCGCCGCCCTTGGCCTCGGCCATGTAGCTGGCGCTGCGGTCCAGGACCGTCTCGCGCCACAGCTGCGCGGCGCGCGAGCCGGCCCGGGGCAGCTGGTCGAAGAAGTCGCCCTGCGTCTTGAGCAGGAACTCCCCGCGGGTCAGGGAGGACTCGCGGATGCGGGCGACGGCTTCGGCGTTGCGGTACCAGTAGTAGAGGTACTCGTTGGGGATCGCGCCGAGCGCCTTGAGCCAGGGGGCGCCGAAGACGTGCTGCTCCTCGAGGTGGGCCAGCAGCCCGTCGTCACCGAGCAGGTCGGGCAGGACGTCGCGGCCGTGGACCTCGACGCGGCGCAGCCAGCCGAGGTGGTTGAGCCCGACGTAGTCGAGACGGGCGTGGTCGGGGTCGTGCCCGAGCAGCGTCGCGACGCGGCGCCCGAGCCCGGAGGGGGTGTCGCAGATGCCGAGGACCTTGTCGCCCAGCACGCCCTGCATGGCCTCGGTGATGATGCCCGCGGGGTTGGTGAAGTTCAGGACGTACGCGTCGGGAGCCAGGCGCGCGACCCGCTCGGCGACGTCGACCATGAACGGCACGGTGCGCAGCGCGTACGCGAGCCCGCCGGGGCCGGTCGTCTCCTGGCCGAGGACGCCCAGGTCGAGGGCGACGCGCTCGTCGGCGCAGCGGCCGGCGAGGCCGCCGACGCGGACGGCCGAGAACACGAAGTCGCTGCCCTCGAGCGCGACGTCGAGGTTCGTGGTGGTCTGCAGGGCAGGGGGTTCGGGGAACCCCTCGGCGAGCTGCTCGAGCACGGCCCGCATGCCGGCGAGGCGGGACGCGTCGGCGTCCTGGAGGGTCACCGCGGTGATCCGCGGCTCGCCCTGGTCGCGCAACAGCGCCTGCCACACGAAGGGGGTGCGGAAACCGCCACCCCCGAGGATCGCCAGCTTCACGCGCCCACCCCTCGCTGCTCGTTCACGCAGGCAGACTATGACCGAACGCGCATCCTTGACTAGAGTGTTGCCCGAACCCCTGCGCGATCGATCACCTGTTCTCCGAGGAGTCCGCCCGTGTCCGACCTCGACCTCGTCTTCGGCGGGCGCGTGTTCTGCGACCTCGTCCTGTCCGGCGTCCGCGCACCCGTCCCGGGGGCCGAGGTGTTCGCCGACGGCTTCACCCTCACCCCCGGCGGGACGGCCACGCGCGCCGTCGCCGGGGCCCGGCTGGGGTTCCGCACCGCCCTCGTGGGCGCCACGGGAGCCGACGAGCTCGGCGCGGTGGTCCGCTCCGCGCTCGCCCGCGAGGACGGGCTCGACCTGACCTGGCTCGCCGAGGTGCCCGGGGCCCGCACCGCGGTGACCGTCGCGCTGACCAGCGCCGACGAACGCAGCTTCGTCACCTACGAGGAGCGCGCCACGTGGCTGCCCGACGCGCTGCCCCGGCCGCTGCCGGCGGTCGGCGCGTGCCACGTGGGGCTCGCCGAGGGGGTGCCGCCGTGGGTGGCGGGCCTGCGCAGCCGGGGGACGTTCGTCGTCGGGGGCGTGGGGTGGGACGAGACCGGGGCCTGGGACCCGGCCGTGCTGGACCGGCTCGCCGGCGTCGACGCCTTCGTCCCCAACGAGGACGAGGCGCGGGCGTACACGCGCACCCCGGACGCCGTGCACGCCCTGGACGCCCTGGCGCGGCGGACGGGCGTGGTCGTGGTCACCCGGGGCGCGGACGGCGCGGTCGCGCTCGACGCAGGCACGGGTGAGCGGTGCGACGTGCCGGCACCGCGGGTGCGGGCCGTCGACCCGACCGGCGCCGGGGACTGCTTCGTCGCGGCGTTCTGCGCAGGACGCACGGCGGGGTGGTCGTTGCGGACGGCGGTCTCCTTCGCCGTGCTCGCGGCCTCGGTGTCCGTGCAGCGCCTCGGCGGCGCCTCGGCGGCACCCAGCCGCGCCGAACTCCTCACGGCCCTGGCGTGGCACCGCGAGCACGACAGCCTGCCGGCCGCGGACTGGCACCTGGTGCAGGACCACCTGTCCGCCTGAGCGGCGGGCCGGCCGCGCGGGCCGGTTCCTCCGACCGCCCCCCGTCCCGACGTCGAGGGGCCGCCCCACCAGCGGTGGGGCGGCCCCTGGGCTCAGGCAGCCGTCACACCATGCCCTTGGCCGTCGTCAGAGCGTTCTTGGCCGCGTCGGCGGGCTTGGTCCGGCCGAACAGCTGGTCGGTGCCGATCGTGGTGAACTCGGTGTTCCACGCCGAGGCACCCGAGGGCGTCACCTGCGGCGGGTCGACGACCTCGGACGCGATCGCCTGCGAGAACGCCAGCACGATCTTCGACTGGGGGCTCAGCACCGGCTCGATGTCCTTCTGCACCGACGGGATCGCCGGGACACCGCGCTCGGTCGTGAGGATCTTCGTGGCGGCGGGGTCGGTGAGCATGAAGTCGACGAACTTCGCCGCGTTCTCGCTCTGCTTCGTCCGGGCCGAGATGGACCAGTACATGGAGGCCTTGTTCACCATCCGCGGCGACTCGCCCGTCTTCTGCGCGGGCAGGCGCAGCAGCTTCAGCTCGTTGCCGCTGGCGGCGGCGAAGGCCGAGATCTGGGTGTGGAACTGCAGGTGGAAGGCCGCCTTGTTCGTCGCGAACAGCGACGCGTCGAGCGCGGCCGTGGAGTTCTCGCTCTGCACCGAGGCCTGGGGGGTCGCCCCGGAGGCCACGAGCGCGTCGGCGTACTCGAAGTAGCTGGTCACCGTGGCCTCGTCGGCCGCGGTCTGCTCCTTCGTCGGAAAGATCTCCTGCTTGAACTGGCGCACCCACGCCCCGACCTCAGCGGTGCCCGTCCCGTAGCCGTCGAACCCGACGACGCCCTGGGCGCCGAGCTTGGCGGAGACCTGGGTGGCCAGGGCGGCGAACTCCTCCCACGTCCACTTCGTGTCGTCGGGCATCTCGACGCCGGCCTGCTGCAGGACCGTCGGGTTCACCCCGACGGAGAAGTTGCCGACGCCGATGGGGGCGCCGACGAGCTTGTCCTCGACCTTGCCGGTGTCCAGGACCTTGGAGTCCATCTCGGACAGGTCGAGCTGGCTCTTGACCGTGTCCAGGTCCAGGAGCGCGCCCCGGGTGCCGTAGGCCGCGATGTACGCCTCGTCCATCTGGATCACGTCGGGCGAGTCGTTGGCGGCGGTGCTGGTGGCCAGCTTGTCCCAGTAGTTGGTCCACTCGGAGTTCTCGACCGTGACCTTGATGCCGGGGTTGGCCTTCTCGAACTCGGCCGCCGCCTGCTGGGTCAGCTTCAGGCGCGAGTCGTTGCCCCAGGTGGACACGCGCAGGGTGCCCCCGCTGTCGCCGGAGGCCTTCGAGCCCCCCGAGCTGCCGGGGGCGCAGGCGGCGAGGGCCGCGACGGAACCGGTCGCGGCGAAGGCCGCCACGACGGACCGCCGGGACAGGCCGTGCGGGAAGGAGGAGCGGTGGGTGCGGGGCGCGTCAGTCATGTCAGCGAGGCCGTTCTCGTCGAGGGGGCGCGGGTGGAGTGGTGGTGCGGTGCGGTGGTGCGGGTGGTCACTTGCCGCCGGTGGTCGCGATCCCCTTGACGAGGAAGCGCTGGCCGAAGAGGAAGACCAGGAACAACGGGACGAGCGTGACGATGGACATCGCGAACATCGCTCCCCAGTTGCTGCCGCTGGTCGCGTCGAGGAAGCTCTTCAGGGCCACCGGGACGGTGTAGGCGTTGGGGTCGGTGAGGTAGATCAGCGGGGTGAAGAAGTCCGACCAGGTCCAGATGAAGGTGAAGATCGCCGTGGTGGCCAGCGCCGGCCCCATGAGCGGCAGCATCACCCGCAGGAAGATCCGGCCGTGGCCGCAGCCGTCGATGCGGGCCGCCTCGTCCAGTTCACGCGGGATGCCGCGGATGAACTGCACCATGAGGAAGATGAAGAACGAGTCCGTCGCCAGGAACTTGGGCAGGATCAGCGGGACGAACGTGTTCACCCACCCCAGGTGGTTGAACAGGATGTACTGCGGCACCAGGACCACGTGGATCGGGACCATGACCGTGATGAGCATGATCGCGAACCACATGTTGCGGAACCGGAACCGGCAGCGGGCGAAGGCGTACGCCGCCAGCGAGCAGGCGAACAGGTTCCCCGCCACCGCACCGACGACGACGATCGCGGAGTTCACGATGTAGTGCCCGAACGGTTGGGCCAGCGCCGTCCAGCCGCCCGTGTAGTTCGAGGTCACCAGGTCGTTGATCCACAGCCCGGGGGTGCGGAAGATGACGTTGGTGGGCCGGAACGAGGAGACCAGCAGCCACAGCAGCGGGTAGACCATGACGATGCTGACGACGATCAGCACCGCGTGCTTGACCACCGAGCGGGCCCTGGAGGACGCCGAGCGGCCGCCGACCGCGGACCTCGCCGACGCGCGCGTGGTGGTGACCGGGGCACTTTCCTGGAGATCAGTCATCGTAGAACACCCAGTACTTCGACAGGAGGAAGTTGAGAGCGGTCAGGACACCGACGATGAGCACGAGCAGCCACGCCATCGCGGCCGCGTAGCCCATCTCCAGCTGCCCGAAACCCTTCTGGTACAGGTAGAGCGAGTAGAACATCGTCGAGTCCGCGGGCCCGCCGGTCCCCCCGGAGACCACGAAGGCCTGGGTGAAGGACTGGAAGGCGTTGATGAGCTGCAGCACGAGGTTGAAGAAGATGATCGGCGACAGCAGCGGCAACGTGATCTTCGAGAACCGCGTCCACCGGGAGGCGCCGTCGACGGCGGCGGCCTCGTGGTACATCGCCGGGATCTGACGCAGCCCGGCCAGGAAGATCACCATCGGCGACCCGAACGTCCAGACGTGCAGGACGATGATCGTCCACAGGGCGTACCGCGGGTCCGACACCCACCCCGTCGTGGAGTGGATGCCCACGAGCCCGAGGAGCTGGTTCACCAGCCCCTGCGTGCCGAAGATCTGCCGCCACAGCAGCGCGATGGCGACCGACCCGCCGAGCATGGAGGGCAGGTAGAAGATCGAGCGGTACAGCGCCAGGCCCCGCATGCCGCGGTCCAAGACGATCGCCACCGCCAGCGCGAAGCCCAGCTGGAGCGGGACACCCACCACGACGTAGATGAAGGTCACCTTGAGCGAGTGGTGCAGGCGGGCGTCGCCGAGCATGTCCAGGTAGTTCTGGACGCCGATCCACGTCGGCGGCTGGAGCAGGCTGTACTGGGTGAACGACAGGTACAGGCTGGCCAGCATCGGGCCGATGGTGATGACCGCCAGCCCCAGGAACCAGGGCGTGAGGAACAGGTAGGCGGTCTTGTTGTCGCGGTTGTTCTCCCGGCGCCGGGCGGCCTTCTCCTCCGGCGTCAGCGGCCGCCGGGCCCGGTCGGCGCGCAGGGACGACAGTTCGCCGATGGCGCTCATCGCGTCGACCTCCCGTCGTGCTGCGGGTCGATCATCGGATCCACCTCTCCGTTCGTCATCGATGCGGGGGTGCGGGTGCGGGGTGGGTGCTAGGAGAGCGTGAACCGGGCCGAGACCCGGTCCGCCGGGTGACCGCCGTCGAGCCGACAGTAGAAGGCGCTGTCCGGGGTGAGGTCGCCGCGGGCGATCGTCGTCCCCTCCAGGGCGGAGGCGTAGAGCCCGGTGACGAACTCCATCGTCGGCCGGGTGCTGGTCAGCGTCGTGGCGTGCCGGCGCCCGGCGAGGAGGTCGTCGACGAGTTCGTCGATCTGCGCGGCGTGGTTGGACGGCAGGTCGGTCCCCGCCGAGGCCTGCCACACGTCGAGGCCAGTGCCCGCGGCCGTCGAGTCCCCCCGGGCGGTGCCCGGGTCGACCCCGTTGGCCGCCAGCGTCCCGGCGTCGGGCAGCGGGAACCAGGACCAGTCGGCGTCGGAGTAGCCGTAGAGGTGGTTGACCTCCAGGGTCCCGCCGGTGGTGTCGACGCGGATCCGGCTGACCTCGCGCGGGGAGAGCAGGCTCGTGACCACGGAGGCGACGGCACCGCTCTCGAGGGCGACCGACGCCGTGGCGACGTCCTCGAACTCGACCGGGCGCGCGATCCGCGAGGCCTTGGCGTCGACGGTGGACCAGTTGCCCAGCAGGTGCAGCATCAGGTCGATCTGGTGGATGGCGTGGCCGAGGGTCGGGCCCCCGCCCTCCCCCGCCCAGTTCCCGCGCCACGCCGGGTCGAAGTAGCTCTCGGGCCGGTACCAGAGGGTTTCGCAGACCGCGATCTGCGGGGCGCCGAGCGCGCCCTCGGCGAGCAGCCGGTGGGCGCGCTTGGCGCCGGACCCGTGCCGGTGCTGGAAGACGACGTACACCGACCCGGTGCTGGCGGCCTCGGCCTCGGCGATGACGTCGAGCTCGGCGAGGGTGACGGCCGGCGGCTTCTCCAGCAGCACCGAGATGCCGAGTTCGAGCAGGGCGACCGTGGTCGCGGTGTGGCTGCCCGGGGGCGTGCAGACGGAGGCGAGCTGCACGCCATGGGCGGCGAGGTCGGCGAGGCTGTCGGCCGCGGCGGTGTCGAACTCCTCGGCGAACTTCTTCGTGGCCGCGGGGTCCACGTCGTGGGCGGCGACGATCCGCGCCCGCGGGTTGCCGGCGTAGGCCCGCCCGTGCGAGCGGGCGATGCCCCCGCAGCCGACGATGCCGACCCGCAGTTCCTGTTCCGTGCCGGGAGTGCTGTCGGAGGTGCTCACGCGGCGAAACCTCTCTTCGTGGCGTTCTGCTGGGCGGTGATCGCCAGGCGCATCACCTCGAAGGTGTGGCTCTGCGGGCAGGCGGTCTCGGTGCGGTGGCGCACGTCGTGGACGAGCGCCGGGTAGTACGGGAGCTCCACGTCGGAGCAGTCGACGCGTTCGGTGGTGCTGTCGTCGACGACGAACAGGTGGTCGCCGCCCTCGCGGCCGGCGAGGTCGACGTACTTGCGCAGCTCGATGAACCCTTCGGTGCCGAGGATCGTCGTGCGCCCGTCGCCCCAGGTCGGCAGCCCCTTGGGGGTGTACCAGTCGACGCGCACGTACCCGTGGGCGCGGTCGGACACCAGCGTCAGGTCACCGAAGTCCTGCATGCGCGGGGAGTCGGGGTGGGTGTAGTTCGCGACGGCGCTGGAGACGACGTCGGCCGTCGTCGAACCGGTGTAGAAGAGGAACTGGTCGATCTGGTGGCTGGCGATGTCGGTGAGGATCCCGCCGGTGCGGCCGCGGTCGTAGAACCAGTCCGGACGGCCCTCGCCGCCGGCCAGGTGGGCCCGGTCGCCCTCGCGGTGCGGCCCGAGCCCGATGGTCTGCACGACGCGCCCGATCCGGCCGGACTGCACGATCTCCCCGGCCTTGACGGCGCTGCGGACCTCGAAGCGCTCGGAGAAGGTGACCGACCAGAACCGCCCCGACTCCGCGACGGCCTTCTCGACGTCCTCGAGCTGCTCGAGGCTGATGCACCCGGGCTTGTCGGCGACGACGTCCTTGCCGTGGCGCAGGGCCTGGACGGCGATCGGGCCGCGCCGGTCGGGCACGGCGGCGGTGACGACCAGGTCGATCGTCGGGTCGGTCAGGAGGTCGTCGGGGTGCTCGGCCCACGCGACGTCGGGCCAGCGCTGCGCGACGGCCCTGGCCACCGCGGCGTCGCGGTCGTCGCTGGCCAGCCCGACCAGTTCGCAGCCCTGCCCGAGCAGTCCGGCGATCTGCCCGAACGCGTGGGCGTGGTCGAGACCCACGGCGGCGAACCGCACGGGCGGGGCCGAGGTGTCCTGGTCGGTGCTCATCGCGTGCGCTCCATCGTCCACTCCGTCGTCGTTGTCTGGAATGCGCTTTCCGAACTGTTGCACAACCCTTCCCGACGGTCAACGCTCTTGCGCTCGTGCGGGTGACGGGCACGGGGAGCGGTGGGGGGAGGTCGGAAAGTGATCGATAATCTTCGTTGACTCGGGTACCTTAGTTATCGATCACTTCGGGTGTCAACGATGAGACCCGACCAGTCCGGGGAGGGCACCGCATGGCGCAGAAGCGCGCGACCATCTACGAGGTGGCCACCCTGGCCGGCGTCTCGCACCAGACCGTGTCGCGCTACCTGCGCCACAACGGCGGCCTCAAACCGGCCACCACGGCCAAGGTGGAGGCGGCCATCGCGGAGCTGAACTACCGGCCCAACCTCGTGGCCCGGTCCATGCGCACCCGCCGCAGCGGACGGCTCGCGTTCCTCGTCCCGGCCGTGAAGCTGAACGTGCTGCCCCTGCGGCTGGTCTCCGAGGCCGTGACCGTGGGCCACGCGGCGGGGTACGCGATCGACCTCACCGGCTTGGAAGGCTCCGCGGCCGAACGCGCCGAGCGCGTGCGCGAGCTCGCCGAGTGCGGCGAGTACGAAGGCGTCCTCTCCCTGGGCACCCACGCACCGGGGCCGGAGGTCTCCCCCTCCGCCACGCCGGTCGTCACCATCGCGAACTACGACGACGAGCTGCGCGGCACCGGCGCCCTGGCCGACAGCGCCGCGGGGGTGCAGATCGTGCGGACCCTGGCCGAGCTGGGCCACGAGCACTTCCTGCACGTCAGCGGCCCGCCGGGGTGGGCCTCGGCCCGCAACCGCCTGGAGACGTTCCTGAAGACGACGGCCGACCTCGGCGTGCGGGGCACCGTCGCCGAGGGCGACTGGCACGGGCAGTCGGGGTTCGACGCCGTCGCGGCGCTGCCCCGGGACACCCCCGTCACGGCCGTCGTCGCCGCCAACGACCACGTCGCCGTCGGAGCCATGCGGGCCCTGACCCAGCGCGGCTGGCGGGTCCCGCGCGACGTGAGCGTCTTCGGCTGGGACGGCCACGACTTCGGGCGGTTCTGCACGCCCACCCTGTCGACCGTCGTGATCGACGTCGAACGCCAGGGACGTGAGGCCATGGAGCGGCTCGTGGCCCTGGCCCGCGGGCTGGAACCGCCGGCACCCGACGCGCGGTCCCTGCACACGTTCCTGCCCCGGGAGTCGATCGGGCCCGCTCCCACCCGGCGCGCGCGGCTGAAACCCCTGCCCGCCCCGCGGTGACGCCACCCCGCGGGACCTGTCCTCCGCACGGACCGGGACGACTGCGTCCGGACGGGCGGGGACCTCACCTCGCGGCGGGTGTGCGAAACGGTGGTGCGGGTCGGTGCTGCCTGTCTCCTCGACGTCGGGGAACGGACCGCGACCGCTGACCGTGCGCGCACGCTACCACCGCCCGGTCGACACCTGTCGAGGGTCGAGGCGGCGGCTGGTCAGGGCCGCCAGCGGCGCCCGCAGCTTCAGCAGCACCTCGGCGACCTCGGCGTCGGGGTCGGAGTCCAGCACGACCGCTCCCCCCGCCCCGACCCGCCACTCGTCCCCGACGCGCACCGCGGTGCGGATGACGACGGACAGGTCCGCGGCGCCGGAGACGGAGAACCAGCCGATCGTCCCGGAGTAGACCCCGCGGGGCCGCTGCTCCAGCGCGTCGACGATCTCCGTGGTGCGCAGCTTGGGCGCTCCCGTCATCGACCCCGGCGGGAAGCACGCGCGCAGGCAGTCCACGGCGGAGGTGCCCGGCCGGAGCCGGCCCCGCACGGTCGTCACGAGCTGGTGGACCGTCGGCAGGGTCTCCACGCTCATGAGGTGCGGGACGGTGACCGAGCCCGGCACGCACACGCGCCCGAGGTCGTTGCGCAGCAGGTCGACGACCATGAGGTTCTCCGCGCGCGTCTTCGGGTCCGCCTGCAGCGCCGCGGGATCGGTGTCCACGGGGGCCGTCCCCTTGATCGGGCGCGTCTCCACTGCCCCCGCGCCGTCCACGTGCAGGAAGCGTTCGGGCGAACTGCTGACGACCTCGGTCCCGGCCGTGCGCAGGAAGGCGGCGTAGGGCGCCGGGTTCGCCGCGCGCAGCCGCCGGTGCACCGTGAACGCGTCGCCGCCCGCACCGTCGTCGACCGGGACGCGGGCCTGCGTCGTGAGGCAGATCTCGTAGCTCTGCCCCGCCCGCAACTGCTCCTGCGCGGCGAGGACGTCGCGCCGGTAGTCCGCCGGTGCGGTGTCGAGCGTGACGGGCAGGTCACCCGGGGGCGGGGGGTCGGCGAGCGCGGGCGGGTCCGCGAGCGCGGCGACGGTCCGCGCGACCCAGGCGGGTTCTTCCGGCCCGCCCAGGGCCACGACCCAGGTGCTGCCCTCCCCGTGGTCGAGGGCGACGAAGCGGTCGACGAAGACCCAGTGCGCGGCCGGGGTGCCGTCGTCGCGCGCGGTCGGGAAACCGCACTCGTCGCGCGCCTCGTACCCGGCCCAGCCCACGAAACCGCCGTGGAACTCGAAGGGCACCTGCTCGGCCCCGTCGACGCCCAGCGCGGCGAGTTCGGCGGCCAACCCCGCCAGCGACGACACCCGGTGCCCCGCGAGCGGACCGAGGAAGGAGAACCGGCCCGACCCGGCGCCGCGCGCGGCGGAGTCCAGCCAGAAGACGTCCTGGCCCGAGGTCGCCCCGAACGTCGCGGCGAGGACCCGGTCGCCCTCGCGCACCCCGTCCAGCCGGCGGGCGTGCAGCCGGTACCGCCGGGGGTGCTGGGCCCGGCGGCACCACCGGACGAAGTTCTCGACGATCCGCGCCCCCGTCGTGCTGGCGATCGACTCGGGGTGGAACTGCACCCCCACCTGGGGGCGGTGCCGGTGCCGCAGCGCCATGAGGACGCCGTCCCCGGCCCAGGCCAGCGGTTCGAGGTCGTCCGGCAGCGGCTCGGCGACCCGGAAGGAGTGGTAGCGCGTCGCGGCGAACCCCTGCGGCAGGCCCGCCAGGACGGAGGTGCCGGTGTGCCGGACCCGGTCGACGAACCCGTGCCGGGGGACGGGGGCGGCGTCGACGACGGCGCCGGCCGCGAGCGCCATGCCCTGCATGCCGAGGCAGACGCCGAGGACGGGGACCTGCGCGCGGGCCAGCACGTCGGCCGACAGCGCGAAGTCGCGGGCCTCGGCGGGGTGGCCGGGACCGGGTGAGACGACGATGCCCGCGTACCCGCCCAGGTCGAGCTCACCCGGCGCCACGTCGTCGTCGCTGACGACCTCGGGGTCGGTGCCCGTGGCGACGGCGAGCAGCTGGACGAGGTTGTGGGTGTAGGAGTCGTGGTTGTCCACGACGAGCCAGCGCACGCGGGCTCCCTCCTTCGCGGCGACGGGTCCGGGGTCACCAGGATGCCGTGCCGCGGGCGGGGGCGCGGGCGGGGTCGCCACCGGCCCGCGAGCTCAGGGCACCGGGACGAACTCCAGGGCCGCGTCCAGCAACCAGTCGGCCAGGTGCCGGGCGAACGACGACCGCACGAGGACGGCGATCCCGTCCTCCCCCAGCCCCAGCAGCACGACGCCGCAGTGGGCCAGCGTCGTCGCGACGGCGGCTCCGGCGCCGAACGCGCGGGGGTGCAGGTCCACCGGGCACCCGCCGGACAGCAGTTCCCGCGCGTGCGCGCCCCCCACACGGATCTCGACCCGGTTCGCGGAGACGTCGACGGCGGCCCCGCCGTGCGGGGCCACGACCTCGGCCAGTTCGGCCTCCAGGCCCCACGGCGTGCGCGAGGGGCTCGTGACGAGCCACTCGTCCGGGCCGAGCCAGACGACCCGGCCGTCGAGGGCGGGGACCCACCGGCCGGCCGGGGGCAGCTGCGCGCCCAGGAACCCGGCGACGGCGGCGAACCCTTCCGGCCCCGTGCGCAGGTCGGCCGCCGCGTGCAGGGGGGCCGACCCGAGCTCGACCCCGGTGGGCAGTTCCGCGAACGCCGCCCGCCACCGCTCCAGGGGGTGGGCGCTCACCAGTGCGTCAGCCATCGCGGCGGGCTCCTTCGGGGTCGACGAGGACGGGACCGGTGATCTCCACGGCCACGAGCCGGTCCCCGACGGGGACGTGCAGCCTCTGGCCGTGCCGCTGTTCCCCGCCCTGGACCAGGGCCAGGGCGAAGGGACGCTCGAGGAACGCGCTGCGGTAGCTGGACGTCACGTGGCCGAGCATCGGCACCGGCGGCGGGGGCAGCTGACCGTCGGCGCGGAAGTCGATGACCTGCGAGCCCTCCGGCAGCACCGTCGCGCGGTCGACGGGCAGCAACCCGACGAGCTGCTTGCGGTCGGGGCGCTGGTTGTCGGCGCGGGCGAAGGATCGCTTGCCGACGAAGTCGGCCTTCTTCCCCGACACGACCCACGACATGCCCAGGTCCTGCGGGGTGACGGTGCCGTCGGTGTCCTGCCCGATGATCGGGTAACCCTTCTCGGCGCGCAGGACGTGCATCGTCTCGGTGCCGTACGGGGTGATCCCGTGCTCCCGACCGGCCGCGATCAGCCGCTGCCAGACGTCGGCGGCGAACCAGGAGTTCACGTGGACCTCCCAGGCGAGTTCGCCCGAGAAGCTGATCCGGGCCAGCCGGACGGGGACCCCGTCGAGTTCGGTGTCCTGCCAGGTCATGAACCCGAACGCGTCGCTGCTCACGTCGACACCACCGGGGCCGCCGAACACCGCACCGACGACGTCGCGCGAACGCGGCCCCACGACGGGGAACGCGGCCCACTGCTCGGTGGTGGAGGTGAGGTGGACGCGCAGACCGGGCCACTCGGTCTGCAGCCACTCCTCCATCCAGTCCAGGACCTTCGCCGCGCCGCCGGTCGTCGTCATGACGGTGAAGCGGTGCTCCCCCGTCCGCAGGACGGTGCCGTCGTCGAGGACCGTGCCGTCGGGCGAGCACATCACCCCGTAGCGGACGCGGCCGACCTTCAGCGAGCTCATGACGTTGGTGTACAGCCGGTCGAGGAACTCCCCCGCGTCCGGGCCCTGGACGTCGATCTTGCCCAGGGTGGACCCGTCGAGGACCCCCACGCGGGAACGTGCGGCTGCGCACTCGCGCAGCACGGCCGCCTCCATGTCCTCCCCCGGTCGCGGGTAGTACCGCGGGCGCTTCCACTGCCCGACGTCCTCCCAGACCGCGCCGTGGGCCTCGTGCCAGTCGTGCAGGGCGGTGAACCGTTCGGGGTCGAACCGGCGCCCGCGGTCGCGGCCGGCCAGCGCCGCGAACGCGACGGGCGTGTAGGGCGGGCGGAACGTGGTGACCCCGACGTCGCGGACCGGGACGCCGGACAGTTCGGCGGTAATGCCGGCCGCGACGACGCCGGAGGTCTTGCCCTGGTCGTGCGCGGTCCCGATCGTCGTGTACCGCTTGACGTGCTGCGCGGACCGCAGTCCGGCCCCGACGGCGCGGGCGATGTCGGCGACGGTGGCGTCGCGCTGCAGGTCGACGAACTGCACCGACGGGTCGCTGCCGTCGCGCTGCGGGACCCGCCACAGGACGACCGGGTCGGTGCCCGCAGCGGCGGGCGCGGTCGCGGGCAGCGCGATCTCCGGGGCGCTGAACCCGAGCTCCTCCACGACGTCGCGGCCGTCGCCCGCACCGTGGTCCAGGCACCCCTCGAGGTCCAGGACCCCGGCCGCGGCCCCCGTGACGGTCAGGCCCTCGACGGGACCGGCCGGGACGAACGCCCCGAGCACGTCGTCGAAGCGCAGCTTCCCGCCGGCCTGGCTGAACAGGTGGACGGCCGGGTTCCAGCCCCCGGACACGAGCAGCGCGTCGCAGGCCAGGACGCGCTCGTCGTCCAGGACCGCCGCGCTGACGCGCCCCGTCCCCGGCGTTCCCCGCGTCCCGGTGACGATGGCCCCGGCGAGCACCTCGACGCCGCGGCGCTCGCACTCCCGGACCCGGTGCGCGGGCGGTCGGGGACGCGCGTCGACGACGGCCCGCACGCGGACCCCGGCGCCGGCCAGGTCCGTCGCGACGTCGTAGGCGCTGTCGTTGGTCGTGAAGACGACGGCCTCCCGCCCGACGAGCACGCCGTAGCGGTGCAGGAACGTGCGGGCACCGTGGGCGAGCAGGATCCCGGGGCGGTCGTTGTCGTCGAAGACGACGGGACGTTCGTGCGCCCCGGTGGCGACGACGACGTGGCGGGCCCGCAGCCGCCACACGCGCTGGCGGGACCGGGTCTGCGGGGCGTCGGCGCCGAGGTGGTCGGTGCGCCGTTCCAGGGCGAGGACGAAACCGTCGTCGTAGGCGCCGAAGGCGGTGGTGCGCTGCAGGTGCGTGACGTCGGGGTTCGCCCGCAGCTCGGCGACGGCGGCGGCGACCCACTCCAGCGCCGGGCGGCCGTCGAGCAGGTCGGCCGAGCCCAGCAGGGCACCGCCGGCCTCGGACTGCTCGTCGACGAGCGCGACGCGGGCCCCGGCCCGGGAGGCGGTCAGGGCGGCGGCGAGCCCGGCGGGACCGGCGCCGACGACGAGGACGTCGACGTGCCGGTGGCGCGAGTCGTAGCGCGCTTCGTCGCCGATCTCGGCGAGCCGGCCCTGCCCGGGGATCCCGTGGGCCACGAGGCCGTCGAAGAGTTCGACGGTGGTGGCCAGCAGCATCGGCTCGGGGAAGGGTTCTTCGATCTGCACGAGACTGCTGGGGTCCTCGGCCCACGCGGCGCCGATCCCCCGGGGGCGGCCCAGCTTGATGCTGGTCGTCACCCGGTGGCGGCCGTGGGCGAGCAGCGCCGAGGCGAGGGTGTCGCCGGGGTGGCCGGTGAGGGGTTCGCCGTCGAACGTGAACGACAGGGTCGTCGAGCGGTCGACGCGGCCCCCGTCCGGGGTGCGGAACGCGTCGCTCACGAGGGCACCGGTCCTTCCTGGGGGCGGGGTTCACCGGGTCGGTAGACGGTGTGGAACCGGTAGGTCACGGTGTCGCGGACGGCGTTGAACCACCGCCGGCACCCGGCGCTGTGCGACCAGCGTTCGGCGAACAGCCCCTTGGGGTTGTCGCGGAAGAACAGGTAGTGCGCCCACTGCTCGTCGTCGAGGTCGGCGGGGTTCTCGGGGTGGGCGACGTGCGCCTGACCGCCGTAGTGGAACTCCACCTCCTCGCGCGGTCCGCACCACGGGCACTCGATGAGCTGCATCTGCCGGAACCCCCTCAGTGCGCCACGGCGGCGGCGCCGTGCTCGTCGACGAGCCGGCCGGTCACGAACCGGTCCAGCGTGAACGGCGCGTTGTACGTGTGCGGTTCGTCGTGGGCGATGGTGTGCGCGAACGTCCACCCCACCCCTGGCGTGGCCTTGAAACCGCCCGTGCCCCACCCGCAGTTCAGGTAGACGTTGTCGTAGGGGGTCTTCCCGACGATCGGCGAGGCGTCCGGGGTGACGTCCACGATCCCGCCCCAGGTGCGCAGCAGGTGCGCCCGGGCGAAGACGGGGAACAGTTCGACGGCCGCGGCCATCTGCCGCTCGATGATGTGGAACGCCCCCCGCTGGCCGTACCCGTTGTAGGAGTCGACCCCCGCACCCATGACGAGTTCGCCCTTGTGCGCCTGCGAGACGTACACGTGGACGGCGTTGCTCATGACGATCGTGGGGTGCACCGGTTCCAGCAGTTCGGAGACCAGCGCCTGCAACGGGTGCGACTGGATCGGGACCCGCAGGCCCAGCTTGTCGGTGAGGACCGAGGTGCTGCCGGCCGAGGCGAGCGCGACCTTCCCGCACGCGATGTCACCGCGGGTGGTCCGGACCCCGACGACCCGGTTCCCCTCGCGCAGGAAGTCGACGACCTCGCAGTCCTGGATGAGGTCGATCCCGGCCGCGGAGGCGCGGCGGGCGAAACCCCACGCGACGTAGTCGTGCTTGGCGATGCCGGCGCGCGGCTGGTACGTGGCGCCCAGCACGGGGTAGCGGATGTCGTCGGAGGTGTTGACGATCGGGCAGAGCTTCTTCACCTCGTCCGGTTCGACCCACTCGGCGTCGATGCCGTTGAGGCGGTTGGCCTCGACCCGGCGCACGGAGTCGCGCACGTCCTGCAGCGTGTGCGCCAGGTTCAGCACGCCGCGCTGGGAGAACAGGATCGGGTACCCGAGGTCCTCCTCCAGCCCCTCCCACAGCTTCAGGGAGTGCTCGTAGATCCCGGCCGACTCGTCCCACAGGTAGTTCGACCGGATGAGGGTGGTGTTGCGGGCCATGTTCCCGCCGGCCAGCCAGCCCTTCTCCAGGACCGCGACGTTCGTGATGCCGTGGTTCTTCGCCAGGTAGTGCGCCGTCGCCAGCCCGTGCCCACCGCCGCCGACGATCACGACGTCGTAGGCCTTCTGCGGGTCGGGGTTGCGCCACAGGAAGTCGGGGTGCTCGGGCAGGTCCGCGCCCGGCGTGCGGGGCGAGGCGGTCCCGGCCGTCGGGGTGGTCGCGGGGGTGTGCGGGACGGCGTTGTCGGGGTCCGTCGAGAAGGCGTCGACGGTGGTCACCGGTCGGCCCTCCCGGCGGGGGCGGGCGCGGCGGGGGTGTCCAGGTCGGCGACCACGTGTCCTCCAGACTGATATGTCAGTTGAAGGTGACTGTAGGTTCAGGTCCGCGCCGGGTCAAGGCGCGGCGGCATCGCCAGGCCGCGCGCCGGACGGCCACCGCAGGCGTCATCTCGTGATCTCGGAAGCTGACCCCACCCGGACCCGAGGTCAGGTGGCGTGGGCCACACCGCGGCCTGGTGCGGTGCGGGCATGGACGCGGTGCTGACGTGGTTGAGTACGGCGCTCTCGTGCTCAGACAGGACCGTCTGAGCACCGGGCAGACCGCGCAGAACACCAGGAGAGGCACTGATGGCGACCGACTACGACGCTCCCCGCAAGACCGATGAGGACCTCGAGGCCGACTCGATCGAGGAACTGAAGACCCAGCGCAGCGACAAGACGTCGTCCTCGCGCGTGGACGAGGACGAGAACGAGGCCGCTGAGGGCTTCGAGCTCCCCGGGGCGGACCTGTCGGGTGAAGAGCTGACGGTGCAGGTGCTGCCGCGCCAGCAGGACGAGTTCACCTGCACGAGCTGCTTCCTGGTCAAGCACCGCAGCCAGCTGCACACCGCCCGGAGCAACAACGACGGACAGCTGATCTGCGACGACTGCGCCGACTGACGTCTCATCCCAGCCGGGTGACCTCCTTGGTCTTCGTTGCGCGATCAGTTTCCCGGACGTGAAGACCAGGAGCTCGTGCCGGGACGGTTGGCGGCGTCGTCAGTAGTCGATCTCCAGGGCGGAGGCGGCGCGAGGAGCGGGAGTGGCGATCGGCGATCTCACCTCCACTCCCGTCGTCACCTCCGCAGTGGCGTACGACGTCGTGGGTGGACGAGACGGCCGGTGGCCCCTCTTCCGCAGCGGGTGCACTCGCGAAGAAGCCCAGCTCGAACTGGAGGCGGCACAGCTGGGTGGCCCGTCGGCCACCTGGCGTCTGGTGCGTCGCACGACCGCGGTGACGGAGGAGCTCCTGCCTCGCGGCGAGGAGCAAGCACACAACGATCCGCGCTGATCACCGCTGCGTCAGGTCAACGCGTGCAGCTGCAACGCCGGAACGCTGACCCCGCGGGGGCCCCGCGAGGTGAGGGCAACGGCCGGGAGGAGGCGTGTCAGGGCCTGCAGGGAGGCGGTGCGCCGCGCGCAGCCAGCGCCGGGGGCGCGAGAACGTCCGCTGCCGGGTGACCTCGCAGAACGAGACGACGGTGGAGGGCGGCTACGTGGTCTCCACGACGTTGGTGCGCTCGCACGGTGAAGGGGATGACCCGTTCGCCGGGCCGGCCGGTGCGGTGGCCGAGCGGCACCACCTGCAGGAAGCTCCAGCCCGGGAGAACCCGCGCACCGTCGGAATCGAGGCGGTGACCCGCTGACCACCGGCTCGTCGTGACCTGCCCGATCGCACACCGACCAGACCGGCGACGACACCGGACCCGTCGTCCTCCTCCGCACCGTGGACCGCGACTGACGCGGTGCCCGAGCGGGCCTGCGGTGGCAGACCGCTCCCTGGCCCACTGCACCCGACGTCGGTCGGTCTCAGTCGATGTGTTCCAGTTCCCACGTCCGGGCGTGCCGATCGTCGATGGCCGAGCAGGTCAGCCGGTGGGCGGGCGCCGATCCGACGCGCAAGTGCACCCCGAACACCCGACCTCCGTGTTCGAGGTCGACGCGCCAGCGTCCCCCTTCCTCGTCGACGACGGCCCGAGGACGCAGCGCCTCGATCCCGTCGATCCCCCGTTGCAGCCGGACGTGGCCCTCGGCGGCTTGGACCACCCCGGGATCGCAGGAGCGTCCCCGCAGCAGGTGCGGCAGGACGCGGTCGTCCTGCAGCGCGGCCAGCAGGGCGGGTGCGTCGTCCGGTGACAGCCGACCGTGCGTGATCCCCGACGGCAGGGACAGCGCGGTCGCCGCGAACCGGTCACCGCCCAGGTGGGAGCACTCCCAGACGGGGTCGGGGTCGAGGGCGGCCAAGGCAGCGACGACGGGACGTCCCCGCAGGGCGCAGCACCAGTCCTTCTTCCCGTGCGTGCAGACCAGCAGCAGCTGGTCACCGTGCGGCGACCACCCCTCCGCGGCAGCTGCGGCGTGGGCGATGCTCGTGGCCGGGGTCGTCCTCGTGAGGGTTCGGGCGTGACCGCGGCGGACGTCGACGAGGAACAGGCGTCTGGGTCCGTGCGGGTCGAGGTCGCGCGTCCCGTGGCGGCGGATCAACAGGAGTTTCAGGCCGCGTCCCTGAGCCGTCCGCCGGACTGCGTCGGTCGTCTCGGCCCCCAGCCGCGACGCGGGAACGGCCCCGGGCCCCCACGCGCCCGGCTCTTCGATCAGGAGGTAGCCGCGCACCGCGGTGGCGGTCCCGAGCAAGGCGTCGCCCCGCTCGTCCGCCGCCGCGGCGCACGAGAACCTCCGCGCGATGGCCTGCGTGCTCAGACCTGCTCCCCCGCCGGCAGGAGCACGCTCTCGCGCAGCAGACGACGCAGGACCACCAGGGCATCGTCGGGGTCGAGCCCCACCGCAGCCAACTCCGACGCCGAGGTCCGTTCCGCGGCCAGGACGTGCTCCAGAGCCGGACGCAGCCAGCCGGGGAACGTGATCCGGCGGTCCGGCAGGACGACGTCCACCGTCTCCCCGCCCCCCGTCAGCCGAGCACGGGTGCCGCGGCGCGGCCTCAACGGACGCTGCGCGGTGAGGGTGCGGACCGCTTCGTCCTGCGCGAGGACCGGAACGGGTTCCGGCGGCACGGCACCGGCCTGGCGACGGGCGGCGAGGCGGTGGACCGCGTCGTCGTCGAGGGTGTCCAGCCAGCGCTGGGCGGCGGCGCGGAACTCCTTGACCTCCTCCGGGGACAGCGCGCCGGGCAGCGGGAGAGCCCGTCGCAGGGCCACGTCCTCAGCCCCCGCCGAGGCGACCGCGTCACCGAGGACGTCGGCCCACGTCGTCGCCAGGAGACCGACCGTCAGGTGGATGGAGCGGTCCTCGGTCGTGCGGGCCGAGTGCAGCCAGCCTCTGGGGAGGTAGAGGGCGTCACCGGGTTCGAGCACCGTGTCGATGACCGGGGCGCGCCCACCCACGGGATCCGGGCCCAGGCGGGTGGAGGGCTGCGACTTCGACGGCAGCTCGACCACGGGCGGGTGGATCGTCCAGTGCTTGCGCCCGTCGACCTGCAGCACCACGACGTCGTGGGTGTCGTGGTGGGGTTTGAAACCCTGCGCACCCGGCGGGGTGATGTAGACGTTGACCTGGCACTGGTGGCCCAGGTCCTCGGCGAGCTGGGAGCAGAACGTCTGCAGCGGCGGCCAGGTGCGGTGCAACGCCTGCAGGACGATGGTCGCCCCGGCCGCGTGGGCCGCCGCGATGCGTTCGGAGTCGGGCAGGTCGGCCAACTGCTGGTTGCCGGCCACCGCGCGCCGGGTGTAGCCCGAACGCGGCAGCGGTGTGCCGTTCTGCACCAGGGAGAAGAAGGGGGTGCGCAGCGCGCGTGGGCCCAGCAGCTCGTCCACGTCGACCGGTGAGAGCAGGTCGTGCACGGACGCCCGGCCGCCCTCGGCGGCGCGCTCGGCTGCGCGCACGAGCAGCGGGCGGGCGTTCCAGTGCTCCTCGGCGAGGCGGTCTGCGGCGGCGCCGAAGCACCGCCGCAGCGCCGGGCCGGCTGCGACCACGTCAGGCCCCAGCGGGGTCACTGCCCGCCGGGTCGCTGCCGGAGGGGTCGACCTGGGTGGAGTCGGAGTCGCCGGAGTCGGCGTCCCCACCCTCACCTCCGTCGGGGTCGACACCTGCCGGGTCGCTGCCGGAGGGGTCGACCTGGGTGGCGTCGCTGTCGCCGGAGTCGGAATCCCCCTCGGTCGGGGTCGTGGCGGTGGTGGTGATGTCGTCGTCACTGAGGTTGCTCATGCGCGGAGCGTTGCACCGCTCACCCCGCCCAGCCACCCGGGGCGACGTGCCCCCGCCCTCCGGGGGGACCGTCCGGGACCGGCGGAGGAGGACGCCGCACGGGGGACGGCCCACCTCGTCGCAGGAGGTCGGACGACTGGCGAGACACCCGCCAGGACACCCCTCGTCGTTCGACGAGGCGGGTCGAGCTCCGACGCGCGCCTCCCTTCGAGAACCCGCACGTGCGACCCGTCGACCACCGCGGTCCGGAGGTCCAGCGGGCCGGCCGCGCTCAGCGCCTCCCGGACCCGCGGCGGCCACTGCGAGCAGGTCGTGTCCTCCGGACCAGCTCGGGCCCGACGCCGACGGAGGGCCCGACCTCCTGGGACGACCCGGCGGCCACGGGCCGTGTCGAGGTCCGCGGGAAGACGCGGGGCGAGCAGGTGCGGCACCCGCTCGAGCCACCCGGACCAGCGTCCCGATCGACGAGTTCCGACACGGGCACGGCACGGAGGGCGCGATCAGCAGACCCGGGGTCGTGGAGACGTGGTGCGCGCCGTCGCGGCGACCAGCACGAAACCCCTGCCTCCCCGGCCGTGGAGCCTGTGCTCGCCACCGGGCCGGACGTGGAACCCGGTGGTATGACATCAGCGTGCCCACCCCGATCTTCTGCCTGCACGCCCTGGGCTCCAGCTCCCGGGAGTTCGACCTCCTGCGCGACCTGCTCGCCGACCGCCTGGAACTCATCGGTCTCGACCTGCCGGGTTTCGGCGGTTCCGCGGCCCTGCCCGGGTTCACCGTCGAGGAGATGAGCGCCCACGTCGAGGACGCGATCCGCTCGCACGGAGCCACCGAGTGGGCGTTGCTGGGGCATTCCCTGGGCGGCAAGGTCGCCTCGGTCGTGGCGGGGCGGACCATGGACGGCAGCAACGGCCTGTTCGGGTTGCGGGCGGTCGTCCTGCTGGCCGCCTCCCCGCTGTCCCCCGAACCCATGTCCGACGAACGGCGGCAGTCGATGCTGGCCTGGGCCCAGGACGTCACCCCGTTCCGGGAGGTGGCGTCGAACGACGCGCGTGCTGCGGGCATCGGCCTCGCGCACGCGCACGAGTTCATCACGGCCAACACCGCCGCACCGCTGTCCCCCGACCGCGACGCGACGGCCGTCGACGACGTCCTGCGCACCTCCGCGCGGGCCTGGGCCGCGTGGCTGCGCCACGGCAGCAGGGAGGACTGGTCCCGGCAGTTCGCCCCCAACCCCGTTCCCGCCCTCGTACTGGCCGGTGCGCAGGACGGTGACCTCGACGCCGACGCGCAGCGGGAACTCACCCTGCCGCGCTGGACGGCGGCAGAGCTGCACGAGGTGCCCGGCGCCGCGCACCTCCTGCCCTGGGAGCGTCCCGATGAGGTCGCGAGCCTCGTCCGGGACTTCTGGGACCGCCGGGTCCGTACCGGCCCGAGCGTGCCGCCCGCCTGGGCGCGGCTCATCGCCTCCGAGCGCGTCAGTTCCCGCACGCGCCGGGAACTGGCCGCGCGGGCCCTGCCGGACGACCCCGCGAGGTCCCCCCGGGCGTTGGACGACACCCAGCTGGAGACGTTGCGCGTCCTGGCCGCGCACGCGGTCCCGCAACCGGGTCCGGACGCGGTCGACCTGGCGCTGCGCGTCGACGACCAGCTCGCCCGTGGTTCCGGTGACGGGTGGCGACCCGACGGATCGCCCGCCGACGTCGTCGCCTACCGGGCCGCCCTCGACGAGCTGCGCGCCGCAGCGGACGGTGCCCCCGAGGACGTCGCCGCCGTGCTGGACCGGGTCGCGGCGGGGACCTTCCCGACGGTGGGCGCGATGGGCCCCGAGCAGCTGCGCGCCTGGTGGGAGGACGCCACCGTGGACCTGGTGCGGCAGTGGATCGGCCACCCGGCGACCATGGCCGCTCTCGACTACGACGGGTTCGCGACCGGCGGTGACCGGACCCTCGTGACCGGGTTCGGCGCGCTGGGCGGCGCCGCCCGCGAGGAGTGGGAACCGCCGCCGCCCCGGCGTCCGCTCCCCGTGGTGAGTGGTGCCGAGGACCGGGTACGCCCGACCTGCGGAGGGACCCGGTGAAGCTCGACGGGCAACGCCGCTTCGACGGCGAGGACGTCGTCGACGTCGTCGTGGTGGGCACCGGCGCGGGCGGTGCGCCCCTGCTGTCCGAACTGGCGCGCAGGGGTCTGCGCGTGGTGGCCCTCGAAGCCGGCCCGAACCTCGAACCCGGGGACCACTCCCCCGACGAGACCGTGGCCGCCGGCCAGATCAACTGGATGCGCGAACGTCTCAGCGGCGGGAGCGCGCCCACGGCCTTCGGCCCCAACAACAGCGGTACCGGCGTGGGGGGTTCGACCCTGCACTGGGGGGCGTTCACCCCTCGTCCCAGCGTCCACGACCTGCGGTTGCGCACCGAGACCGGCCTCGGACAGGACTGGCCCATCGGGTACGACGACCTGGTCGGCTGGATCGAGCGCGTCGAACGCGAGGTCGGGGTCGCCGGTCCTGAGCACTACCCGTGGGACCCCTCGCGCCGCTACCTGCTGCCCCCGCCCCCTCGCAACGCCTCGGCCAGCGCCATGCTGCGCGGGTGCGCCGAGGTGGGGATCACGGCCGTCGACGCACCCGCCGCGCTGACGACGCGTGACCGCCAGCAGCCCGGGTTCGGCCTGCGCCGGGCCTGCGTCTCGTGCGGGGGGTGCCACCAGGGGTGCCGCAACGGGTCGAAGGTGTCGATGGACACCACGTACCTGCCGGCGGCGGTCGCCGCAGGAGCCGAGATCCGGCCCGACTCCTTCGTGCACACCATCGACGTCGACAGCAGCGGTGCCGTCTCCTCGGTCGTCTACCACCAGGACGGGCGCGATCACCGCCAGCGCTGCCGGGCCCTGGTGCTCGCCGCCGGAGGCGTGGAGACACCGCGTCTGCTCCTGAACACCGGGTTGGCCAACGCCAGCGGTCAGGTGGGCCGCAACTTCACCGCCCACGGCGCGACGCAGGTGTGGGGCCGGTTCGAGGACCCCGTGCGTTCCTACCGCGGCTACCCCTCCTCAATCATCACCGAGGACACCGCACGGCCCGCCGACGCCGACTTCGCCGGTGGCTACCTGATCCAGAGCCTGGGCGTCCAACCCTCGACGTACGCGACGTCCCTGGTGCGTGGCGGTGGGCTGCGCGGCGCCGAACTCGTGGCTGCGCTGCAGGACTACCCGCACGTGGCCGGGGTCGGGATCAACGCCGAGTGCCTGCCGTCCGAGGCCAACCGCCTTGAACTGGCCGACGAGACCGACGACCTCGGAATCCCCCTGACCCGGGTCAGCTTCTCCCCCGGCGCCAACGAGACCGCACTGCGACAGCACGCGGTCCAGACCATGACCGCGATCGTCGAAGCGGCGGGTGGTCGCGATCTGCGGGTCCTGGAACGCACCGCCCACACCGTCGGCACGGCCCGGATGGGGACCGACCCGGCGTCCTCCGTGGTCGACCCGGACGGGCGGTCCTGGCAGGTGCCGAACCTCTGGATCTGCGACAACTCGATCTTCCCCAGTTCCCTCATCGCCAACCCGGCCCTGACGATCATGGCTCTGTCGCTGCGCACCGCCGAAGCCGTGGCCCGCAGCACCGACCCGCAGCACCGACCCGCAGGAAGGCGAACGCACGTGGAGGACTGACCACGAGGCGCGGACGCGGGGGACGACGACGAGGAACGCGTTCCCGACGTAGTCTCCTGCGTTCCACACCCTGGCCGTCGGTCCTGGACCGAGAGCCGCACAGGAGGTCGTCGACGTCGGTCCCGGCCACCCGTCCCTGTCGCTGCCCGACACCGCGGCTCTCGACGCCCTGGATCGAGTGAGCACGGTGCGCGGGGCGCTGCGCCGGATCGGCGCCACCGGTGGACTCAGCTGTCGATGACCTCGCGAACCCGATCCCAGCCCCACGTCAGATCCCCGACCAGCGCACGGACCACGCACGAACCCTCGTGCCCCGACCGGCGCCCGCACTGGACGCGGAAACCGTCCACCCCAGCCCCGGTCTCGCCGCGCAACCACGCTGCCTGGGTCACGACCACCGGGGAGCCGATGATCACCTCACGCTGGATGCTCAGCTGGGGCAGGGCGTCCAAGGCGTGCAGCACGCGCAGAGCGGCCACCAGCTCGCCCGTCGCGCTGCCGGGTCTGTCGGCGACCCAGCGGGTGGCCGTGCACACCGCCCCCTCGGGCGAACCCGCCACGCCCGCGCCTGTTCCACGGCCCGATCCAGAACCCGTTCCAGGACCGGCGACCGTCCAGGTGGGGGTGTGCAGAACCGGGTGACGGTCGGGGGCCAGGTGAGTTGCGATCACCGTCGTCCCCGTGGCCCAACCACCGCGGGCCGAACGCACCAGCTCCTCGAAGGTGGCCGCGGTGTCCAGCAGCTGACCGTGACGAACCTTGGCGTAGAAGCACGGGTAGTCCTCGAAGCCCTCGACGTCGGCCGTGGAAGGAGCCGGAGGGCCTGCGGCGGTGATCCGGCGCTGCTGGCGCGTTCCCTGCTCCTGGGTCGGGTCCCAACGCCGCACCACTCCAGGATGACTCACCACCCACCGGGACACCCCGCGGGGCACCACACCCACGTGGGTACTGCACCTGCGTGGAGCATCCCGCCTGCACCCGACCGGTACCCGCTGACCTCGCGGCACTGGTCCGGCCCACTGGCGGGGCGGGTCTCCTCAGCTCTGACACCGGCTCAGCTCCGCGGCTGTCACCGGCGTCCTGGTGCAGAACCGTCACCCGTGTCCTGGTGCACCACGGCGCGAGCCCGTCCGTCACCCCGCGCGCGCCGCCGACTGCAGCCGCGCCACGGCCTCACCGAGCCGGGCCAGCAGCGGCGGCACGTCGTCGGCGTCGACGTGGACCTGCACGATCGCGGCCCGGTCCGGGTCGCCCAGCGCGGTGTCGAGCGCCCGGGCGAGCTCGGCGGGCGTGCGCACGTCGGCGGTGAACACGTCGACGCCGGGGGCGAACATCGCGGGTGCCGCCAGCCAGTTCCACGCGGTCACGTCCTGGTAGACGGCCTTCGGGCTCTGCAGGACGCGCTCGATGGTGTAGCCGGAGTTGTCGACGACGACCACGACGGGGCGCAGGCCCCGGTGCAGGACGGTGGCGATCTCCTGGGCCGTGAGCTGGGCCGCGCCGTCGCCGATGAACAGGATCGAGCGGCGCTCGGGGGCGGCCAGGCAGGTCCCCAGCACGGCCGGCAGCGTGTACCCGATCGAGGACCAGATGGGTTGCACGAGGAGTTCGGCCCCGGCGGGCAGCCGGAGTTCGAGGCTGCCGTACAGCGACGTCCCTGCATCGGCCACGACCACGGCGTGCTCGGGCACCCGGCTCTGGACGGTGCTCCACAAGGCGTTCTGCGTCAACGGTTCGTCGGGGCTGCACGCCGGGGCGGCGACGTGCGGCCACGACCCCGCGACGGGCGGCAGCGGGTCGAACCCCCGGGCGAGGACGACGTCGCCCAGGACGCGCAGCGAGTCCTCCAGCCGCACGTCGTGGAACGTCACGCCGTCGACCACGGCGTGCCGGATCCCGAGCTGCACGGCGCCGGACGGGTCGAAGCCGTGGCTGAACAACCCCGTCATGACGTCGCTGAGGACGGTCCCGGCCAGGACGAGCAGCTCGGCCTCGTCGACGGCGTGACGGGTGTCGTCGGCGATGGTCATGGCGCCCTGGTAGGTGCCCAGGCTGGCGGGGTGCTCCTCGGCGAGCATCGCCTTGGCCCCCACCAGGGAGGCGACCCGGACCCCCGGCCGGTCCGCGAGCGCCGCGAGCTCACCCTCGGCGCGGCGGCGGTGGACCTGGGTCCCGGCCAGCACGGTGAGGTGGGCGGCGTCGGCGACGGTCTCGGCGAGGGCGGCGCGCAGGTCGTCGAGGGCGACGGGGTCGCTGGGTGCGGGGTGCAGCGGGCGGCGCAGGGGGGCGGAGTTGACGCGGGCGACGGCGACGTCGGCGGGCACGGCGAGGTAGACGGGTTTGGAGGTCTCCAGGGCGACGCGCAGGACGCGGTCGATCTCCAGGGCGGCGTCGGCGGCGCGCAGAACGGCGCCGGTGGCGGTGACCTCGCGGTAGGCGCGGGCGAAGTGGTCGTGGTCGCCGTCGGCGAGGGAGTGGTGCAGCAGGGCGCCGCGGGCGCGGGCGGCGCTGTCGGGCATCCCGGTGATCTGCACGACGGGGACGTCCTCGGCGCAGCTGCCGGCGATGCCGTTGACGGCGGACAGCTCACCGACGCCGTAGGTGGTGACCAGGGCCGCGACGCCGCGGGTGGTGCGCGCGTAGGCGTCGGCGGCGTAGGCGGCGTTGAGCTCGTTGGTGTTCCCGACCCACTCGATCCCCGGGACCTCGAGCATCTCGTCGAGCAGGGAGAGGTTGAAGTCGCCGGGCAGGCCGAAGAGGTGGGTCCCCCCGAGCTCGACGAGTCGGCGGGCCAGGTACTGGCCGACGGTGACGGTGGTGGCGGGGACGGTCATGGGTCCATGACGCCCGAGGCTCGGCATCCTGTCCAGAGAGCCGTCCACGAGTGGTCACACTGCCTGTTTCAAGAGCCAGAACTGGACACAATGCCCATCGGGCGAGCTGACGAGGGGGTGGTGGCGCTCCGCTCCCCCGGCCGTCTCGCGGGATCGGCCCTGCGCCGAGCCCGTACCCTCCCGGGGTGACCAGCGCGCTCATCCACCTCGAGGCCGCCGACGACCACGTCGAACGTCTCGCCCACGAGCAGGACCCCGTGCGCGCGGTCCTGGAGCTCGTCTGGAACGGCCTGGACGCCGACGCCCACCGGGTCGAGGTGGAACTGCTGCGCAACGAGGCCGGCGGCGTCGACGGGGTCGTCGTCACCGACGACGGGCACGGCATGGGCCCGCAGGACGTCGAGGACGACTTCCGCTGGATCGGGGGGTCCTGGAAGCGCCGCAGCGTCCGCAGCCGCGGCGAGGGCCGCCCCCTGCACGGCCGCTCCGGTCAGGGCCGGCTGCGGGTCTTCGCCCTCGGGCACGAGGTGCGCTGGACGACGACGGCCGCCGACGCGGCGGGCCGGCTCACCGAGTCGACCGTCACCGCCTCCAGCGCCCGGCGCAGCGACTTCAGCGTCACCTCCCGGCAGGTCGAGCGGGGTGCGCCCGGCACCCGCGTGGAGGCCCGTGGGCGGCAGGGCCTGAACCGCCTGGAGACGGACACCGCCCGTGCCGCCGTGACGGCCGCCCTGGCGCCGTACCTGATGTCGCAGGGGCACGTCGACGTCGTCTACGACGGGACGCGCCTCGTCGTGGCCGACACCGTGGCCCGGGACGAGACGATCGCCCTGCGCTGGGAGTTCGGCGGGCAGCCGCACGAGGCCGTCCTGCAGGTCATCGAGTGGAAGGGCAGGCACCGCTCCCTGCAGCTGTGCGACGACGAGGGCGTCGTGGTCGAGGAGGTCGAGACCCCGGTCGGCCGGGACTTCTCGTACTCCGCGTACGTGCAGTGGGAGCACATGCCCGAGCACGCGGGCGAGTCCGTCCTGGCGGCCCTCGGCGGCCAGGACACGCCGCTGACCCCGCTGCTGGCCCGCGTCGAGGCCGAGCTCGAACGGCACTTCGAGGGCCGGCGCGCCCAGGGCCGCGAGGAGGCCGTGCAGGAGTGGCACCAGCGGGGCACCCACCCCTACCCCGGGCCCGCGCGCACCGCCGAGGAGGAGCGCGCCCGGGCGAGGTTCGACGCGGTCGCCGCGACGGTCCGCCAGCACGTCCCCCGCGCGCTCAAGCAGCAGCGACTCGTGCTGGGGCTGCTGGCGGACGCCCTGGCGCGCGACCCGTCCGGTGCGGCCCGGGTGGTGTCCGAACTGCTGGACCTGCCCCCCGCCGAACGGCAGGCCGTGCAAGACGCCGCGAGCGCGACCGGCCAGGAGCAGTCGCGTCCGACCTGACCGGCCCCGGGACGGGGACCGGGCGCCCGGGCCGCGAACTCCCTTGCACGCACGTCCCACCCCTCTGCGTCCTCCCCGGACGGCGAAGAGCCCTGTGGCAGACTCAGCGAGCAGGTCCCGCCCCAGTAGCTCAGAGGCCAGAGCGCCCGCCTTGTAAGCGGATGGTCGCCGGTTCGACTCCGGCCTGGGGCTCCCCCGCACCCCGCAGCGGTGCCCTCAGCCGAACGTGACGACGGTCCGCAGGCCGCGTGCGGCCCGCAGGTCGTCCAGGGCGCTGCCGAGGTCGTCCAGCGGGACGGTGCGGCCCACGAGGTCGCCCAGCGGCAGGTTCCCCGCCAGGTGCGCGCGGGCCAGCCGGGGGAAGTCGACCTGCGCGATCGAGGACCCGTAGTTGCAGCCGAGCAGGCGCTTGCCGGCGTCGGCCAGGTCGAAGGGCCGGATGGTCACGGTCGCGTCGTAGGAGGTCATCCCGACGAGCACGCCCGCCCCGCCGGGGGCGACGAGCTCGGGCAGCAGTTCGATGGTGCGCGGCCGGCCGATGGCCTCGAAGGCGAAGTCCGCACCGCGCCCGGTCAGTGCGTGGACCCTCGCCACCAGGTCGGGGTCGTCGCCCCGCAGCACGTGGCTCGCCCCGAAACCGCGGGCCGCCTCGAGCCGTTCGTCCGACAGGTCGACGGCGACGACGGGGTTCGCGCCCACGAGGCGCAGCCCCATGACGACCGCCAGACCGACTCCGCCGCAGCCGACGACGACGGCCGAGTCGCCCGGGCGCACGGCGGCGGTGTTCGTCACCGCCCCGACGCCGGTGGCCACCGAGCAGCCGATGAGCGCGGCGACCTCGAACGGCACCTCCGGCGGCAGGGGCACGACCGCGGACTCGGCGACGACGACCTCGGCCGCGAAGGCCCCGAGCCCGAGGAACGGCGCGACGGGGGTCCCGTCCGCGGCCCGCACCGACGGCACGGTCCCGTCCGGCAGCCGGTTGTCCAGGGACCGGGTGCCCGAGCACGTCCACGGGCGCCCTCGCGCGCAGTCGGCGCAGCGGCGGCAGGGGGCGAACCACGACAGCACGACGTGGTCGCCCACGGCGACGTCCCGCACGCCGGCGCCGGTCCCGGTGACGACCCCGGCGCCCTCGTGCCCGAGCACGAGGGGTTCGGTGGCGGGCCAGTCCCCGTCCAGGACGTGCAGGTCGGAGTGGCAGACCCCGGCGGCCTTCACGGCCACCCGGACCAGTCCCGGTCCGAGGTCGTCCGGGGTGGCGATCTCCTCGACGCGCAGTCCGGCGGCCGGGTCGAGGACGGCGGCGGGGACCAGGCTCACCGGGCACCGTCGAGCTCGTCGAGGGTCTGCTCGCTGCGGGTGATCGCGGCGCGTTCGCGGCGGTCGTCGATGCTCCGGCTGAGCACGAGGTACAGCACGGCCGGGACGGCCAGGCCGACGAAGGGTGCGAGGTCGACGCCGCCGAGGGCACCGGCGACGGGACCGGAGATCACCCCCTCGACGTGGGCGAAGGGCAGTTCGGCGAGGATCCCGACCCCGTAGGCGATCAGGCCGCGTCGGCCCCAGCGGCCGTACACCCCGTCGGGGTCGAGCAGGTCGGCGATCGCGTAGTGGCTGCGCCGCACGAAGAAGTAGTCGACGAGGTTGACCGCGGTCCAGGGCGCGAGCAGGTAGAGCATGATGAGCAGGGCGTTGTTCACGGCCTCGCTGGCGTCGGACAACCCGACCCCGACGACCGTCCACACGACGGCCAGCGCCAGGATCGCGACGACCCGCACGCTGCGGGTGCGGGGCAGCGTGCGGACGGAGTCGATGCCGGTGACGAGGGACAGCATCCCGCTGTAGGCGTTCAGGCCCATGGTGGCGACGAGGACGAGGACCCCGAGCACGGTCAGCAGGGCGCCGAGACCGCCGAACACCTGGTCGCCCGCGGCGTGGATGCCGGCGAGGGCGTCCTCGGCGCCGAGGCGGGTCGCGAACCAGGCGCCGAGCGGGATGAGCCAGGCCGGGGACGCGGCCGCGCCGACGAACACCGACAGGACGATCCTCACCGGGGAGGTGTCCTCGGGCAGGTAGCGGGAGTAGTCGGACACGTAGGGCGCGTAGGTGATGTTGTAGCTGGCGGCCACCGTGAACATCACGAGGAAACCGGTCCCGGAGAAACCGCCGGAACCCGTCGCCGTGACGGTGGGGTGGACGGCGCCGGCCAGCACGCCGACGGTCAGGACCACCCAGAACGGCAGCGAGATCCAGATGAGGACCTTGAAGGCCAGGTGCAGCCAGTCGTGGCCGAAGATCGCCAGGACGGTGGCGACGACGCTCACCGCGATGCCGACGACGACGGCGTTCCACCCGAAGATGCCCTGCAGGCCGGACCCGATGATGACGGTGTCGACGATGTTGAACGCGACGAAGGTGACGAGGGACCCCACGAGGGGCACGAGGACCCCGCGGTAGCCGAACTGGGCGCGGGACTGGATCATCTGCGGCAACCCGAGCCGGGCCCCCTGGGTGGCGTGGAAGGCCATGAAGAGGGTGCCGAAGAGGATCCCGGCGATGCCGGCGATCGACGTCCACAGCAGCGAGAGACCGACGGTGGGCCCGATGAGGCCGATCGCGAGGGTGAACGGCTGGAAGTTCCCCATGAACCAGAAGGGGCCCTGCATCCCGACCCGGCCGTGCCGTTCGGACGTGGGGACCCAGTCGAGGGACCGTGCCTCGACGAGGGTGCTGCTGGTGGGGGGCATGCTGCACTCCTGTGTGGGTGACCCGGTGCGTTCCTGCGACGTGGCGACCACGGTGCCCGAGCCGTCCCACTCCGGTCAACGGGTGTTTACCGAAAAGTTCCCGTGTTGACCGGGACGCGCCAGCGGTAGCCTCCCGGGACAGTCACCGCCGACGGGAGGAACCACCGATGACCGCCACCGACGGGGCACCGGAGCCCACGGACGCCCTCGACGCCGCCGCCGACGCGCTCGTGCGGGCGTTCGCGACGGGCGACCTCGACGCGTACTTCGCCTCCTTCGCCCCCGACGCCACGTTCGTCTTCCCCGACACCGGCCACGTCCTGGCGTCCACGCAGGAGTACCGCGACCTGTGGGCCGCGTGGGTCGCCGACGGCGGGTTCGAGGTCGTGTCCTGCGTCGGCACGGACCGGTCGTGGCAGCTGCTCGGGGACAGCGCCGTCATGGTCCACCGCGTCGCGACCCGCTCCCGCGCGGGCGGGCGGGTCCGCGACAGCGACGAGCGGGAGACGATCGTCTTCGCCCGCCGCGACGGCGCGTGGCTCGCCGTCCACGAGCACCTCTCGACGGTGACCCCGTGACCCACCCCGTCCCGGCCGCCGGCCCGGAGGGGTCCCCCGCGATCGGCGGGCGCCTGCGCGCGGCCCGCACCGCGCGGCGGATGAGCATCGAGGAGGTCGCCACCGCCGCCGGGGTCACCAAGGGTTTCCTGTCCCGCCTCGAACGCGACCGGGCGGGCGTCTCGGTCGCGGCCCTCGTCCGGATCTGCGGCGTGCTCGACCTGGCCGTCGGCAGCCTGTTCGAACCCGCTCCGGCGGGTGAGGTGCTGCGGGCCGCCGACTACCCCCCGATCTCGTTCGGCGGTCACGGTCTGCGGGAGTTCCTGCTCACCCCGCGCGGGGAGCAGCGGCTGGCCACGATCCTCAGCGAGATCGAACCCGGCGGCGGCGGTGGGGCCGAGGCCTACGCCCTGCCCGCCGACGTCGAGTTCTGCCTCGTCCTGGCCGGCGGCGTCGAACTCACGTTCCCCGGCGGGCCCGCTCCCGTGGTCCTCGAGGCCGGGGACGCCCTGACCTTCGACCCGGGCGAACCGCACACCTTCACCGCCGGGCCCGACGGGGCCCGTGTCCTGTGGGTCATCGCCCCGGGCCTGCTCGCCGCCCGCTCCTCCGACGCCCAGGTCGTGCTCGTGCGCGACGAGGACGCCTGAGCGGGACCCTCAGGCGACCCGCACGACGGCACCGGCCGACCCCGGCAGGGCCGGGAACCGTTCCAGCACCTCGGGGTCGTGGCCCGGCAGGAACCCGGGCCCGCCCTCGCCCAGCTCGCGCACGCGGTCGTAGGCCGTGTGGACGAGCCCGGTGGTGTGCCGCAGCGGCCCGGGGCGGTCGGTCTCGAGGTTCTCGTAGAAGTGGCTGGCGTCGGAGGCGACGACGACGGGACCGGCGGCCGTCACCACCCGCACGACCTGCGTACCGGCCGTGTGGCCGCCGACGAGGTGGACGCTGAGCCCGTCGGCCAGCTCGGCGTCGCCGTCCAGGACGGCGCCCCGGCCGGCGGCCGTCGCCGCGACGACGTGCGCGGTGTCCGCCGCCTCGTGCAGCCAGTGCTCACGCCGGATCCGCCGGGCGATCGGCCCGGTCCAGTAGTCGAGCTCGGCGCGCTGGACGACGAAGCCCGCGCGGGGCAGGTCCCGCACGCACCCGGCGTGGTCGTAGTGCAGGTGCGTCAGGACGCACCGGTCGACGTCCCCGGCCGACAGCCCCACGTCGCCCAGGAGCGCGACGGGCGAACCCCGGTAGCGCAGCCCGGCCACCCCCGCGGCCCGCTCCGGGCCGATCCCGGTGTCCACCAGGACGACCTCGTCGGTCCCGACGAGCAACCAGGCGAAGTACGCCGTCGGGTGCGGTTCCCCGGCGTGCTCGTCGTGGTCGCCGAAGTGCTGACCGCGCACACCGTCCCGGTCGGCGTAGTGCACGAGGCTCACCGTCCACCGCCCCGGCACCGCCGGGCGCAGGCCGGCGAGCGTCACACCCGGCTCCCGTGCTCGTGCTCCACCGCACGGGGCGCGCCGAGCTCGGCGGTCGGCACCCGGAACGTCTCGCGGCCCGTGAGCACCGCGACGACGTTCACGAGGCAGAACCCGGCGACGACGAGGGCGGTCCCGCGCCAGGCGTCGACGCCGCCACCGGCCACCGCACCGGCGATGCTCGGGGCGAACCCCGCGATGGCGAACCCGATCTGCGTGCCGACCGCGGTGCCCGACAGGCGGACCCGGGCGGGGAACATCTCACCGTAGAACGCCGGCCAGGTCCCGCTCGTGGCGCTGTGCACGACGCCGAACACGACCAGGCCCACGAGGAAGATCAGCGGCCACTGCCCCGTCGAGATCGACCACAGGTACAGCGGCATGAGCACGGCGCAGCCGAGGCTGCCGGCGATGAACACGGGTTTGCGACCGACGCGGTCGGACAGTCTGCCCCACAACGGGATCGACACCACGGCCAGGACGTTGGCCAGCACCCCCACCCACAGCATCGGCGCCCGTTCGAGCCCGACGGTGTTCACGGCGTAGGAGAGCGCGTAGACGGTGAAGATGGTGCTCACGGAGGCGATGACGGCCGCGAGCACGACCCGCAGGACGGAGCGCCAGTGCCCGCTGAGGAGTTCGACGAGCGGCAGCCGGACCACCTCGGCGCGCGCGACCTCGCGCTCGAAGACGGGGGTCTCCTCCAGCGTGCGGCGGATGAGGAACGCTGCGACGACCACGACGGAGCTCAGCCAGAACGGCAGCCGCCAGCCCCAGCTCAGCAGCCGCTCCTCGGGCATGGCCGCGACGGGCAGGAAGACGGCCGTGGCGAGGATCTGCCCGGCCTGCGTGCCGCCGAGGGTGAAGCTGGTGAAGAACGCGCGCCGGCCGTCCGGGGCGTGCTCGAGGGTCATGGCGTTCGCCCCGGCCTGCTCACCGCCGGCCGAGAAACCCTGCGCCAGCCGCAGCACGACGAGCAGCACGGGGGCGACGACCCCCGCCGTCGCGTAGGACGGCAGGCAGCCCACGAGGAACGTGGACAGCCCCATGAGCAGGACGGTCGCGACGAGCACCTTCTTGCGCCCGAGGCGGTCCCCGACGTGACCCAGCACGAGGGCCCCGACGGGCCGGGCAAGGTACCCCACGCCGAACGTCGTCAGGGCCAGCAGCGTGCCCGCGGCAGGGTTGGAGTCGGGGAAGAACACCTTGCCGAACACGAGCGCCGCGGCCGTGCCGTAGATGAAGAAGTCGTAGTACTCCAGCGCGGAGCCGATCCAGCCGGCCAGCGCCGCCTTGCGGGGGTTGGGTCGATGACTCACGTGTGCTCCTTCGCGTGCACCGTCGCAGGCAGGGGCCGGACGCACCGGGGTGATCGCAATGTACGAACCAGTACGTTCTGAGGGTGGGCCGTGGCGCCAGCCGTGTCAAGGCCGGTCCCGGGCGGGCCCGGGGTCAGCGGGGTGCTCAGCGGACAGTGAGGAGGGCGACCACCATGTCGCCCAGCAGCCGGCGGTCGTGCTCGCGCCGGGAGGGGTCCAGGGTGTCGCGGCCGAACAGCGCGTCGAACGTGTGCCGGTTCGCGGTGCGGAACACGCACTGCGCGCTGATGGCCTGGTGGACGTCGAGGGCCGAGACGTCCGCCCGGAACAACCCCTGCGCCCGCCCCCGGGCCAGGATGGTCTCCAGGACCTGCAGCCGGTTGCTGGTCAGCCCCGCCACGTTCGTCCGGCGCAGGAACTGCGCCCGGTGGATGTTCTCGATGCTCACCAGCCGGATGAACTCCGGGTGCGCCTCGTGGTGGTCGAACGTCAGCTCCGCCAGGCGGCGCAGCGCGTCCACGGGCTCCAGGTGGTCGACGTCGAGTTCCTGCTCCAGGTCGCGGATGCGGCTGTACGCGTTCTCGAGGACCGCCACGTACAGCCCTTCCTTGCTGCCGAAGTAGTAGTAGATCATCCGCTTCGTGGTGCGCGTGCTCGCCGCGATCTCGTCGACCCGGGCCCCGGCGAAACCCTGCTCGGAGAACTCCCGGGTCGCCACGTCGAGGATCTCGGCCCGGGTGCGGCCCGGGTCGCGCGTGCGGACGACCGTCATGCCCGGAACCCTAACGACCGCCCCCGCGCACGCGGACCGGGCTCTGGCGCGCGGCCCGCCGGTGTGTTCTCCTGTCCAGGTAACCAGTTGGTACAAAGCTGAGAACTGGAGGGCCCCGTGGTCCCCTCGCCCCGGTCCTGGCTGGTGGGTCTCGTCGGCACGGGCATCGGCCCCTCCCTGAGCCCCGCGCTGCACGAGCACGAGGCCGACGCCCTGGGCCTGCGCTACCTCTACCGCCGGCTCGACCTCGACGACCTCGGGCTGCCCGCCGAGCGGGTCGGGGACGTGCTGCGCGCCGCCCGGCTCGCCGGCTACGACGGGCTCAACGTCACCCACCCGGCCAAGCAGCTCGTCGTGGCCCACCTCGACGACCTCAGCGCCGACGCCCGGGCCCTGGGGGCCGTGAACACCGTCGTGCTGCGCGCGGGCCGTGCCGTCGGGCACAACACCGACTGGTCCGGCTTCGCCCGGTCCTTCGAGCGCGGCCTGCCGGACGCCGAGCGTGGGCTCGTCGTGCTCGTGGGGGCCGGCGGCGCCGGGTCGGCCGTCGCCCACGCCCTGCTGACCCTCGGCGTGCGCGACCTCGTCGTCGTCGACGCCGACGCCGGCCGGGCGCGGGACCTGGCCGCGGCCCGCGGCGGCGGCACCCGCGCCGCGACGCTCGCGGACCTGCCCGACCTGCTCGCCCGCGCCGACGGCGTCGTGAACAGCACCCCCGTCGGCATGGCCGCCCACCCCGGCGCGTCGTTCGACGTGCGGCTCCTGCCCCGCCGGGCGTGGGTCGCCGACGTCGTCTACCGCCCCCTGGAGACCGAACTGGTGCACCGGGCGCGCGCCGCGGGGCACCGGGTGCTCGACGGCGGCGGCATGGCGGTGTTCCAGGCCGTGGAGTCGTTCCGGTTGTTCACCGGTGCGAGTCCCGACGCCGACCGCGTGCTCGCGCACTTCGCCGAGCTCGTCTGAGCCCGACCCGGGAGCCTCGCCGGGGTAGCCTGCGCGCACCCGTCACGCCGACGTCCACCGAGGAGCTCCCCGTGGCCCGCGCCCTGCTCGTCATCGACATCCAGCTCGACTACTTCCCCGGCGGGGCGTACCCGCTGGTGGCCCCCGAGGCCGCCGCGACGGCGGCCGGCCGGGTCCTGGAGGCCGCCCGGTCCGAGGGCTGGCTCGTCGTGCACGTGCAGCACCACAGCGTCGACGGGACCCCGTTCCTCGTCCCGGGCACCGAGGGCGCGCAGATCCACCCGGCCGTGGCGCCGGCCGACGACGAGCTCGTGGTCACGAAGCACGCCCCGAACTCCTTCCTGGAGACGGGGTTGCAGGAGACGCTGAGCGGCGCGGGGGTCGACGACCTGGTCGTGGCCGGGATGATGACGAGCATGTGCGTCGACTCCACGGTCCGCAGCGCCGCCGAGCGCGGGTTCACCGTCACGGTCGTGGCGGACGCGTGCGCCGCACCGGACCTGACGCTCGGGGCGAGCACCGTCCCCGGGCCCCAGGTGCACGCGGCGTTCCTCGCGGCCCTGGGCGGCGGTTTCGCCACCGTCACCGACTCCGAGGCGCTGCTCGCCGCGCGCTGACCGGCTGCGCGTCCGGCAGGGCGGTTCAGCCGCGCAGCTCCCGCGCTATCCCGGCCGCCGCGACGGTCAGCGCCGCCACGAGCCGCGGACGGTCGCGGCGCAGGGACACCACGACCAGCCCGAGCGCCGCCACGACCTCCCCGCCCGGGCCCGGCACGGGCACCGCGACGGAGGCGTTGCCCACGTCCATCTCGCCGTTCGTGCTGGCGTACCCCTCGCGGCGGACCTGGGCGAGCTGACGGCCCAGGACGGCCGGGGACGTGATGCTGTACGGGGTCACCCGGCGCAGTTCGCGCATGACCTGCCGCTGCACCTCGACGGGGGCGTGGGCGAGCAGCACCTTGCCGACCCCCGTGGTGTGCAGCGGGAGCCGGCCCCCGACCCGGCTCACCACCGGCACCGACGCCGAGCCCTGCAGCCGGTCCACGTAGAGGACGCGGTCCCCGTCGCGCTGGGCGAGGTGGACCGTCGCCCGGGTCGCCGCCTGCAGGTCCTGCAGGAAGGGGGCCGCGACGTCGCGCAGGTCCGTCTGCACGGGCGCCAGCAGCCCGAGGTCCCAGGCGCCGCGCCCCACGACGTAGGACCCGTCGGCCCTGCGCTGCAGGAACCCGCGCTCGACGAGGCGGCGCACGATGCGCAGCGTCGTGGGCGGCGTCAGGCCGGTGCGGGCGGCCAGGTCGGCCAGCCGCAGCACCCGGTGCTCGGGGTCGAAGGCGGCGAGCACGTCGACCGTGCGGTCCACGAGCGAGGCGCCCGGGGCGCAACGACCGGCCATGTCCCCACCTTATTCCACTCAGTGGAAAGGACGGCTGGCGGCGGACCGGACGGCTGCCTACCGTCGGGTCCATGACGAGGACGTCCACACGCGTTGTCGTGGTCGGCGGGGGCCCCGCGGGGCTCATGGCCTCCCACCTGCTGCACCGCGCCGGGATCGACACGGTGGTGCTCGACCGCCGCTCGGTCCACGAGATCGAGACCACCCACCGCGCCGGCATCCTCGAACGCGACAGCGTCCGCCTGCTGACCGAGACGGGCGTCTACTCCGGCGAGGGCACCGAACGCGTCCTGACCGAGGGCGACCGCCACGGCGGGATCTTCCTGCGGTTCGGCGGGCGTTCGCACCACGTCGACTTCGAACGGCTCGTCGGGGCGTCGGTGTGGCTGTACCCGCAGACCGAGGTGTTCTCCGACCTGCACCGGGCCCGCACCCGCGACGGCGGCGACCTGCGCTACGAGGTCTCCGACGTGCAGGTGCACGACGTGGAGGGCTCGCCCCGCGTCACGTACACCGGCGCCGACGGCGGCGCGCACGAGGTCAGCGCGGAGATCGTCGTGGGCGCCGACGGGTCGCGCAGCGCTTGCCGCAACCTCGTCGCCGACCACCGCAGGTTCACCCGCGAGTACCCCTTCGCGTGGTTCGGCATCCTGTGCGAGGCGCCCAAGAGCGCCCCCGAACTGATCTACGCCCGGTCCGAGCGCGGGTTCGCCCTCATCAGCCAGCGCACCGAGTCGGTGCAGCGCATGTACTTCCAGTGCGACCCGACCGAGGACCCGGGCTCCTGGTCCGAGGACCGCATCTGGGACGAGCTGCAGACCCGGCTCGCCGGCGAGGACGGTTTCTCCCTGCAGGAGGGCCCCGTCATCGACCGGTCCGTCCTGCCGTTCCGCAGCTTCGTCCAGACCCCGATGCGCCACGGCCGCCTCGTCCTGGCCGGCGACGCCGCGCACACGGTCCCCCCGACCGGGGCCAAGGGGCTCAACCTCGCCCTGGCCGACGTGCGGGTCCTGGCCGAGGTCGTGGAACGGGCGCTGGAGAAGAAGGACCTCGACGTCCTCGACGAGTACACCGACCGGGCGCTGGCGCGGGTCTGGAAGGCCCAGCACTTCTCGTACTGGATGACGACGATGCTGCACCGGGCCCCCGGCGCGTCGGACTTCGACGAGCTGCGCCAGCTCGGGGAACTGAACTCCCTGGTCTCCTCCGAGGCCGGGTCCACCTACCTCGCGGAGGGGTACACGGGATGGCCGACACGATGACGAGCACCCACGACGAGAGCACGGGACTGGAACGGCAGGCCGTCCTGTCCGCGGAGATGCACGAGATCTCCCAGAAGTGGGCGGTGACGTCCGAGCCCGAGCACCAGCCCCGCCGGGACTACCCGCCGTACCGCTCGACGCTCCTGCGCCACCCCACCAAGGACCTGCAGCAGGTCGACCCCGAGGGCGTCGAGCTGTGGGCCCCCGCGTTCGGGCAGCGCGACGTCGACCCCCTGGAGTCGGACCTGACGATCCAGCGCGGCGGTGAACCCCTCGGCGAGCGGATGGTCGTCACCGGCCGGGTGCTCGACGGCGAGGGGCGCCCCGTGCGCCACCAGCTGGTGGAGATCTGGCAGGCCAACGCCGGCGGCCGCTACGTCCACCAGCGCGACCAGCACCCCGCGCCGCTGGACCCGAACTTCACGGGCATGGGCCGGACCCTCACCGACGCCGACGGCACGTACCGGTTCACGACGATCAAACCCGGGCCCTACCCGTGGCGGAACCACCACACGGCCTGGCGGCCGGCGCACATCCACTTCTCGCTGTTCGGCACCGACTTCACCCAGCGCCTCGTCACGCAGATGTACTTCCCCGGGGACCCGCTGTTCGCGCTGGACCCGATCTACCAGTCCGTCGTCGACCCGGCCGCGCGCGAACGCCTCGTCGCGGCCTACGACCACGACGTCACCACCCACGAGTGGGCCACCGGGTACCGCTGGGACATCGTCCTGACCGGTTCGCACCGCACGCCCACCGAGGACGACACGGAAGGTGCGCTGTGACCCTCGCCCCCACCCCGGGCCAGACCGTCGGCCCGTTCTTCCACTACGCCCTGCCCTACGAGGGCGACAGCGACCTCGTGCCGATCGGCGCACCCGGCGCGATCCGGTTGCACGGCACCGTGGCCGACGGGGCGGGGGCCCCCGTCATCGACGCGATCATCGAGGTCTGGCAGGCCGGCCCCGACGGCCGGGTCGTCCGGGCCGCAGGGTCCCTGCACCGCGACGGGTACACGTTCACGGGTTTCGGCCGCGCGGCGACGGACCGCGCGGGTCACTACTCCTTCACCACCCTGACCCCCGGCGGCGTGGACGGCGGTCTGCCGTTCTTCGCCCTCACGGTGTTCGCGCGGGGGCTGACCCACCGCCTGAACACCCGTGCGTACCTGCCCGTGCCCGACGGCGCGGACGACGCGCTGCTGCGCGCGGCCGGGCAGCGGCGCCGGACCCTGCTCACCACCGCCGACGCCGACGGCTACCGTTTCGACGTGCACTTCCAGGGCCCCGACGAGACCGTGTTCCTCACCACGCCCGGCGAACGCGTCCCGTGAGCGACAGGAGGCGCAACACCGTCCGGACCGAGGGGACGCGCCGACGGAGTCGCTGCGCGGCCCCGAGGGGAGGCGGTGTCCCCAGCGCCGACGCGGAGCGAACGGGGAGAGGGCGGTGAGCGACCTGTTCCGCCCCGGCGACCACCGCGCGGGCGAGCTGTTCACCGACGCCGCGTTCACCGCGGCGATGGTGGCCGTCGAGTCCGCGTGGGCGGGGGTCGACCTGCACGTCCCCGACCTCGACCTCGCCTCCGCCACCGAGTCGGGGGCGAACCCGGTGATCCCGCTGGTGCGGGCGTTGAAGGAGGCCAACCCGGGGGTCGACGTCCACACGGGCCTGACGAGCCAGGACGTCCTCGACACCGCGCTCGTGCTGCTGCTGCGCGAGGCGGTCACGGTGGTGCGGGAGAACCTCGACCGCGCCGGTGCCGCACTGGGGTCCCTCGACGACGCTCACGGGCGGACCCCGGCGATCGCCCGCACCCTGACGCAGTGGGCGTTGCCGATCACCCTGTCCGAGCGGTTCACCGCCTGGGGCACGGGGCTGGCGGAGGCCGCGCACGACCTCGCGGCGCTGGTGTTCCCCGTCCAGGCCGGCGGCCCGGTCGGGACGCTGGCCGACCGGCGTGGACTGGCCGCCCGGCTGGGCCTGGCCGACGTCGCCTCGTGGCACACGAACCGCCGGCCCGTCACCCGCGCGGGCGACGCGCTCGTGGCCGCATGCGACGCGTGCGGGCACGTCGCCCGGGACGTCCTGACGCTGTCGCGCCCGGAACTCGGCGAGGTCTCCGAGGGGTCGGGCGGCGGGTCGTCGTCCATGCCGCACAAGGCGAACCCGGCGCTGTCGACGCTGGTCCGCTCCACCGCGCTCGTCGCCCCGCACCTGGGGGCCGCGCTGCACTCCGCGGCGGCCGACCAGGTCGACGAACGGGCCGACGGCGCCTGGCACGCCGAGTGGGACACCCTGCGGCTGCTGGCGCGCCGGACGGTCGTCGCGACCGCGCAGACGGCGGACCTGCTGGCCGGGCTCCGCGTGCACCCCGAGCGGATCGCCGCGAACCTGGCGGCCGCCGAACAGATCCGAGGAGGAACCGCGTGACCACCCTCGTCCTGGGCCCGTCGCTGGGCACCACCGCCGCCACCTGCTGGGGACCCGTCACGGACCTGCTGCGCGCCGAGTTCGACGTCGTGGCCTGGGAACTGCCCGGTCACGGCGCCGACCGGTCGGCGGTCCCCGACGAGCTGACGATCGCCGACCTCGCGCAGCGCGTGGTGGACGCCGTCCCCGGGCCGTTCCTGTACGCCGGGGACTCCGTCGGTGGCCAGGTCGGGTTGCAGCTGCTCCTCGACCACCCCGACCGCGTCCTCGGCGCCGTCCTGTGCTGCACGGGGGCGCGGATCGGGACGCCGGAGTCGTGGGCCGAGCGGACCGCGCAGGTGCGGGGTTCGGGCACGGCGTCGCTGGTCGCCGCGACGGCTGCGCGCTGGTTCGCCCCGGGGTTCCTCGAACGGCAGCCCGACCGCGGCGCGGCGCTGCTGCACGCGCTGCGCGACACCGACCCCGCCGGGTACGTCGCGGTCTGCGGCGCGCTGGCCCGGTTCGACGTGCGGGACCGGCTGGGGGAGATCGGCCGCCCGGTCGTCGCCGTCGCGGGCGCCCACGACGCGGTCTGCCCCCCGGAGTCGTTGCGCGAGATCGCGGACGGTGTGCAGGACGGACGTCTGGTGGTCCTCGACGACGTCGCCCACCAGGCCCCCGCGGAGGACCCGCAGGAGATCGCCCGGATCGTCCGGGAACTGGCCGAGGAGGTCTCGTGAGCGAACCCACCCCCGAGCCCACCCCCGAGCACGTGGCGGGCATGCGCGTGCGCCGGGAGGTGCTGGGCAACGCCCACGTCGACCGCGCCGTGGCCGCCACGACGGGTTTCACCGCCGACTTCCAGCGCTACATCACGGAGAACGCGTGGGGCGCGGTGTGGACCCGGCCCGGCCTGGACCGGCGCAGCCGTTCCCTCATCACGCTGACGGCGCTCATCGCGCGCGGTCACCACGAGGAGTTCGCGATGCACGTCCGGGCGGCGCGCACCAACGGCGTCACCGTGGACGAGATCGGGGAGGTCATCCTGCAGTCCGCCGTCTACTGCGGGGTCCCCGACGCCAACACCGCGTTCCGGATCGCGGCGCAGGTGCTGGCCGAGCTCGGCGAGGAGCTCTAGCCGCCGGGTCGGCGCGACCGGGTGCCCCTGCTCAGCCCCCGCTGGGACCCGTGGGGGCCGGCCCCTCGCCCCCACCGGGCTGGGCTCGGGCGCGGACCTGTGCGGGCACCGGCCAGCCGGCACGGGTTCCGTCGACGTGCTCGACCTCGTCCTCCCACGGCACCCGGTACCGCCCGGCGGCCAGGTCGGCGACCCACGTGTAGGGGTTGTCGCGGGCCCCGCCCTCGACGGCGACGTACCCGCGGTGGCCGAGCTGGTAGACGTTGTTCTCCACCCCCCACCGGCGACGGGCGTCGTCGGCGCGCGAGGGCACCACCTCGGCGGTCACCAGGCGGTCGGGGGTCGCGTCCCCCTCGACCAGCACGGTGCCGTCGACGTCGCAGACCATCGCCGCCCCCTGGGACCAGATCCCGTTCGGGTCCGGGCCGGCCATGCAGACCGAGACGGTGTAGGCGAGGTTGTGGAAGGCGTTGGCCTGGTTGGTGATCCGCCACGACTGCGCGATGGGGTGGGTGTACCCGGCGGTGCGCAGGATGACGTTCGCCCCGCGGTAGGCGGCCTCGCGGGCCACTTCGGGCAGCATCCCGTCGTGGCAGATGACCAGGGCCAGCCTCGATCCCGCGGGACCGTCGCACACGGGGATCCCGAGGTCGCCCGGCTGCCAGGGTTCCATCGGGACCCAGGGGTGCAGCTTGCGGTAATACAGCTGCACGGTGCCGGTGTCGTCGACGACGATCCCGGAGTTCCAGGGGGCGCCGCCGGGGTTGCGCTCCATCAGTGAGAAGCACCCCCACACCCCCGCCTCGGCACAGGCCTCCGTCAACGTCGTCACCTCGGGGCCGTCCCGGTCGACGAGGAGGGTGTCGTCGAGGAACGTCTGCGGGTCCAGGCCGTTGAGGCTGTACTCGGGGAAGACGACCAGGTCGAGGGTGGGCATGCCCCGCTTGGCCCGGCGCAGCAGGTCGGCCAGGCGCCCGGCCTGGGCCTGCAGGTCGGCGGGGCGGGTGACGACGGGGACGCGGGCCTGGACCATCCCCACCACCAGGGCACCGGGCGAGGGGTTCAGCCCGTCCAGGCCGGTCACGCCGTGACCCCGGCGGGTTCGGCGGCCCGCCCGAGCAGCGCGGGCCAGTGCTGCGCCCACGGGGCGGCGGCCTCGAAGGCCGCCGAGGCGCGCAGCACGGCGGCGTCGCCCAGGTGCGGGCCGACGATCTGCAGGCCCACGGGCAGGCCGTCGGCGGTGAACCCCGCCGGGACGCTCGCGGCGGGCTGACCGGTCATGTTCATCGGGTTCACGAAACCCAGCCAGGCGTTGTCGGCGACGGTGCGCCCGTCGATCTCCGTGGGGCCCTGCACGCCGAGCCCGAAGGGCGGCACCGCCAGGGTGGGGGTCAGCAGCAGGTCGTACCCGGCCATGAACCGCCACATCCGGTTGACGACCCGTTTGCGCGTGACCAGGGCGTCGGTGAAGTCCTCGGCCGTCCACGGGTGGTCCAGCAGGGCTCGCAGGTGCGGGGACGTGTCGGGGTGCTCGCGCGCCAGGGCGCGCATCCCGCGCAGGTCCGTCTCGGCGGCGACCATCGCCCAGAACGCGTCACCGGCATCGCCGAGGTCGGGGCCGGCCTCCTCGACGTGGGCGCCCAGGTCGGCGAAGACGCCCACGGCGCGCTCGACGACCTCCCGCACCCGGGGGTCGACGGGCAGGTGCCCCAGGTCGGGGCTGTAGGCCACCCGCAGACCGGCCACCGGTCCCCCGGCGGCGGCCGCCGTCCAGTCCACGTCGAGGCACGGGATGGAGTGCCGGTCGCGCGGGTCGGGGCCCGCGACGACCGACAGCAGCAGGGCGGCGTCGGCGACGGTGCGGGTCAGGGGCCCGACGTGCTCGAGGCTCTCCCAGCTGGAGATGCCCGGGTAGCGCTCGTCGCGGGTGCCGGGGTACAGCGGGACCCGGCCCATGGACGCCTTGATCCCGTAGAGGCCGCAGTGCGCGGCGGGGATGCGGATGGAACCCCCACCGTCGCTGCCGAACGCCAGCGGCGCCATCCCGGTCGCCACCGCGACGGCCGACCCCGCGCTGGAACCCCCGGGGGTGAGGTCGGGGTTCCACGGGTTGCGCGTGGTCGGGCTGACGGGGTTGTCCGCGACGGCGCTGTACCCGAACTCCGGGACGGTCGTCTGCCCCAGCAGGACCGCTCCGGCCGCCCGGGCGCGCTCCACGACGATGTCGTCCTCGTCGGGGACGAAGTCGAGGTAGGCCGGTGAACCGTTGCGGTTGCGGACCCCCCGGGTGGCGATGAGGTCCTTCACCGCCAGCGGCACCCCGGCCAGCGGGCCGACCCGCTCGCCGCGGGCCAGGGCGGCGTCCACGGCCGCCGCCTGCTCCCGCGCGGCGTCGGCCGTCAGCTCCACGAAAGCGTGCAGGGTCGCGTCCAGTTCCTCGATTCGGGACAGCGCGGCGTCGGTGACCTCGGCCGCCGAGACGGTGCGCTCGCGGACCAGGCGGGCCAGGTCGGTGGCGGGCAGCCGGGTGAGCTCGTCGAGGGTGGTGGGCTCGCTCACGAGGGGTCCTTCGCCGCCGCGCCGGGGGCCCGGTCCGGCGTGCGGGGGCCGACGAGCGAGACCTCCGGAGCACCCCGCAGTTCCCGCTGTCCGGTGAGCAGGTCCAGCAGCAGGTACGCCAGGGCGCCGACGACGATGCCGGCCAGCGCCTCGGACAGCTGCGGGGCCTGGAAGTGGACCAGGGCCGCGCCCAGGGCACCGATCGCCCAGGCGACGAAGGGCCGGACGCGGAACGTGGTCAGCGGACGGCGTGCCGAGCGGCGCAGGACGAGCTGGTCGAGGATCAGCACCGCCCCGATGGGGGGCACGAAGATGCCCAGCAGGTTCAGCCACGCCGCGAAGTGGCTCCACACCCCCGCCAGGGCCGCCACGAGGCCGACTCCGCCCAGGACGAGGGTGAGGACCCGCATGCGACCACCGGTGAGCTGGCTCCAGCCCACGGCCCCGTTGTAGAGGCAGTGGGTGCACACCGAGCCGAGGTTGATGAAGACGAACACCACGGCCAGCGCGGACAGGACCCAGCCGTGGGAGGTGAGGATCGGCAGGAAGTCGCCGCCGTTGGCCGCCGGGGCGGCGGCCGCGCCGGCCGCCACGATCAGGCCCCCGACCAGCAGGGAGATGACGTTCGCCAGCGGGAAGGCGGTGAAGGTGGCCAGGACGGCTTCACGGCCGGTGCGCGACCAGCGGGTGAAGTCGGCGGTCATGGTCCCCGAGTCGGCGAAACCGGCCACGACGATCGTGATCGCCGCCCCCACGCTGAGCACGCCCGCGTCGGGGGCGCCGCCCTGGTAGGAGGTGATGCCGGACATCCCGCCGCCGCGGGCGGCGAAGACGAGCGCGACGACGGCCAGGACGACGAACAGCGGCGCGGCCACCAGGCCGATGACCGTCAGGGCCCGGATGCCGATGAACGTGATGCCGATGTAGAGCACCCCGGCGATCGCGATCATCAAGGGTTCGTTCCAGCCCAGGGAACCGTTGAGCGTGGCGCCGGTCAGGCCGGTCTGGAAGGCGAACCAGCCGATGACCACCGTGGACAGGAACCCGGCGGCGATCGGAGCCCCCTTGCGCCCGAAGGTCTCCGCGGCGGTGAGGGCGAAGTTCTTGCCCGTGCGCCCGGCGACGAGGCTGAGCGCCCCGACGTACGCGAACAGGACCACGTTCCCGGCGACGATGGCGGCCATCCCGCGCCAGAAACCCAGGCCGTAGACGATGGTGCCGCCGAAGATGGCGTTGGTGATGATCATGGGGAAGCCGAACCAGACGGCCGAGACCGACCCCAGGGATCGGCGGCGGGACGCGGGGACGGGTTCGTGCTCGAACTCGGACTCGAGGCCGTGGTGCTCGACGGCGACGCCGTCGTGGGTGCTGGTGCTCACGGTCGGTTCCTCTCGGGGTGCAGGAGCGGGGGTCAGGGAGAAGGGACGGGCTGGAACGCCTCGTCGACGTGCGGGGAGGACAGCGGGGTGGGGGCCGGGCCGGTGGGGTTCCCGGACGGGCGCGGTGCTGCCACGGCCCAGCCCTCCCGGTCGAGGTGGACCCGCAGGGCGCGCAGACGTTCGGCCGCGGCGGGGCTGTCGCTGTGCACGCAGACGGTGCCGACCCCCGCCAGGGCGGGGGTGCGCAACTGCTGCACGGCACGTCCGGCCGCGGCGTCCGGGGTTCCGAGTTCCTCGGCGGTCCAGCCGAACATGCGCACCCGGCCCGCGCGGTAGGGGCGGTCGGCGAAGAACTCCTCGACCACCCCCAGCCCCGCGTCGCGGGCGGCGACCGCCAGCGCCGACCCGGGCAGCGCGTACAGCGCCAGGCCCGGGTCGAAGGACCGCACCGCCGCGCAGACCGCCCGCGCCAGGTCGGGCTGGTCGTTGACCATCACGTACAGGGCGCCGTGGGGTTTCACGTGCGCCATCCGCTGCCCGGCCGCACGCACGAAGGCGTCCAGGGACCCGATCTGGGCCAGGCAGAGGTCGTGGACGTCCTGGGCGCCGACCGCGATGGCACGGCGGCCGAAACCCTCCCGGTCGGCCAGACCCACGTGGGCGCCGATGGCCACCCCGTGGCGGACGGCCAGGTCGACGCTCTCGCGCATGGTCCGCGGGTCCCCCGCGTGCGCGCCGCAGGCGATGTTGGCCGAGGTGATGAGGGGCATCACCTCGGCGTCGGCGCCGTAGCGGTAGACGCCGAAGCTCTCGCCCAGGTCGCAGTTCAGGTCCAGGGTGCGGGCGCCCGGCCCGCTCACCGGGCGGCCGAGGCGAGGGGTTCGGCGGCTCCGGGGGTTTCGGAGGTTCCGGCGCTGCTCAGGTGCGGGGCCCGCCGCGGGGACACCGCGCGCTCCCAGGCCCGGGCGAAGCGCAGCAGCCGCCGCTCGCTCATCACCGGTCCGACGACCTCCAGGCCGACCGGCAGCCCGTCGTCGGTGAACCCGACCGGGACGCTGGCCGCGGGCAGGGAGGACTGCGAGGCCAGCACGGTGTTGGTGGGGAACGTCAGCGCCGTCCACCGCTTCGCCGCCAGTTCCTCCCGGGTGGGGGCGGGCACCTGGACGGTCGGGTAGACCAGGACGTCGACACCCGCCCCGGCCATCAGCGCGGTCAGCCGGCGGCGCAGGTCCTCCTGGCGCAGGCGCCGCGGCAGGTACTCCGGGTCGTGGCGGGGGTCCTCGGGCCCGGCGGCGATGTCGACGACGAGGTCGGTCAGGGGGTGGAAGGCCCCCGCGGCGACGATCTCGTCCCAGCTCGTGGCCGGGACGCCGGGACGGGCGGCCAGGAAGGCGGCGAGGTCCTGCTTGGACTGCGTCGTGTACAGCGAGGTCCCGGTGACCCACTCGTGCAGGTCGCCCAGTTCGAGGCCCTCGACGACGCCGGTCCCTTCGGCGCGCAGGCGGTCGAGGGCGGCGCGGACGACGGAGTTCGTGCCTGCGGACTCCGGACCGGTGCCGAACGCGTCCTCCAGGACGCCCACGCGGAAGGAGGCCAGGTCGGTGGAGTCCAGGTCCTCGGCGAAGGCGCCGAGGTGCTCGTGGCCGGCGGCCAGCGCGGTGTACTCGTCCTGCGGGTCCCAGCCGGCGATGACGTCGAGCACGACGGCCGCGTCGGTCACCGTGCGCGCCATCGGGCCGGGGGTGTCCTGGAAGTGCACGAGGGGGGAGAAACCGGTGCGGCTGACCAGGCCGGTGGTGGGCCGCAGGCCGAACAGGTTGGTGAACGACGCCGGCAGGCGGATCGACCCCCCGGTGTCCTCCCCCAGCCCGACCAGCGCGAGGTCGGCCGCGACCGCGGCGGCGGTGCCGGCGCTGGACCCGCCGGTCTCCCGCTCCAGGTCGTAGGGGTTTCGCGTGAACCCGGTGCGCGAGGAGAAGGAGAACCACCCGGCGGCGAAGTCGCACATCGCGGTCTTGCCCAGCACGACCGCACCCGCCGCCCGCAACCGGGCGACGACGGTGGCGTCCTGCTCGGGCACGTGGTCGGCGAACAGGGAGCAGCCGAAGGCGGTGGGGATGCCGGCCGTCTCGGCCTGGTCCTTGACGACGATCGGAACCCCGTGCAGCGGGCCCAGGAACCGCCCGGTGCGGGAGAAGTGGTCGTCGGCCGCCCGGGCCTGGTCGAGCGCGGCGGGGTTGAGGGTGACCAGGGACCCCAGTCGCGGGCCGTCCCGGTCCAGGTCCTCGACGCGCTGCAGGTACCAGGCGGTCAGTTCCGCGCTGGTCGCCTCCCCCGCCCGCAGCATCCGGTGGAAGCGGGTGATGGTGAGTTCGGCGAAGGGGTGGGTTTCGCGCAGGTCGTCCATGCGGTGTCCTCCGGTCGTCCCCGGGCGCGGGGACGCGGTAGCGGTGTCAGGTGGGTGGTCGGCGCGCCTCGGACAGCGCCTCGGCGACCGTGCGGCGGGTGTGCTCCAGGTGCCAGTCGTTCTCGGCCAGCAACCCCGGCAGGTCCCCGGTCTCGATGAGCCCCAGCATCCGCACGTGCTGCCGGTGCGCTTCGCTGAAGTCCTCCACGGTCGAGGCGTAGATGGCCATGTACGGCTCGACCCGGTCCCAGACCCCCCGGATGAGGTCCAGCAGGTAGGGACTGGCCGCGCACTCGTAGAAGCGCTGGTGGAAACGGCGGTTCAGGGCCCGCCAACGACCCGTCTCGAGGTGATCGTCGGCCATCTCGGCCAGGACGGCGCGCAGGTCGTCGACGTCCGTGGGCGTCAGCCGGGGCAGGGCCCACTCGGTGGCCAGCTGCTCCAGGTGCAGGCGGACGGCGAAGACCTGGTGCAGTTCCTCGGCGGTCAGCGAGACCACGCTGACGCTGCGGCGCCCGAAGACGACGAAACCCTCGGCCTGCAACCGCTTGAGCGCTTCGCGGACCGGCATGGTGCTCACCGAGAGCTGGTCGGCCAGGGCCCGGATCGAGACCCGGCTGCCCGGGGCGAGGGTTCCGCTGGTGATGCCGGACCGGACACGGTCGTACACCTCCTCCGCGAGCGTGGGAACGGTGATGGCGCTGACGTCCACGATGCTGACCTCCGTGATGTGTGATCACACTTGCAGTCGGAGGTTACGCGCACGTTTCCCGCGGTTACGACGACGTCAATTCTCGTCCGTGGCGCGGATCCCGGGGAGCCCTCGACGCACCACCGCGACCGGGCGCCTACCCGCGCGGCTGCAGCCGGGCGTTCGGCAATTCCGGCGCGGGCAACGGCTCGGGCTCCCCGTCGGGGAAGACGCCGAACTGCGGCTCCCCCTCGACGGGCCCGGTGATCTCGGCCTGCCACCGTTCGCGGTACGCGGCGACCTCGTCGTGGTCGCGGCCGACGAAGTTCCACCACATGACGATCCGCTCCCCCAGCGGGACCCCGCCGATGAGCAGCGCCCGGACGGGTCCGTCCCCGGCGCGCAGCGTCGCCGACGTGCGCCCGGTGGGCAGGTGGGCCAGGTGCGCGGGCGGCAGGGGCTCGCCGTCGACGGTGAGCGCGCCGGAGTCCAGCAGGACACCGTGCTCGAAACCCGGCTCGAGGTCGACGGTGACCTGCCCGCCGGCCGGCAGCAGGACCTCCGCCCCCAGCAGCGGCGCGGTGAACGTCCGCACGGGCGAACCCACCCCGGCCAGCGAGCCGATGAAGACGCGCAGTTCCGCGTCGTCATGCCGGACCGGAACGGGTTCGTGGTGCTGGAACGTCGGCTCCATCGCGCGCGTCGCCTCGGGCAGCGCGAACCACAACTGGGTGCCGTGCAGGACCTCGGTGTCCGGGGTGGAGAACTCCTGGTGGGAGATGCCGCGACCGGCGACCATGAGGTTGACCTGCCCCGGGCGCACGACGGCCCGGTAGCCGGCGGAGTCGAGGTGGGCGACGGCACCGGTGAACAACCACGTCACGGTGGCCAGGCCGGTGTGCGGGTGCCGCGGCACCCGCATGCCCCCGCTGTCCGCGACGCGGTCGGGCCCGAAGTGGTCGAGGAAGCACCACGACCCGACGAGGGTGAGGGCCCGCTGCGGGAGGGTGCGCCGCACCGTCATGGCCCGCGGACCACCGAGGGGGACGTCGCGGGGGGCGTGGACCTGCACCTCCGGGACGCTACCCCACGCCCGCCGGGCGGTACGAGGCTCCACGACCCTGGCCCGGAGCGGGCCCGTCGAGCACGATGGGCCCGTGAACGACACCGTGAAGCACCTCGGCATCGTCCTGTTCGACGGCGTGGAAGAACTCGACGCCGTCGGGCCCTGGGACGTCCTGGCCGCCTGGACCCAGCAGCACCCCGAGGACGGCTGGGTCGTGACCACCCTGTCCCGCGACGGCGGTGAGGTGACGGCGGCCAAGGGGATGCGGTTCGTCGCCGCGCACTCGTTCGCCGACGCGCCCCCGCTGCAGGCCGTGCTGCACCCCGGCGGCCGCGGGACGCGCCCGCAGCTGCGCGACGAGGACCACCTGGAGTGGGTGCGCGCGCAACGCCGCAGCGCGCCGCTCATGACGAGCGTGTGCACCGGTTCGCTCGTCTACGCCGCCGCCGGGCTGCTGGCAAACCGCCCAGCGACGACGCACTGGGGCTCGCTGGACCTGCTGCGCGAACTCGACGCCAGCATCGACGTGCGCCCCGACGACCGCTTCGTCGACGACGGCGACGTCGTCACCTCCGCGGGCGTCTCCGCCGGCATCGACATGGCCCTGCACCTCGTGGCCCGGCTCAGCTCCCCCGACCGGGCGCGGCAGGTGCGCCGGGCGATCCAGTACGACCCCCAGCCCCCGGTCTGAGGGCCTCAGGACCCCGTCCGGGCCCGCACCACCGGCCCGGACGGGTCACGCACCGGGGCGGGCGTCAGCCGACGCCGGCCCCAACGCCGGCCCCGGCCCTCGTGTGGACCGCCGGGAACACCGGGCGGTCCAGACCCTGGAACGTCTGCGCGACCCGCAGCACCTGCTCGCAGTAACCGCGTTCGTTGTCGTACCAGACGTAGAGGATCGCGGCGTCGCCGGTGACGATCGTGGCCAGCGCGTCCACCACGCCCGTCTTGCGGGTGCCGATGAAGTCGGTGGAGACGACCTCGGGGGAATCGGTGTAGTCGACCTGGTCCTGCAGCGGGGAGTCCAGCGAGACCTGCCGCAGGTACTCGTTGAGCGCCGCCTTGTCCGTCGCCCGTTCCAGGGTCAGGTGCAGCACGGCGAGGGACACGTCGGGGGTGGGGACCCGGATGGAGTTCCCGGTCAGCTTGCCCTCGAGTTCCGGCAGCGCCTTGGCGACGGCCTTGGCGGCACCCGTCTCGGTGAGGACCATGTTCAGCACCGCCGACCGTCCCCGCCGGTCGCCCTTGTGGTAGTTGTCGATGAGGTTCTGGTCGTTGGTGAACGAGTGCACCGTCTCGACGTGACCGCGCACGATCCCGAACTCCTCGTGGACGGCCTTCAGGACCGGGGCGATGGCGTTCGTCGTACAGGACGCGGCCGAGGCGATCCGGTCGTCGGCCGTCAGGGTGTCCTGGTTCAGGCCGTGGACGACGTTCTTGACCGATCCCTTGCCGGGGGCGGTCAGCAGGACGCGCCCGGCGCCCGGGCTGCGCAGGTGCTGCGCCAGACCGTCGGCGTCGCGCCACTTCCCGGTGTTGTCGATGACCAGGGCGTCCTCGATGCCGTACCGCGCGTAGTCGACGGTGGCCGGGTCGTCGGAGTAGATCACCTGGATCGTCGTGCCGTTGGCGTGGATCCGCTCGTTCTCCTCGTCCACCGTGATCGTCCCGGCGAACGCGCCGTGCACGGAGTCGCGGCGCAGCAGGCTCGCGCGCTTGACGAGGTCGTTGGCGCCGCCGCGGCGCACGACGACGGCACGCAGGCGCAGACCCCACGGGTCCTGACCCTGCTCGACGAGCACGCGGGCGAGCAGGCGCCCGATGCGCCCGAACCCGTAGAGGACGACGTCGCGGCTGGCCCGAGCGGGTCCTGCGGGCCGGTCCGGGCCGGCCGGGTCGTACGCCAGGGGGGCGAGCAGGTCCCGGACGGCGGCTTCGCCGGTCGTCCCGTCCGCGCTGAGCCGGGTCGACAACCGGGCGATGTCGACGATCGCCGGGGACAACGGCAACCGGACGAGCACCTGCAGCAGGTCGAGGCTGACCTCGAGGGGCAGTTCGACGTCGTCGACGTGGCGGGCGAACCGATGGGCCTTGATGAGCCCGACGACGGACTCGCCGACGAGGCTGCGGCCGTGGACGGTCACGGTGACGCCGTGGTCGCGGTGCAGGCGGCCGACGAGCGGCACCACGGCCTCGGCCAGTCCGAGCTTCAGGGACCAGCCGAGGTCGTCGGACGGGGACGTGGGGACGGGTTCGGGCACGGGAGGACTCCTCAGTCGACCGCGGGGGCGGAGGTCAGGTCGGTTCTCGACCGACCGAGCCGGGAGACGACGCCGCGGCGCGGGGCACGGTCCGTGCGTCGGTCGTCAACGTTCGTCTCCAGTCGTGGCTGTCGTGGGACCACCATGGGGGAATCGGTGACCTCACGGGAGCTCCGTGGCCTGGAAAGATCGGCCGAAGTTCACCGACCGTGCAATTCCTCACCCAACGCGGTCGACAGCTGCACGCGCCGGCTGACACCGAGGACGCGGAAGGCCCCGGCGAGGTGCGAGTGGACGGTCCGGGCGGAGATCCCCAGGCGCTGGGCGATCTGCGGGGTCGTCCAGCCCTGCGCGGCGAGCACGGCGACCTCGCGCTGCCGGGCGCTCAGCCCGGCGGTGGGCGAGGGGTCCCCGGCGCCCGCCGCCGCGAGCTCCGAGCGGGCCCGGGCCGCCCAGCCGGGGGCGCCGAGCCGCGCGAACGTCTCCCCCGCCGCGCGCAGCAGCGGCCGGGAGTCGGCCGGACGCCCGCGCCGGCGCAGCCACTGCGCGAACTCCAGGCGCGTGATCGCCGCCTCCAGGGGCCAGCGCCCGGCCTCGGGGGCCAGGGCGCGCCGGAAGTGCTCCTCGGGCTCGTCGTCGAGCAGGGCGCGGGCCCGGTGCAGGACGAGCTCACGGCGCACCGAGGACAGGGAGCCACGCCGCAGCGCGGTCTCGACCAGCCGTCGTGCCGCCTCCCGCTCCCCCACGGCCCCGTGGGCGGCGACCGCGTCGGCCAGCGCCACGTCGGAGACCAGCGGGTGCAGCGCCTCGCCGCGCGGACCGCGGAGCCGGCGCAGGTGCCGCAGCGCGGCCGGGTGGTCACCGAGCCCGGCCGCCGCGAGCCCCCGGGCCCGCGCCAGGCGGGCGTCGTGCAGCGCCGACGTCGCCGGCGGCATGGCCCGCAGGGCGCGCAGGACGTGGTCGTGGTGGTCGGGCTCGTCCCGCAGGACCGCCAGGACGGCCCGGGACACGAGCGCGCTGACGTCCGTGCCGTCACCCGCCCGCGACGCCGCGGCCAGGCGTGCGAGGGCGTCGTCCCAGCGCCCGGCGTCGAGCAGGGCGATCGTCAGCAGCCCGTCGACGGTCCGTCCCCCGGCGTTGACGACCTGCGGGGCGACCGCGACCGAGCGGGTGAGGAACTCCACCGCCCGCCCGGTCTCGTCGACGGCGAGCGCGAGCCCGCCCAGCGCACCCCACCGGGTCGGTTCGCTGGCCCCCATCGCGCTCAGGCGGGGCCCGTGCTCGGCGATCTCGGCGCGGATCCGGTCGTGGTGGCCCACCGGGTCCAGCAGACCGCGCCCCCAGGCGCGGACCGTCTCCCCCTCCGGTCCGGTCGCGGCGTCGAGGAGTTCCTCGGCCCGTCGTCGGGCCAGCGGCGACGGGTCCCACCAGGCCTCTCCCACCGCGCGGAACACGGCGTCGTCGTACGGGGTCCCCGCGGTCAGCCGCCCGGCCCAGGCGAGGTCCCCCGCCGCCCGGGCCTGCCGCGCGGCGGCCAGGAGGCGTTGCGGCGCAGCGGTCCCCACCCCGGACGCGGCGGCCGCGGCCAGGACGTGAGCTGCGGCCCGCGGGGCCCCCCGCGCCGCGAGCCGGCCGGCGAGGGCGTCGAGCCGGGCGGCGGCCGCCTCGTCGGGCCCGGCCAGGGCGAGGTGCCAGTCCCGGGCGGGTTCAGTGCCGGGCAGGTCCGCGGCGAGCCGACGGTGCGCCGCGCGCCGCTGGTGGGTCGTGGCGTCGTCGAGGACGATCTCGGCGGTCAGCGGGTGGGCGAACCGCGGGACCGGTGACCGGGCACTCGTCGGGGCGGGGACGAGCAGGCCCGCGGCCAGAGCGGGTCCGAGGTCGCCCGCCCGGCAGCGCCACACCGCCGCGCGGCCGGCGGGTCGCCGGGTCCGGTCGGCCAGCGCGAGTTCCAGCAGGGCCCGGCGGGTGGCGGCGGGCAGGTCGTCCAGGCCGTCCGCGAAGGCCTCCCGCGCTCGCCGGCCCAGACCGGCCTCCGGTCCGGTGAGGTCGACGAGGGCCAGCGGGTTCCCGGCCGCCCGGCGCAGCAGCGGGACCCGCCCGGCGCCGCGGGCCACGCCCAGGTCGTCCAGGACCCGGTGCGCGTCCTCGGGGGTCAACGGGTGCAGCACCACGTCGGCGTCCTGGGTGCCCGTCGCGGTGGTGAGGACCGGGAACCACGCGCGCAGCCGGGTCAGGAGGACGCGCGACCCCGGGTCCGCCCGGTCGAGGTCGTCGACGGTCACGAGGGCCGGCCGGACGTCGCGCAGCGCCGCCGACAGGTCCGCGAGCGCCGAGTCCGGCCGCAGGACCGGGCCGCCGAGCAGGCCGTGCAGGTGCTGCGCGATCCCGAGCGGGGTCGCGCTGTCGCGCCCGGTGGCGACGAGGTGCAGCACCGTCCCCGCCGGGCTGCCCGGGGCGGAGACCGAGGCCGCGAGCATGGCGGACCTGCCGGTCCCGCGGGCGCCGGCGACGTGCACCCCGCGCCCGGAGGACAACCGGCGCGCCACGGCGGCGAGTTCGGCGTCGCGGCCGCGCAGCGGGAGGTTCACGGACCGGTGAGCAGGTGGACGAGCTGCGCCCGGGTGGCGACGCCGAGCCTCGGGAAGGCCCGGTACAGGTGCGAGGCGACGGTCCGGGGCGACAGGTGCAGCTGCTCGCCGATGTCCCGGTTGGACAGACCCGCCGCGGCCATCCTGACGACCTGCTCCTGCTGGGTGGTGAGTCCGGCCAGGACGTCGTGGACGTCGGCGCTGACCTGGGTCCCGCTGGCGCGCAACGTGGTCCGGACCCGACGCTGCCAGCCGAACGCCCCGAGCCGTTCGAACGTCTCGGCCGCGGCCGCGGCGTGGGCGCCGGCGGGCCCGGGACGGCGCACCCCGAGCAGGAGGTCGGCGAGCTCCACCTGCAGCACGGCCTGCTCCAGGGGCCACACCCCGGCCCCCTCGGCGTCGACGACGGGCGTCAGGGCGCTCACGGCGTCCGCCGGGTCGTCCAGCAGCAGCGCGTCGGCGGCGCGGACCCGCAGTTCCTGGCGCCGGGTCAGCCACCGCCCGGCGCGCGGTGCGCGGGTGCGGGCGACGAGGTCGCGGGCCCGCTCGAGGCGGCCGGTGCGGCGGGCCGCGGCGGCCAGGTCGGGCAGGGTCAGCAGGCTCTGCGGCTGGGCGGCGTGGGAGGACCCCGGCGTCGCGCCGTCGGGCCCAGCGTCCAGCCCACCGTCCAGCACCGCGGCCAGCACGTCGAAGGCGCGCTCGTGCTCGCCGTCGGCGGCCGCGGCCACGGCGTCGGCCCAGGCGACGCGCAGTCGTCCCATCGGCGACAGCGGGACGTGGTGGGCGAGGTCGGCGCGCGCGGCCTCGGCGCGGTCGCGGTGCCCGCGCAGCAGTTCGGCGATGACGAGGTGGGCCTGGGCGTGGGCCCGCAGGTTGGGGGCGTCGTTCAGCGTGGTGGCCTCGAGGTTGGCGACGGCGGTCCGCACCGCCTCCTGCCACCGGCCCAGGTCGAACAGCGGCCACACCAGTGCTCCCGGTGCGCTCAGCAGGACCGCGGGAGCACGTCCGGCCAGGACCGCGTCGACGGGCTCGCGCAGGAGCTCGGCGGCCAGGGACGGTTCGTCCAGGACCGAGGCGGCGGCCCCGAGCACCGCCGCGGTCACCGGGTGCCGCAGGGCGCCCGGGTCGGTCCCGGCCGCCACGACGGCGGCGTGGACGGCCGCGTCGGGGGCGCAGACGGCGGCGGCGAACAGGAGACCCGGGTCGCCGCGCAGCTCGTCGCCCTCCGGCAGCGCGGCGGCGATCTCCTGCTGCAGCAACGGGTCGGCGAGCATGAACGCAGGCAGGCCGAGGGACCGGGCGGCGCCGGCGCGCACCGGCCCGGTGCGCCGGCGCAGGAGGTCCAGGAGGGTCCGGGCCGAGCGCCGCGGGTCCCCCTGCACGGTGTCGAGCCAGGCGGACAGCATGGCCGCCCGGTCGTCGCCGCTGTCGGGTCCCACCCGCTCGAGCAGTTCGCCGACCCAGGCCGATCGCCCGGTCGCCGCCGCGGTCTCGGCGGCGTCCAGCCGGCGGCGCGCCCGGTCCGCGGGGGTGGTGGACAGGTCGGCCGCCCGCTCGAACAGGACCGCGCCCGCCAGGGGCCGGCCGCTGCGCCGCTGCCCGTCGGCCACCCGCGCCACGTGGTCGGCCAGCCCGGCGTCGGGGCCGGTGGCCGCGGCGGCGAGCTGGAGGGCGGCCCGGTCGGGGTGCTCGGCGAGGGCGGCGGCGAGGTCGTGGTGGGCGCGGGTGCGTTCGGCCGCGGTGGCGGCGTAGTAGACGTGCGACTCGACGAGGGGGTGGCGGAACTGGACGACCCCGCCGTCGAGGCGGACGAGGCGGCGCCGTTCGGCGGGTTCGAAGTCCCGGTCGTCGGTGCCGGTGAGACGTTGCAGGAGGAGGACGTCACGTTCACCGCAGGCGGCGAGCAGCAGCAACCGGCAGGTGCTGGGGGGCAGGCCGGCCAGGTCGCGGGCGAAGACGCCGTCGAGGGTCTCGGGCACGGGCAGGACGCCGGCGACGGGGACGTCCCGGGCTCCGGAGCGGGCGAGTTCGACGAGCACGAGGGGGTTGCCCGCCGCAGCGTGCAGGACGGCTTCGCGGACCCGGCCGGGCAGGTCGGCGCCGGTGGCCTCCAGCAGGTGGCGGGCGGCGGTGTCGTCGAGCGCGGGCACGTCCAGCTGGTCGGTCACCGGTCCCAGCTCACGGGGGACGCTGTCGCGCCGGCAGGTGGCGAGGAGGCCGACCGGGCCGTCCGGGAGGCGGCTCAGGAGCGGCAGGAGGACGTCGTAGCTGTCCTCGTCGAGGCGGTCGACGTCGTCGAGGGCGAGCAGCAGGGGCGTGTCCTCGGCGGCGGCCTCGAGGGTCGAGCGCACCGCGAGGCGCAGGAGGCCGGTCTGGACGGGGGTCCCGGTCGCGGCGAGGGCGGCCCGGAGGGCGTCGCGCTGCTCGGCGGGCAGGTCCGGGGCGGGCGGCAGGCCGTCGAGGAGGTCCCGCAGGGAGCTGAAGGTCGCCAGCGTCCCCGAGCGGGTGCCCGTGGCGCGCTGGACGCGGTGGCCCTGCGCGGCGAAGTGGTCGGCCAGGGCCGCCAGCAGGGCGCTCTTGCCGACACCGGCGTCGCCGGTGAGCAGGGTCGCGCGCCGGGCCGCGCCGGTGGCGGTGACCGCGGCGACGGCCTGCTGCCACGTGCGGTCGCGTCCGACGAGTCCTGCCGGACCTGCTGCCCCCACGAGTGCTCCTTCCCTCGTGCGGGAAGGTAGCCCACCCCCTCCGGTGCGCGGTCCCGTCGGAGGTCACGTGGGCGTGGCGCTCAGCCGGCCGCCACCAGCACGTCCGACCGCTCGGACCTCGTCCGGCCCCGGGAGGCGCCCGCGCGGGACCGGACGAGGTCCAGCCCCCGCCGGCCGGCGTCGTCGATCGCGCTGAACATCGTGACGACGTGACCGGGGTGGTCGGGCAGGTCCAGCTCGTGCCACTGCAGGACGACGTCGCCGTGGTGGTCGATCGTCATCGGGACGGTCCCGTGGGTGACGGCGGAGACCTCGTGGCTCGCCCACCAGCGCTGGAAGTCCCGGTCCTGCAACGACAACCGGCCGACGATCTCCTGCAGGCGCGGGTCGTCGGGGTCGGCGCTCAGGCGCAGCGAGGCGACCATGCGCCGCGCGTGCCGGGCCCAGTCGGGCATCTGCTGCCTGACCTGCGGGGTGAAGCTGGCGAGGACGACGTTGTGCCCGGGGCGGCACCAGTGGGCCGCCATGGCCGCCGCGAGGCCGTTGACGGCGACGACGTCCTTGGTGCGGTCGACCACGATGGCGGGGTTCTGGAAGGCACCGACCACGGCGACGAGGTCGCTGTCATCGGTGGGCTCGGGGCGGGGGGCGGGGACGAGGCGGCGCCGGAACGGGTGGACGAGGCGGTAGAGGTAGTCGGCGGCGGCGGGGTCGAGCCGCAGCGCCCGGCACAGGGCGGCGAGGACCTGCTCGGAGGGCTGGTGGTCGCGGCCCTGCTCCAGGCGCAGGTAGTACTCGGGGCTGATGTCGGCGAGCTGGGCGACCTCCTCGCGGCGCAGGCCGGGTACGCGTCGGCCGGGTTCGCGGGTCAGCCCGACGTCCTCGGGCTGCAGCGCGTCCCGGCGGGCGCGCAGGAAGTCACCGACCTGCGTCGTGCGGGCCACGGTTCGTGCGGGCACGGGCGTCCTCCTCCCCTCGTGGACCGTGATCGTGCCCGAGGAGGAGGACGTCCGGCCTCCGTCAGATGACTGCACCTGGCAGGGTGCGCGCCCAGTCGGCGAAGCTGGTCCACCGGTCCAGGACGCCGTCGGCGTGCAGGGCGCCGAGGTCGACGGCGTACCCGTGCCCGCGCAGGAACCGCCACATGGCGGGCATGTCGCCGTCGAGGTCGTCGGGCAGCGGCAGCTCCTCGGCCCGCACCTCCACGCCGAGGCTCGCGCCGAGGGCCTGCGCCATCCGCCGCGGGGTCGGTGCGTCGGAGGCCAGTTCGACGCGGCGGCCGGTGCCGGCCGGTCCGGTCAGGACGTGCGCCGCGTAGCGGCCGAAGTCGTCGCGGGCCAGCTGCTGCAGGGGCCGGTCGACGGGCAGCGGCAGCAGCAGCAGCCCGCGCCGCACGTCCTCGAGCCCGCCGAGCAGGTTCTCCATGAAGTACGCGGGGGCGAGGACCGTGTGCGGCACCGCGCTCGCGGCGAGCTCGGCCTCGATCACCGCCTTCGTCTCGAAGTGCGGGACGCCGGTGCCGGCCGTCGCCGAGGCGACGGAGGAGAGCACGAGGTGCGGCACGGCGGCGGCGGTCGCGGCGGCGATCACGGTGCGGCCCTGCGCGATCTCGGCCTCGGGGCCGTCCTCGAACGGGGTGGTCACGGCGAACACCGCGTCCGCGCCCGTCATCGCGGCCCTCAGCGAGGCGACGTCGTCGAGGTCACCGGGGACGAGGTCGACGCCGCCGGCGGCGAGCCGTCGGGAGCGGTCCGAGCCCGGGTCGCGCACGAGGGCGCGCAGCGCGTGCCCCCGTCCGCGCAGCGCCCGGACGACGGCGCCACCCTGACCGCCGGTGGCGCCGAGGACCGTCAGGCGCATCAGAGCGAGGGCTCGAAGGCGACGTGCTCGCCGACGGCTTCGAGCACGGCCGAGGCGACGGCGTCGGGGTGGGAGACGGCCACGGCGTGCGAGGCCCCGGCCACCACGGTCACCCCCCGCACGCCCGCGCGTTCGGCCATGAAGGCCTGCGCGGCGGCCGGGATGTTCAGGTCGGCGTCGCCGTAGACCGACCACGACGGGACGTCCGCCCACGCCGGGTCGACCGACAGGTCCTGCGCGAGAGCGGCTTCGGTGACGGGACGCTGGGTGACGGCCATGGTCCGCGCGGTCTCGGCGGGCACGTCGGCGGCGAACTGCGCGGCGAAGCGGGCCGGGTCGATGCGGAACTCCTGGCCCCCGCCGGTGAGCGGGTAGCTCAGCAGGGTGTCGCCGAGCGTGCTGCCGGGGAACCGCCCGGACAGTTCCAGCGCGTCCTCGCCCCGGGCGGGGACGAAGGCGGCGACGTAGACGAGGCCGACGACGACGTCGCGCAGCGCGGCGGCGGCCTCGGTGACGACCATGCCGCCGTAGGAGTGCCCGACGAGGACGACGGGGCGGGCGGAACCGGCGACCAGACCGCGGACGACGTCGGCGAGGTAGGCCGCGTCGGAGGCCACCGAGCGCAGGGGGTTGGCGACGGCGACGGTCTCGACCCCACGGTCGTGCAGGGTCTCGGCCACCTCCGCCCAGGACGCGGACTCGGCGAACGCGCCGTGGACGAGGACGACGACGGGCTGCTGCTGGGACACGGGGCACCTCTCAGGGGAAGGGACGGGCGGTGCGCAGGGCGTGGAGCCGCTGCGCCGTCGTGGCGTCGTCGGGACGCCACACGGTGAGGACGCGGCCGGAGCGGGAGTCCGGCACGACGAGTTCGACCCAGGTCAGGTGCAACGGCCCGACCACGGGGTGGTCCATCTGGAACCCCGCGGTGGGGGGCTGGGACTCCGCGGCCGCCCAGGCGCGGTTGAAGTCGTCGGAGTGCGCGGCGAGCTCCCCCACGAGGGCGCGGAACGCCGGGTCGTCCAGCCGGGCCGGCGAGGCCGCCCGCAGCGCACCCGCGATCGTCCGCGCGACCTGGTCCCACGTCGTGGTCGAGCGCGGCACGACGGGGTTGAGGAAGGTGAACCGGGCGATGTTCGTCCCCGGCTCGAAGGCGGCGGTGAGCCGGCGGGCGAGGTCGTTGGAGGCGAGCACGTCGAGGTAGGCGTCGTGGACGACGGCGGGCACCTCGTGGAGCGCCCGGGCCAGGTCCTCGAGGGGGTCGCTCACCCCGCCGACGCTAGGGGTCCGGGCCGGGGCCAGACAGGTCCTGACAGGGTCAGGCCCACGGCCACCGGCAGCCGTGGTGGCCGGTGACGATGGGTGCCTCAGCCCGTCGCCACCCGAGGAGCCCCCCGTGCCCGGAAACCCGAAGAACGTCAGCCTCGAACCCGCCGCGCAGGCGTTCGTCGACGCCACCAGCGAACCGCCGTTCCTGTACCAGCTCGCTCCCGAGGACGGCCGCAAGGCCGTCGACGGCGTGCAGGACGAGCCCATCGAGAAACCCGCCGTCGACGAGGAGTGGGTGACCGTCCCCGGCGGCCCGACCGGCAGCGTGCGGGTCCGCCTCGTCCGCCCGGCCGGGGCCAGCGGGGCCCTGCCCGTCGTCGTCTACACCCACGGCGCCGGGTGGGTGTTCGGCGACGCCCACACCCACGACCGCCTCGTGCGCGACCTGGCGGTGGGGACCGGCGCGGCCGTGGTCTTCCCCGAGTACGACCGCTCGCCGGAGGCGAAGTACCCCGTCGCGAACGAGCAGGCCTACGCGGCGGTGAAGTGGGTCGTCGAGGAGGGCGCCGGGCACGACCTGGACGGGACCCGCCTCGCGGTGGCCGGCGACTCGGTCGGCGGGAACATGGCGATCGCGCTGACGCTCATGGCCAAGGAGCGCGGGGAGTTCTCGTTCCGCCGGCAGGTGCTGTTCTACCCGGTGACGGACGCGAACTTCGACACGGCGTCGTACCACGAGTTCGCCGAGGGGTACTTCCTGGCCCGTGAGGGCATGAAGTGGTTCTGGGACCAGTACACGACGCCCGAGACGGACCGCTCGCAGATCACGGTCTCCCCGCTGCGCGCCACGACCGAGCAGCTCACCGGCCTGCCGCCGGCGCTGGTGATCACGGCCGAGGCCGACGTCCTGCGCGACGAGGGCGAGGCGTACGCGGCGAAGCTGCGCGCCGCGGGCGTGCCGGTGACGGCGGTGCGCTACCAGGGCATCGTGCACGACTTCGTCATGGTGAACTCCCTGCACGCCACCGAGGCCGCGAAGGCGGCGGTGGCGCAGGCGGTCGCGGTGCTGCGCGCGGCGCTGCAGGACTGAGGCAGGACTGGACCGGCGGCCCCGCCGGCAGGCGGCGGTCCACCGCGCCCGCCGGTGTGGCTGAATGGTCCCCGTGGATCCCGACACGAACGTCCTGCCGGTCGACGCCGACGACGCCCTGCTCGTGGGCCGGGTGTGGGACCCGGCCCGCGGTGGGCCCGTGCCGGTGGCCGTGACGCGCGCGGGCGTGCACGACCTGTGGGACGAGGTCGGCACGACCGCGGACCTGCTGGAACGGGCGGACCGCCTCGACGTGGTGCGGGGCGCGGTCTCGCGCGCCCCGGCCTGGCGCACGGCCGACGTCGTGGCGGCCTCCCTGGCCCGCGACACGACCCGGCCCCGGTTCCTGGCTCCCGTCGACCTGCAGGTCGTCAAGGCGTGCGGGGTCACGTTCGTCGACAGCATGCTCGAACGGGTCATCGAGGAGCGGGTCGGCGGGGACCCGTCCCGGGCGGCGCAGGTGCGCGAGTCGATCACCGACGCCATCGGCGGCAGCCTGGCCGAGCTGCGTCCGGGGTCGCAGGCCGCGGCGCGGGCCAAGGCGGTGCTGCAGGAGCAGGGCCTGTGGTCGGCCTACCTCGAGGTCGGCATCGGCCCCGACCCGGAGGTGTTCACCAAGGCCCCCGTGCTGGCCTCGGTCGGCCTCGGGGCGCAGGTGGGCGTGAAGCGCTCCTCGACCTGGAACAACCCCGAACCCGAACTCGTGCTCGTCGTGTCGTCGACCGGTGCCGTCGTGGGCGCGACCCTGGGCAACGACGTCAACCTGCGCGACGTGGAGGGCCGGTCGGCGCTGCTGCTCGGGGAGGCCAAGGACAACAACGCCTCCTCGGCGATCGGCCCGTTCGTCCGGTTGTTCGACGAGCGGTTCACCCTCGACGACCTGCGCAGCGAGGAGATCGCCCTGGTCGTCACGGGGAGCGACGGGTTCACCCTGCACGGGAGGAACTCGCTGTCGCGCATCAGCCGCCCCTTCGAGGAACTCGTGGCGGCGGCCCTGGGCGAGCACCACCAGTACCCCGACGGCCTGGTGCTGTACACCGGGACGCTGTTCGCCCCCACCCAGGACCGGTACGGCGCCGGGCAGGGTTTCACCCACGCGGTCGGTGACGAGGTCGTCATCGCCAGCGCGCACCTGGGGACCCTCGTGAACACCGTCGGGATCGCCGAGGAGCTGCCCCGCTGGGAGTTCGGGCTGCGCGCTCTCCTGGCCCACCTGTCCAGCCGGCGCTGAGGCGGACGCCCGCACCGGGAGCCGGACCGCCCCGCGACGGCCACGAGGACGTTTCGCGAGCGCGCGGGCGGGCAGGAGAGGGAGGAACACCGAGTAGGGACGACCATGAGCGAACAGCCGAACCGCACGGCGGGCCAACTCGTCGACGAACTGACCTCCGACACCACCCAGCTGGTGCGCGCGGAGATCCGCAAGGGGCAGCAGGAGCTCCTCGGCAAGGCCAGGGAGGCGTCCAGGGGCGCCGCCCTGCTGGGTGGAGCGGCCGTGCTGGGCGCCCTGGCGGCCGGGACCTCGGTGGCGTTCGTGGTGCGGGCCGTCGGCAAGGTCGTCCCGCCGCCGACCGCGGCGTTCCTGACGACGGCCCTGTACGGCGCAGGGGCGGCCGCGCTGACGGCCGCGGGCCTGCAGGAGGTCAGACGGGTCGGCCCGCTGTGGCCGGAGGAGACCCTGGCCAGCGTCCGTGAGGACGTGCGGGCGGCCCGCCACGCCGGCTGACCCCGGCGACGAGCCGGCCGCTCAGCGCGGCTGGACCTCGCCCATCGGGCCGAACCCCGGGGTGTCGGGCGCCTCGACGTAGATGATCTGCGGCTGGGCGGCGACGTAGTCGGGCATCTGGCCGATCGCCTTCTGGAAGTGCTCGGAGGCGACGTGCACCTTGCCGGCCTCGTCGTCGGCGAACCCCTCGACGAGGGTCCACAGGTTCGGGTCCTCGACACCGCGCGACCAGTCGAAGAACAGGTTGCCCGGTTCGGCGCGGACGGCGTCGGTGAACTCGCGCACGAGCTCGGGCCAGCGGTCGGACAGCTCGGGCTTCACGGGCCACTTCACGACGATGAGGATCATGCCGGGAGCCTAGTGACGCCACCGGCCCCCGGCACCCCGTGCTCTCACCCCGCGAGAAGGGGGCACGGCCCCGTCCTCAGAGGTGGTACAGCCGGGTCAGGCTCGTCGCCTCCGCCGGTTCGGAGCTCACCGGTTCGCCGTCGACGGTCACCAGGCCCGAGGGGGCGACGCGGACCTGCGCGAGCCGGGAGTTGCGCACCATGGACGCCAGCCCGATCCCGCGGGTCCCGCGCACCCCGACGCGCCGGCGGCGGGTCGTCATGGCGTCGTTGCCGTCCTCGGCGGCGGCCTGCGACGTGAACGCCACGGACAGGTCCGCGGCCGTCGCCCCGTGCGCGCCGAACTGCGGGCCCAGGACGAGCGGCTGGGCGCGGTCGATCGCGGCGTTCGGGTCGCCCGTGACGCCGTAGGCGGGGAAACCGGCCTTGAGGACGAGTTCGGGTTTGGCGCCGAAGAACTCCGGGCGCCACAGGACGACGTCGGCGAGCTTGCCGACCTCCAGGGTCCCGACCTCGTGGGACAGCCCGTGCGCGATGGCGGGGTTCACCGTGAGCTTGGCGACGTAGCGCAGCGCGCGCTCGTTGTCGTGCAGCGGGTTCTCGGCCCCGAGTTCGAGCTTCATCTTCCCGGCCATCGCGAACGTGCGCCGGACGGTCTCCCCCGCCCGGCCCATGCCCTGCGCGTCGGAGGAGGTGATGGGGATGACGCCGAGGTCGTGCAGGACGTCCTCGGCGCCCATGGTGCCCGCGCGGATCCGGTCGCGGGCCAGGGCGGCGTCGCCGGGCAGGTCCTCCTTGAGCCCGTGGGCCGAGATGATCATGTGGTAGTGCTCGGCGACGGCGTCGCGGCCGAACGGCAGCGTCGGGTTCGTGGACGAGCCGATGACGTTGGGTTCGCCGGCCATGCGCAGGACGTTCGGGACGTGCCCGCCGCCGCAGCCCTCGATGTGGAAGGCGTGGATGGTGCGGCCGTCGAGCACGGCGAGGGTGTCCTCGACCGAGAGGGCCTCGTTGATGCCGTCGGTGTGCAGGGCGACCTGGACGTCGTGCTCCTCGGCGACGGTCAGGGCGGTGTCCAGGGCGCGGGCGTGCGCGCCCATGTCCTCGTGCACCTTGAAACCGCAGGCGCCGCCCTCGACGAGCGCCTCCACGGACGACCCCGGCTCGGAGGCCGAGCCCCGGCCGAGGAACCCGATGTTCACGGGCCAGGCGTCGAAGGCGTTGAACGCGTGCCGCAGCGCCCAGGGGGAGTTCACGCCGACCCCCCAGACGGGCCCGAACTCCTGGCCGATGATCGTGGTGACCCCGGAGGCGAGGGAGGCCTCCATGACCCGGGGGGACAGCAGGTGCACGTGGGTGTCGATGGCCCCGGCGGTGGCGATGAGCCCCTCGCCGGAGACGATCGTCGTCCCGGTCCCGACGACGACGTCCACGTCGTCGAGGGTGTCGGGGTTCCCCGCGCGACCGACGCCGGAGATCCGTCCCTCGCGGATGCCGATGGACAGCTTCCGGACCCCCTGGACGGCGTCGATCACGACGACGTTGGAGATGACGACGTCGCACGTCTCGCGCACGCGCGCGGCCTTCAGGTGCAGCCCGTCGCGCGCGGTCTTGGCGAAACCGGCGAGGAACTCCTCCCCCGGCGCCTGCGCGTCGTGCTCGACCTGGACGACGAGTCCGGTGTCGCCGAGGCGGACGCGGTCACCGGCCCGCGGTCCGTAGGTGGCCGCGTAGTCCCTGCTCGACAGGCTCATCGAGAACCCCCTGCGTCGTCGGAGTGGTGTTCGGCGCGGTCGAGGTACCCGCACGCGCGGGCCCGTTCCAGGGCCTGCTCGAAGGCGCCGGGCGCGTCGAGGGGGCCGTCGACCAGCCCGGCGAAACCGATCGCGACGCGGCCCCCGCCGATCGGAGTGAGGCGCACGTCCTGCGTCTGGCCGGGGTCCCAGCGGATCGTGGCCCCGGCGTCGATCGCGGCGCGCCGGCCGTAGGCGGCGACCCGGTCGAAGCTCAGCCGCGGGTTCACCTCGAAGAAGTGGAAGTGCGACGTGACGCTGACGGGCACGGTGGCGGTGTTCGTCACCGTGAGCGTGACGGTGTCGGCGAACTCCAGCGGGGTGTCCGGTCCGGGCAGGACGGCGCCGGGCGCGTCGTCGCCGAGGGAGCCGCCGCCGAAGGGGTCGGTGACGACGACGAGGCGGGTGCCGTCGTCGAACACGGCTTCGACCTCCACCTGCGGCACCACGTCGGGGACCCCGGGCAGGACGTCGTCGGGGCCCAGGACGGACCGGCCGGCCTCCTTGGCCTCGGCCAGGCGGGAGCCGTCGCGGGCCGCCTCGCAGACGGTGTCGGCGATCAGCGCGGTGGCCTCGGGGACGTTGAGGCGCAGCCCGCGCGCGCGGCGGGCGCGGGCGAGCTCGGCCACCGTGAAGATCAGCAACCGGTCGCGTTCGCTGGGCGTCAGGCGCACGGCACGGACCCTAGTCCGGCGCGGCGGAGGGCGTCACGAGGGCCGGACCCCAGCCGTGACGCGGTGGAAACGTCGTCGAAACACACGACGGCCACCATAACCGACACGGTTTCGGTTACGCTGTCGTTCGTGCAACGGCGCACCCACCCCCAGGAGGCCCCCGTGCTCGACCCCGCCCCACCCCGCCCCGCGCAGGCACCCGAGGACCACCTCAAGGCCGGAGCGCTCGGCGCCACCGGCATCACCGCCATGGTCGTCGCGGCGGCCGCCCCGCTCACCGTCATGGCCGGCATCGCCCCCCTGGCGATCTCCATCGGCGGCATCGGCGCCCCCGCCGGCTACCTGGCCGCCGCCGTCGTGCTGGCCCTGTTCGCGGTGGGGTTCACGACCATGACCCGCCTGACCGGCGGCGCGGGCGCGTTCTACTCCTACATCACCCTCGGCCTGGGCCGCAGCGCCGGCGCGGGCGCCGGCCTGCTCGCCGTCGTCTCGTACAACACGCTGCAGATCGGCGTCTACGGCCTGCTCGGCACCCAGTTCCAGGCCGCCTTCGTCCGCCTCGCCGGCGTCGACCTGCCGTGGTGGCTCTACGCGGTCGCCGCGATCGCCGTCGTCTGGGCGCTGGGGCGGCGCGGCATCGACGTCGGCGCGAAGGTCCTGGGCGTGCTGCTGGCCGCCGAGACCGCGATCCTCGCCGTCCTCGTCGTCGGCGTCGTCGCGCACGGCGGTCACGACGGGCTGCACCTGAGCACGTTCTCCCCCTCCGCCCTGGCGAACCCCGGTCTGCTGGGCATCCTCGGGTTCTGCTTCGCCGCGTTCGCCGGGTTCGAGTCGACGGCCCTGTACCGGCGCGAGGCGCGCGAGCCCGACCGCTCGATCCCCCGCGCCACCTACGCCGCGGTCGCCTTCCTCGGCCTGTTCTACGCCCTGGTGGTGTGGGCCGTCGTCCAGGCCGTCGGCGACGCCGGCGTCGTCGCGGCCGCCGGCGCCGACCCCGTCGGGTTGTTCTTCACCGTCATGGACACCTACGTCGGCGCGTGGGCCAGCCACGTCATGGACGTGCTCGTCCTCACCAGCGTCCTCGCGTCCCAGATCGCCTTCCACAACGCGATCAACCGCTACTCCTTCACCCTCGCCCAGGACGGGCTGCTGCCCGCCGCGATGGCCCACGCGCACCCGAGGTTCGCCTCCCCCGCCCGGGCCGGGGCCGCGCAGAGCGTCCTCGCCCTCGTGGTCGTCGCGGGGTTCGCCCTCGCCGGGGCCGACCCCTACCGCCAGCTCGTGCTGCTCGTGAACACCCCCGGCGCGATCGGGGTCCTGCTGCTGCAGGCGATCACCGCCGTGGCCGTCGTCGTCTACCTGCACCGCCACGGGACCGTCCGCCCCGGGGTGCTGTGGGCCTCGGTCGGCGCGACGGTCCTGCTCACCGTCGCCCTCGGGGTCCTGGTCCGGCACGTCGCCCTGCTCACGGCCGCCCCCACGTCGACGAACGTCGTGCTCGTCGCCGTCGTCCCGGCGGTGTTCGCCGTGGGCGTCCTGCTCGCCCGCGTGCTGCGCCGCCGCCGTCCCGACCTCTACGCCCGCATCGGAGGGAACCCGTGAACCCGTCCCTGATCGTCCTCGCCGACACGATCCACACCCTCGACCCGGACCGCCCGCACGCGCAGGCCGTCGCCGTCACCGGCGGGACGATCACCGCCGTCGGCGACCGCGCCGACGTCGCCGGCTGGCAGGGGCAGGGCACCGAGGTCGTCGACCTCGGGGCGGCGACCCTCGTCCCCGGTCTCGTCGACGGGCACGTCCACCCCGTCATGGGCCTGAACCTCACGAACGGCCTGGACCTCACCGGGGTGCGCTCCGTGGCCGACCTGGTGGCGGCCCTGCGCACCCTCGACGTCGCCCGCGGCGAGTGGGTCCGCGGCTGGGGGCTGGACCCGAACGCCTTCGAGGGCCGGCCCGTCACCTCCGCCCCGCTCGTCGAGGCCCTCGGCCCGGACGTCCCCGCCTACGTCGTGCTGTTCGACGCGCACTCGGCCATCGCCTCCCCGCGCGCCCTGGAACTGGCCGGCGTCGACGGAGCCCGGGAGTTCCGCTCCGGCGCCCAGGTGGTCGTGGCCGACGGCACCCCCACCGGGCACCTGCTGGAGATGGAGGCGATGGACCTCGTCACCGCGCACCTGCCCGCCGAGGACCCCGCCGACCGGCGCGCCCGGTTCCTCGCGCTCCTGCGCGACATGGCCGCCTGCGGTCTGACCGCCGCCAACGCCATGGACTTCGAGGGCGACTCCCACGACCTCGTGCGGGCCGTGGAGCACGACCTGCCGATCCGGCTGCGGTTCGCCCCCTTCGTCATGCCCGTCCACGGCCGCACCTACCTCGACCACGTCGTCGACCTGCAGCGCGCGCAGGGGGCCCGGTGGTCCGTCGACGGCGCCAAGTTCATGATCGACGGGACGATCGACGGCGGCACCGCGTGGCTGGAGGAGGCCGACACCCACGGCGAGTCCACCGCCCCGTTCTGGCCCGACCCCGCCGAGTACGACGAGGCGCTCGCGTTCCTGGCCGCGCACGACGTCCCCACCGTGACGCACGCCATCGGTGACGCCGGGATCCGGCACGTCCTGCGCACCGTCGCCGGACTGCCGGGAAACCCCCGGGTCCCGCACCGCGTCGAGCACGTCGAGACCCTCCCCGACGACCTCGTGGGGGAGTTCGCCCGGCTCGACGTCACCGCGAGCATGCAGCCCACCCACTGCACGCACTACACGAAGGCCGACCACAGCGACAACTGGTCGCAGCGCCTCGGCAAGGTCCGCGCCGACCGGGGTTTCCGCACGCGCGACCTTCGCGACGCCGGGGCCCGGCTCGCCCTGGGGTCGGACTGGCCCATCGCCCCCTACGACCCGCGGGCGATCATCGCCGACGCGCAGCTGCGGCGCACCGCGGGGAACCACGCCGAAGAACCCGTGCTACCCGGCCAGGCGCTGACCGCGCGGATGGCGCTGGAGGGGTACACGATCGAGGCCGCCCGCGCAGCCGGGCTCGCCGCCGTCGCCGGTGGCCTGCGGCCCGGGAACCGCGCCGACCTGTCGGCGTTCACCCTCGACCCCCTCACCGTCGACCCCGACGAGTTCGCCCAGTCCCCCGTCCGGCTGACCGTCGTCGACGGTTCCGTCGTCCACCGCGACTAGACCCGGAGGAACCGTGTCCGAACAGCGCATGCCCGCCGAGTGGGAACCCCACCAGCGCACCTGGATGGCCTTCCCCACCCCGAACCCGACGTTCGGCGAGGACGGCGGGCCCGACCTCGCCCGGGCCCGCCGCGCGTGGAGCGCCGTCGCCACCACGATCGTCGGGTACGAACCCGTCACGGTCCTGGTGAACCCCGGCGACCGCGCGCAGGCCCGCGAACTGCTCGACCCGCGCGTCGAGATCGCCGACGTCGCCGTCGACGACGCCTGGTTGCGCGACTCCGGCCCGACGTTCGCCCGGCGGGGGAACTCCCCCGTCGCGGTCGACTGGGTCTTCAACGGCTGGGGCGCCCAGTCGTGGGCGCGCTGGGACCACGACGCCCTCGCGGCCCGCGCGGTCGCCGGGCTCACCGGAACTCCCGTGAGCGGTTCCGAACTCACCCAGGAGGGCGGCGGGTTCCACGTGGACGGTCGCGGGACGGTCCTGCTCACCGAGACCGTCCAGCTCGACCCGCACCGCAACCCCGGCTGGACGCGCGAACGCGTCGAGGCCGAGGTCCACGGCCAGCTCGGCACCTCGACGGCGATCTGGTTGCCGCGCGGGCTGACCGCCGACTACGGCGAGTTCGGCACCCGCGGCCACGTCGACATCGTCGCGGCGTTCACCTCCTCCGGGCAGGTCCTCGTGCACACCCAGCCGGACCCCGGCCACCCGGACCACGCCGTCAGCACCGAGGTCCTGGACCTGCTGCGCTCGGCCACCGACGCGCGGGGCGAGCGCCTGCGGGTCGCCGAGATCCCTGCTCCGCGGACGTCGGAGGTCGACGGCGAACTCGTGGACTTCTCCTACGTCAACCACTACGTCGCGAACTCCGTCGTCGTCGCGTGCGCGTTCGACGACCCCCGCGACGGCGAGGCGAAGGCCGTCCTCGAGGCCGCCTACCCCGGGCGTACGGTGGTCACCGTCGACGCGCGCGACGTGTTCGCGTTCGGCGGCGGGATCCACTGCATCACCCAGCAGCAACCGGACTGACCCTGGAGAACCCCGCATGGCCCGCCCCACCACCCCGCTGCTGTCCCGCGAGCAGATCCTGCGCGCCGCGCTGGACCTGCTCGACCGCACCGGGGAACTCGGCCTGCCGGCCCTGGCCCGGGACCTGGGGGTCAGCACCTCCTCGCTGTACCACCACGTCAAGGGGGGTCGCGAGGAGGTGATCGAGGGCATCCGGGGGGTGCTGTCGGCCGACGGGATGCCCACCGAGGTGGTGCCGGGTGAGGACTGGCGGGAGTTCACCCGGCGCTGGGCCCGGCAGTACCGGGCGGCGTTCGCCGCCCACCCGGCCGCGGTGCCCCTGCTGACGGCGCAGACCGTCAGCCACCCCGCGACCATGGCCTCCTACGAGGCCCTCGCCGACGTCCTGCACGACGCCGGGTTCGACGACGAGGAACTCCTGCACGCCGTCACCGTGCTCGACTGCTTCGTCCTCGGTTCCGCCCTCGACGCCGGGGCGCCCGTGGAGGTCTGGGCCGACTCCGGCCGGGAGGGGTCGCGGTTGTCGCAGGCGATCCGCGCGACCAGGGCCCAGCCGGGCGACCGGTCCGAACGGGCGTTCCTGCTGGGGCTGGACAGCCTGCTCGTGGGGCTGGAACGGTTGCGGGACCGGGCCTGAGGGAACAGCCCCCCGGGTCAGGGCGCCGGCGGCGCCACGACGTGCGGAACCCGCTCCGGCCCGGCCTCGGCGGGCCGCTCCCCCTCCCGCGGGTGCAGCCGGAACGCCAGCAGCGCCACGTCGTCCTCGTGCTCGCCCGGCACCATGAGCCGCAGGACGCCGTCGACGAGGTCCTCCAGGGGCTGGGCGGCGAGCTCGGTGACGACGGAACCCAGCAGCTGCAACCGCTCCTCGAGGGAGACGTCGCGCCGCTCGATGAGCCCGTCGGTGAACGCCAGCACCGTCGAGCCGCGTTCCAGGTCCACCACCGCGTCGGACCGGCGCGCGCCCGGGTCGATGCCCAGCAGCAGCTCGGCCGACCCGGTGCCCAGCGTCCGCACGGTCCCGTCCGGCCCGATGACGACGGGGTTCAGGTGACCCGCGTTCGACCAGCGCAGGCGGGTCCGGTCCCCGGTGTCCTCCAGCCGGGCCACGACGGCCGTCGCGGTCGTGGCGACGTCCAGGCCCTGCATCGCGGCGTCCAACCCCAGGAGAACCTTCGCGGGGCTGTGGCCGGTGGTGTAGGCGATCCCCCGCAGCAACGACCGGATCTGGCTCATCGCGGCGGCGGCGTCGATGTCGTGCCCCATGACGTCGCCGATGACGAGGACCGTGGCCCCGTCGGGGGTGAGGAACGCGTCGTACCAGTCGCCGCCGACGCGCGCGGCGCGGGCCGCGGGACGGTAGCGGACGGCCACCTGGACGTGGTCCGGCTGGACGGGCGCGGTGAGCAGGCTGCGCTGCAACCCCTCCGCGACCCGGTGCTGCGCGGAGTACAGCCGTGCGTTGTCCAGGGCCAGGCCCGCGCGGTCCCCGACCTCCGTGGCCAGCAGCAGGTCCTCGGGCGACAGGCGGTCCGCGGCGTCGTCGTGGAAGAGGGTGATGAGCCCGACGGTGCGGCCCCGCGCGCGGACCGGCAGGCACTCCAGCGCCCCCGGCGCGAGGCGGGTGATGAGCTCGCGCGCGGTGCTGCCGGCGGCCAGCTGCGCCACGAGGGCCGCGGTGGCGTCCTCGGGAACGGTCACCGGCCGGCCGGTGCGCCAGACCCGGAACAGGTAGGAGTCCGGGGTCAGCGCCGTCATCCGGGCCTCCCGGTAGGCCCGCACGAGGTCCTGCGCGGCGGGGTCGGCGTGCTGGCAGCCGAGGTCGCGCAACTGCCCCTCCTCGTCGACCAGCGTCACCAGGCACCAGTCGCCCAGCGCCGGGACGAGGTGCTGGGCCAGCCGGGCGTACGCCTCCTCGACGTCCAGGGTGGACGACAGGTCCTCGCTGACCCGGACGATCAGCCGCAGCCGCTCGGCGGCGGCCGCGGCCGCGGCGTGCGCCGCCTCCAGGGCGTGCTGGGCGCGGCGGCGTTCGGTGATGTCCAGGAAGTACACCGACACCCCGTCGGGGTCGGGCCAGGCCCGCACCTCGAACCACGCGTCCAGGGGCGCCGGGTAGTACGCCTCGAAGGTCGCCGGGAGGCCCGTCGCGGCCACCTCGCGGTAGTGCGTCTCGAAGTCGGAGGCCACCGCGTCGGGGAACAGCTCCCAGACGTCGCCGCCGAGCAGTTCGGCGCGGGGGCGGCCCAGGACCCGTTCGGCCTCGGAGTTCACGTAGCTGAACCGCCAGTCCCGGCCCAGCGAGAAGAACGCGGAGGACATCGACTCCAGGATCCGGGCAACGCGCGCGTCCTCGGCGCGGGTGGCGGTCGTGTCGAAGGCCGCCCCGAGCAGCCGCACGCTGCGTCCCGTCTCGTCGGCGAGCGCCTGACCGCGCGCCCGCACCCAGCGGGTGGTGCCGTCGGGGCGCACGACGCGGTACTCGGCCTCGAACGGGCCGACGGTGTCGATCGAGTCCTGCAGGGCGCGGCCGACCCGGGGGCGGTCGTCGGGGTGCAGGCGGGCGTCGAACGCCTCGATGCTGCGGCTGAAGTCGTCGGCGGCGTAGCCGAACATCCGCAGGAGGTTCTCGTCCCACTCCAGGACGCCGGTGAGCAGGTCCCAGTCGAAGGTGCCGACGCCACCGGCGCCGACGGCGAGCTGCCAGCGGACGCGGGTGGCTTCGAGGTCGACGGCGAGCGCCGACAGTTCCAGTTCGGTGACGGCGGAACCGGCGAGGTCGGTCAGGAGGGAGACGTCGGCCCCGGTCCAGGCGCGGGTGCCGGGCCCGAAGACGCACAGGGCCCCGATGACGTGGCCGTCCTGGTCGCGCAGGGGGACGCCGAGGTAGCTGCCGACGGCCCCGGAGGCGACGGCGGGCAGGTCGCGGACGCGGTCGTCGGTGGCGGCGTCGGGGACCACGAGGGGCGCACCGGAGGTCGCGGTGACGGTGCACAGGGCCTCGGCGAGCGGGTGGGCGGTGACGCGCTCGCCGGGGGCGGGTGCGGCGGCCGCTCCGGTGGCGGCGGAGATGGTCAGGACGTTGGACAGAAGCGAGACCTGGGCGGCGTCGGTGCCCAGGAGCCGGGCGGCGAGCTCGGCGAGCCGGTCGAGGGCGGGGTGGGGTGCCGAGGAGGTGAGTCGGCGGGCCGACCGGACGCGGCCGGCGTCGTCGGCGAACGCGGGCGGTGCACCGGGGCGTTCGCTGTCCATGGGTACGGATCTCCTGGCGGGTGGGGCGAGCGAGCAACGCCGGGCTTCCTCAGCGACGTCCGAGTGTCGCACGCCGGACCGGCGCGCGCCGGGAGCGCGGGGGGACGCGGGTGGGGCAGGATGGCGGCCTGAGCGGGGAGGGTGGGCGGTTGCGGGCTGGGAGGGCGCTGGCGCTGGTCGTGGCGGGCCTGCTGCTGGGCGGGTGCACGACCCCGGCGGGGGACGCCGACGGGTCGGCCGGTGCGGGGACGGCGCTGGCCCAGCTGCAGACCCTGCCGGTGAAGGGCCGCGCCCCGAAGACGGGGTACTCGCGCGCGCAGTTCGGGGACGGGTGGGTCGACACCGACCACAACGGCTGCGACACCCGCAACGACGTCCTGGGGCGCGACCTGCGGGACGTGAGGTTCAAGGGCGGCGGGGACTGCGTCGTGGCGAGCGGTTCGCTCACCGACCCGTACGGCGGGGGCACGATCAGGTTCCGCCGGGGTCAGGGCACGAGCGACGACGTCCAGATCGACCACGTGGTCGCGCTGTCGAACGCCTGGCAGACGGGTGCGCAGCGGTGGGACGCGGCCGAGCGCACCGAGTTCGCGAACGACCGGCTCGAACTGCTCGCGGTCGACGGACCGCTGAACTCCTCCAAGGGTGACGGGGACGCGGCGACGTGGCTGCCGCCGAACACCGCGTTCCGCTGCACGTACGTCGCACGGCAGGTGGCGGTGAAGGCGGAGTACGGGTTGTGGGTGACGCCCGCGGAGCGGGACGCGATCGAGCGCGTGCTCGCGACGTGCCCGGGTCAGCCCGCGGCGGACTGACCCGGTCCCGCCGCTCGTCAGCTCGACGACCGTCCCGGGTGGTCGGCGGCGAGCCGGGACGAACCCGGGCCGTTCAGCTGCTCGCGCAGGGTGCCCGTCGCGGGGACCTCGGGCAGCCGGCCGCGTGCGCGCAGGACCGGGACCACGAGGTCGGCGAAGTCCTCGACGTCGGCCGGCGCGAAGACCGGTTCGAGCATGAACCCGTCCAGGTCGGTGGCGTCCAGGACGCGTTCGAGCTCGTCGGCGACCTCGACGGGGTCGCCCGTGATCGCGAACCCGCGCGTCCCGCGACCGCGCAGCTCGTCGAGCACCTCGCGCACGCTCAGCGCCGGTCTGCCGTCACCGCCCAGGAACCGGGTGACGTTGGTCTGCCCCGTCTGGCCCGCCGCTCCCCGGCCGAGCACCTGCTCGAGCGTGCCGTCCGGGTCGAGCGCCAGCAGGTCGATGCCGGTGTTGTGCGAGTACAGGGCCGCGACGACCTCGTCCGACTGCAGCCGGTCGAACTCCTCGCGGCGGGCGACGGCCTCGTCGTGGGTGGGCGCGACCACGACGGTCACCCCGACGATCGTCGTGACCGAGCGCGGGTCCCGGCCGTGGGCGGCGGCCCCGGCCCGGATGTCCGCGACGGCCGCCGCGGTCTGCTCCAGCGTGGTGGCCTGCACGAAGACCGCTTCGGCGTTGCGGGCCGCGAACGCCCGCCCGCGCGCGGAGGTCCCCGCCTGGAACAGCACGGGGGTCCGCTGGGGCGAGGGCGGGGAGGCGAAGTACCCGGAGGACCGGACGTAGCGCCCCTCGAACGACACCCGGTGGATCTTGGCGGGGTCGGCGTACAGGCCCGCCTCGCGGTCCACGACGAGGGCGTCGTCCTCCCAGCTGCGCTCCCAGAGGTTCACGGCGGCGTCGACGTACTCGTCGGCCATCGCGTACCGCTCGTCGTGCAGGACCATCTCCCGGTGCCCGAACAGTTCGGCGACGACGTCCTGCGCTGAACCCGTGACGATGTTCCACCCGATGCGGCCGCCGGTGAAGTGGTCGAGCGTGGCGAAGCGCCGCGCGCTCTGCACGGGGTGGTCCAGACCGGTCGGCGAGGTGACGACGAAACCGAGGCGCGCGGTCTCGCGGGCCAGCGCCGTGACGACCACGGAGGGGTCCAGCGTCGGGAAGTTGATGCCCCGGGCCGCGGCCGTCCCGGACAGTTCCCCGTCGACGGTGGGGTAGCCGAAGGTGTCGGCCAGGAACAGGAACGTGAAACCGGCCTCGTCGATGACCCGGGCGAGGTGCACCCAGTGCTCGAGCGAGGTGAAGTCCACGCTCGCGGAACGGTGGTGGGGCCAGCTGAGCGTCCCGCCGACCTGGGGACCGAGGACTTCGAAGACTCCGAGGTGCATCTGCTTCACGGCACGGCTGCGCTTTCCGGGACGGGCGTCTCACCTGCGTCGCGCAGGCCGTGCACCCGCCGGTCGGCGGGTCGTGAGGTGGAGCGCTGCGAGTGAACCACACCCGGCCGAGGCCGGTCGAGGATCCCCGTCCGGGCGAGGTGCCCGGGTCTAGCCTCGACGGGTGACCCTCGACGCCGTCCTCGCGTTCTGCGCGCTGTGCCTGCTGCTGGAGCTCACCCCCGGCCCGAACACGTTCCTCGTGCTGCGCCACAGCCTGCAGGGGGCCCGGACGGGGGTGGTCACGGCGCTGGGGTCGGCCGTGGGGGCGGTGGTGTGGGCCGCGGCCGTGGCCGTGGGGCTGGCGGCGCTGCTGGAACGCTCGGCGCAGGCGTACCAGGTGCTGAAGGTCGCCGGCGGGCTGTACCTCGTCCACCTCGGGGTCCGCACGTTGCTGGCCCACCGGGGCCCGGCGTCCACGCCGGCGGGGTCCGCCTCCTCGCTGCCGGCGGCGTTCCGCGCCGGGCTCGTCTCGTGCGTCCTGAACCCGAAGGTGGGGCTGTTCTTCGTGGCGGTCGTCCCGCAGTTCGTGCCGGCCGGGGCCGGGGTGGGGACGACGTTGCTGCTGGGGGTGCTGGAGGCGGGGGTGGCGCTGACCTACCTGAGCGTGCTGTCCCAGGTCGCCGCCCGGGCCGTGGAGTGGCTGCGGCGGCCCCGGGTGACGCGGACCCTGGAGCGCGCGAGCGCCGCGGTGCTGACGGCGTTCGGGGTGGGGACGCTCGTCAGCGCCCGGTGAGGTCGGGAGGTGGAACCGGGCGCCGACGAGCGCCCGCCGCCCCCCGCGTGCGAGCGCGTAGCGTCGAGGTGTGGAAGCGATCCCCGTGCGTGACGAGCACGGCCGCGTCCTGCGGGACGCCGCCGGCGGCGAGACCACCGACCAGGGCACTCCGGTCGCCACCACCCCCGAGGTCGACCTCGGCGTGACCGGCCCGCGGGAGGGCGTCCCGGTCGCCGACCTCGCCGGAGCCGTCCGCCCCCCAGCACCGGTCGTTCACCGGTGACGCCGGGCTCGCCCGGACCCGACTGCTGGCTCAACCCCCTCGTCCGCGTCGGCCGGTCCCCGATCGAGGGCGAGGGCCTGTTCGCCGCCGCTCCCCTCCCCCGGGGCACCGCGGTCGCCCGCTTCGGGGGTCGGCTCGTGAGCGACGCCGAGCTGGGCCGGCTGTTCGCCGAGGCCGCGCGCACCGGCACCTACGTGGACACGATGTCCGTCGGACGGGACGTGAACCTGGTCCTGCCCCCGGACGTGCCGAACCACACGGGCAACCACGGCTGCGACCCGAACACCTGGTGGGCCGACCCCTTCACCGTCGTCGCGCGGCGCGACGTCGAGCGCGGTGAGGAGCTCACCCTGGACTACGCGACGATCACGGACGACCCCGGTTTCACGATGCCGTGCGCGTGCCGCGCGGCGTCCTGCCGCGGCCGGGTCACGGGGGCGGACTGGCGGCTGCCCGGGCTGCAGGCGGCGTACGGGGACCACTGGGTGCCGGTCCTGCGGCAGCGGATCACCGGTTCCCGTACCGGGTTGCAGCGCTGAGCCCGGTGCCCCGCAGCGGTCTGCACCGTTGACGACCACTCACGAACGGCGGTAGGAGGGCTCCATGTCCGAGACCACCAAGGGACCCGCGTCGTACTTCCCCGCCATCGAGGCGAAGTACGGCCAGCCCGTCGCGCACTGGCAGCAGCTGCTGCGCGAGCACCGCGCCGCGAACCCCGGCGTGAAGCACCTGCAGCAGGTGACGTGGCTGAAGGAAGAGCACGGCCTGGGCCACGGGCACGCCAACGCCCTGGTGGCCGCGACCCGGGCCGAGGACGACCACGACTGACCCGTCCGTCAGTTGGGCTGCCCCAGGGGCGTCGTGGTGAAACCGCCCCCGACGAGGTCCACGACCTCGTCGGGGTCGGCCCCGGCGAGCACCTCCGCGGCGAACTCCTCGGCGTCGTCCTGCGGGTGGTAGCCGATGGCCTCGCCCTCGGCCAGCGACCACCAGCGCCGGGTGTTCCGGGAGATGCCCCACACGCTGTGCCAGCCGCGGACCCGCGGGTCGAGGGCGGCCGCCAGCAGCCGGGTGCAGTCGTCGTAGGACATCCACGTGGACAGCCCCCGCACGTTCGCGGGACGGGCGAAGCAGGTGCCGATGCGGACCGAGACGACGTCGAGGCCGGCGCGCTCGACGAACAACCGGGCCAGCGACTCCCCGGCCGCCTTGCTCCAGCCGTAGTAGGTGTCGGGGCGCAGTTCCGCGTCGGCGGGCAGTTCCGCGCCCTCGGCGCGCGCCGTCATCCCCGTGGCGTGGTTGCTGGAGGCGTACACGACCTTGGCGACCCCCCGCCGCACGCACGCGTCGAACAGCGTCCACAGGCCCTGGACGTTGGCCTCCAGCACCTGCGCCCACGGAGCCTCCCGGCTCTGCCCGGCCAGGTGCACGACGGCGTCGACGCCCTCCAGCGCACCCTCGACCACCGCGGCGTCGGTGACCGAGCCCGTGACGAGGTCCCCCTCGGCCCCGTCGGGGTGGGCCAGGTCCAGGGACCGCACGCGGTACCCGGCGGCGCGAAGGCGCGGGACCAGTTCGCGGCCGAGACCGCCGGCGGATCCGGTGACGAGGAGGTGCGGGAGTTCGCTCACCCTGAGGTCATAGCATGACCACGTGCCAGAGGGAACCGAGCAGCGCCGCTCCTACCGCAAGGGGATCGAGCGTCGTCAGCAGATCCTCGACCACGCGATCGACCAGTTCGCCGAGCGCGGGGTCGACGGTGCGTCGCTGCGGTCGGTCGGGGACGCCATCGGGGTTTCGCACGCCGCGCTGCGGCACTACTTCAGCTCCCGCGACGAACTCCTCGTCGAGGCCTACCGCGAGCACGAACGGCGCGTGCAACCCGAGACCCTGCCCGCCACCGAGGGGGCGGTGGAGTCGATGGCGCAGTCCGCGGACCGCAACCGCGGCATCCCGGGCCTGGTGCAGCTGTACTCGACGCTGACCTCCGACGCCCTGCAGGAGCAGCACCCCCTGACCCGGGAGTTCATCCGCGCACGGTTCTCCCGCGTGCGCGACGAGCTCGCCGAGAAGATCGCCGAGGGTCAGCGCGCGGGGCGGATCGCCGCCGACATCGACCCGCGGGACGCAGCCGCCCTGGTCGCCGCCGCCTCCGACGGCCTGCAGGTCCAGTGGTTGCTGGACCCGGGGACCGTCGACGTGCGGCGGTCCCTGGAACTCCTGGAACGCTTCCTGCCCAGCGGGTCAGCCGGCTGAGCCGCACCCGCACGAACCACGGACGACCAGTTCGGCGGGCAGCACCTGCCGGTCGGTGCTCGTGTCCCCGTCGAGCGCGCGGGCGACCGCGGCCCGGGCCATGGCCTCGACGGGCTGGCGCACCGTCGTCAGCTGGGGGTTGGTGAACTCCGTCTCGACGGTCCCGTCGAAGCTCACGACCGCCACGTCCTCGGGTACCCGCAGCCCGAGTTCGAACAGCGCCCGCAGGACCCCGACGGCCTGCAGGTCGGAGGAGACGAACACCGACCGGGGCCGGTCCGGCGACCCGAACAGGCGCAACCCCGCCCCGTAGCCGCCGTGGCGGGAGAACTCACCGCGTGCGATGGGCCCCTCGGGGGTCCCGGCCTCGCGGGCGGCGGCCCGCCAGCCCTGTTCGCGCAGCTCCCCGGTCTCCCCGCCGATGACCAGCCCCACCGGACCGCGCCCGTGCCCGAGCAGGTGCGCCGTCCCCGTCCGCGCGCCGCCGAGGGCGTCGAACCCGAGGCTGGGGAACCCGGGGACCTCGAAGAAGGTGTTCAGCAGGACCAGCGGGACCCCGAGCCCGGCGCGGGTCACGAGGTCCGGGCGGGCCATGACGCTGGTCACGATGAGCGCGTCGACGCCGCGGGCCACGAGGGTCTCGATGCGCCGGTGCTCGGCCTCGGCACCCCCCTCGGTGCTGGCCAGGAGCACGTCGTACCCGCGCCCGGCGGCGACCTCCTCGACGGCCAGGGCGAACTGCGCCCACAACGGGTTCCCCAGGTCGGGCACCACGTGCCCCAGCAACCGGGACGACCCGCGCCGCAACGCCTGCGCGCTCGGGTTCGGTCGGTACCCCAGCACCTCGATGGCCTCGCGGACCCGCGCCGCGGTCGCCGCGGCGACCGGGCGCGGGCCGTCGTTGACGACGTAGCTGACGACCGCGGAGCTCACGCCCGCGTACCGGGCGACGTCGGCCCTGGTGACGCTCACGCCCCGATCCTAGGAGCTCGGACCGCGAGGCGGGGTCGCCGGCGCCGGGGTCGCGTCGACCACGGACCGGGCGACGCCGCCGACGACGGCAGGAGCGCCGGAGCCTTCCCCGGGGTCGACCCCCTCGTCGCACAGCGGCGTGACGAGGGGGTCGCTCCGCGCGGGTCAGAGGGTGGCGGCCGACGGGTCCCAGTCCTCCGGCAGCGGCGCGACCGGGGCGACGGTCGAGGTGACGTCCACGGCCGTGCGGGTGGCGGCGGCGTCGCGGACGGCGAGCAGCACGTCGAGGACGTGCGCGGCCACGACGCCCGAGGCGCGTTCGGTGCCGCCGGTGCGGATCGCGCGGGCCAGGTCCAGGACCCCGGACCCGCGGCCGAAGGTGGACCCGACGGCCGCGATCGTCGTCGGCTCCTCCTGGCCGAACCGCCACAGCGTCGAGTCACCCTCGAAGGTGTTCGGGTCCGGCAGGACGATGGTGCCCTCGGTGCCGTTGATCTCGACGAACCCGTTGCGCGGCAGGGCGTGCTGGAACGAGAACGTCGACTGCGCCGACTGCCCGCCGTCGAACTCGATGAGGGCGGCGTGGTGGGTCGGGACCTCGACCGGGAAGGTCTGCCCCGCCCGCGGGCCCGACGCGATCGTGCGGCGCTCGACGGACTTCGACGACACCGCCTGCACGCGGCCGGCCGACCCGAAGGCGTGGACCAGGGTCGTCACGTAGTACGGCCCCATGTCGAACAGCGGGCCCGCGCCGTGGGCGAACAGGAAGTCCGGGTTGGGGTGCCAGGCCTCCGGGCCGGGGACGTGGAACATCGTCGTGGCCGACAGGGGCTGGCCGATGTCGCCGCGGGCGATGGCGCGCAGCGCGGTCTGGATGCCGGCCCCGAGGACGGTGTCGGGGGCGCACGCCACGCGCAGCCCCAGCCGCTCGGCGTCGGCCAGCAGCGCCAGGCCGGACTCGGCGTCCAGCGCGAGGGGTTTCTCGCTCCACACGTGCTTGCCGGCGGCCAGGACCTGACGGCCGACCTCGGCGTGCGCGGCGGGGATCGTCAGGTTGACGACGATCTCGACGTCGTCGCGGGCGAGCAGTTCCTCGACGGTCCCGGACGCCTGCACGCCGAACGCCTCGGCCTGCGCCTGCGCGCGGTCCAGGGCGATGTCGGCGATGAACCGGACCTCGACGTCGGGGAACTTGGTCAGGTTCTCGAGGTACTGGGTCGAGATGTTCCCGGCCCCGATGATCCCCACTCCGACGCGGCTCACGCGTCGTTCTCCTGCAGCCACGCCAGGGAGGCGGCGATGCCGTCGAAGACGTCGCCGGAGTACGCGTCGAACTCGATGACGCGCAGCGCCTGCGGGGCGGCGGCGAGGATGGCGGGGACGTCGATCTGGCCCTGCCCGGCGGGCTGCTGCAGCGAGGTGTCGGTGCTCTTGGCCCCGTCCTTGACGTGGAGGAACTTCACGCGCTCCCCCAGGCTCTCCAGCAGCGCCGGGGTGTCGGCGCCGCCGACGGTGGCCCAGAACGTGTCGATCTCCAGGACGACCCCGGGGGCCAGGCGCTCGACGAACAGCTCCAGGACGGGACGGCCGTCGACGGTGTTCTCCAGCTCCCAGTGGTGGTTGTGGTAGCCGAAGTCGAGGACGTACTCGTGCGCCAGGACGCTGAGCTCGTTGACGCGGTCGGCGATCTTCGCCGCGTCGTCGGCGGTCCGCCAGCGGTCGGCGGGGACGAACGGGTCGATGACCGTGGTGATCCCGAGCTCGTTGGCGGCCTCGAAGACCTCCCGCGGGTTCTCGGCGTCGATGACGGCGGCGTGCCCGGACGGGGCGCTGACCCCGGCGGCGGCGAACGCGGCCTTGAACTCGGCCGTGCGGGTGTGGAAGGCGTAGGGCTCCACCTGGGTCAGGCCGATCTCGGCCAGGCGGGCGACGGCGGCGGACAGGTCCTGCTGGACCGCGTCGCGCACCGAGTACAGCTGCACGGAGGGTTTCCGGGACACCTCGAGACTCCTTCGTTCCGGGACGGGTGGTGCTGCCACCCAGCCTACCGGAACCTTCCAATGGAAAGTATTGCGCGGGGCCCGTCGCCGCCGGCCCGGGGGGATCCGATCCGGCCACGGGACCGGCCGTTCCGCGTATGGTTGCCCCCGCGTCCAAGCCGGGCGGCCGGATGCCTCCCCCTGGAGCCCGCGTGGACCCGAGGACGACGACGTGAGCGACGCGTCGCTGCTGGCCGCCGTGGCGGCCCTCGCCGAGGAGGCCGCCCGGGGCGTCGGTCCCGACGACCTCCTGCGCCGGCTGGTGGACGTCGTCGCCGAGCACCTCGACGGGGTCGACGGCGTGGGCGTCGTGGTCGCCGACGGGGCCGCCCTGCGGCTCGTGCACGTCAGCGGGGCCGGGGTCGATGAGCCCGAGACGGTGCAGGACGTCCTGCAATCCGGCCCGTGCCAGGACGCGGCGCTCTCCGGCGCCGAGGTGGTCGTGGACGACCTCACCGATCCCGCGCAGACGGCGTGGCCCGAGTTCGTGGACCTCGCGCTCGGCGTCGGGCTCCGGTCCGTCGTCGCGGTCCCCCTGGCCAACCACGGCCGCGTCTGGGGCGTGCTCGACCTCTACCGCCGGCAGCCCGGGACGTGGCGCGAGCAGGAGCTGCACTGGGCCCGGGTCGTGGCGCACCTGGCCGCGTCCTACCTGAGCATCGCGACCGACCGCGACCGCGCGCAGCGGGCCCAGCAGGCGCTCGAGCACGCCAGCACCCACGACGCCCTGACGGGGCTGCCCAACCGGGTGCTGCTCTTCGACCGGCTCGAGCACTCCCTGAGCGCGGCCCGCCGCCACGGCCGTGCCGTCGCGGTCCTGTTCATCGACCTCGACCGCTTCAAGGCCGTCAACGACACGCTGGGGCACGCCGCGGGCGACGAGGTGCTGGTGGCGGTCGCCTCGCGCATGAGCGCGGAGCTGCGGGACGAGGACACCCTGGCCCGGCTGGCGGGCGACGAGTTCGTCGTCGTCTGCGACGACCTGCCCGACCCGCCGGACGGCACCGGGGTCCGCACCCACGCCGACACCCTGCGCGAGCGCCTGCGCCGGGCGCTGGCCCGCCCGCTGCGGATCGGCGACGTGGACCTCGTCGTGACGGCGAGCATCGGGGTGGCCCACGACGACGGCACCTGCGACGCCGACGCGCTCGTCGCCGAGGCCGACCACGCGATGTACCTGGAGAAGCACCGCCCGCCCACCGCGGCGCGCCCCGGCACCGTCCTGCCGACCCTCGAGGCGCAGCTGGCCCGCGCCCTGCCGGAACGGCGGCTGCGGCTGCACTACCAGCCGATCACCGACGAGGAGGGCACCGTGCGGACGGTGGAGGCCCTGCTGCGGTGGGAGCACCCCACCCGGGGGCTGCTGCCCGCCGCGGAGTTCGTCGACCTGGCCGAGAGCACCGGCCTGATCGTGGACCTCGGGCACTGGGTGGTCGACCAGGCCTGCGCGCACCTGGGGCGCTGGCGGCGCGCGCACGGCGCGGCGGCACCGCGGACGGTCTGGATCAACCTCAGCCCAGCAGAACTGGTCGACCCCGACCTCGGCACCGTCCTGGGCGCGGCCCTGGAGGAGAACGGCCTGGAGCCGGCCGACGTCGGGCTGGAGATCCTCGAGAGCGGCTTCGCCGACTCCCGCGTCCTGCCGGGCCTGCACGCCCGGCACCTCGACGGGCACCCGCTGTCCGTCGACGACTTCGGCACGGGGTACTCCTCGCTGTCCCGTCTGGTCGAGCTGCCCGTCGCGATGGTCAAGGTCGACAAGTCGCTCGTCGCCGGCGTCGCCCACGACCTGCGCCGGCGGGCCTTGCTCGACGCGGTGGTGACGGTGGCCGCCGGCCTCGACGTCCAGGTCATCGCCGAGGGCATCGAGACGGCGGACCAGGCCAAGGCCGTGCTCGCGGCCGGGTGCCACTACCTGCAGGGCTTCCACTGCGGTGCACCCGAACCGGCCGAGACCGTCGTCCGGCACTGGGCCGGGTGAGCCGTCAGTCCAGGCCTCAGTCCAGGCCGCGGGCGGCGAGCGCCTCGCCGAGCTGCTCGGCGTGGGCGACGGCCCGCACGACGGTGGGCACGAGCAGGGCCCGGGGGTCGCCGGACAGCCCGCGCGCGGCCGCGGCCTCGCGCGACTCGGCGAGCAGCCGGCTGACGACGGGGATGCTCGTCAGCGTGAGGGTGAACGCGAAACCCACCCGCTCGGGATCGACCCCGAACCGCCGCAGGGGTCGCAGGGCCCGCACGACCGTGTCGAGCAGTGCGGGCACCGGGGTCGTGGCCGTGACGAGGGTCGCGGCCCACAGGCAGCCCAGGAGCCCGGCGACGACGGTCGCGGCCAGCCAGGGGCCTGCGGACCACCACTGCACGGCGGCGAGGGCGAGCAGGACCCACCAGGTCCGGCGGACCTGCGCGCGCAGCAGCCCGCGCCGCAGCCGGCAACCGCGCGCGAGGCCGGCGAGGGCGAGCAGGAGCAGCGCCAGGCCCACGGCCGCGACGGGTCCGGGCCAGACACCGCGCACGACGCCGACGGCCGTCCCGACGCCGACGAGCCCGAGGAGCTTGGCCCCGGCGCGGGCGCGGTGCAGCACCGAGTCGCCCGGTTCGGCCAGCCCGAGCAGCGGGGGCGGGCCGCCGAGGCCCTTCCTCACGCCGACCCCCGGTAGGCCGTCAGCACCTCGGCGGCGGTGCCGTCGGCGTGGACGCGGCCGTCCTCGATCCACAGCGCGCGGTCGGCGCGGGCGGCGAGGTCGAGGTCGTGGGTGGCGACGACGACCTGCCGCACGTGCGCGGGCGGGTCCCGCAGGACGTCGGCGACCCGGCGGGCCGTGCGCAGGTCCAGCAGGGTCGTGGGCTCGTCGGCGAGAAGGACGGCCGGCTCGGTGGCGAGCACGGTGGTCAGCGCGAGCAGCTGGCGCTGCCCGGAGGAGATGTCGCGCACGGAGCGCTCGGCCAGCTCCCCGAGCCCGGCGGCGGCCAGCAGGGCGCGGGCGGCGGCCTGCCGGTCACGGACCCCGGTGCGGCGCAACGACAGCGCGACGTCCTCCACGGCCGTCGGCATGACGAGCTGGGCGTCGGGGTCGGTGAAGACGAACCCGACGTGACGGCGCAGGTCCTTCAGCCGCTGCTCGGGGTCGATCCCGTCGACCAGCACGCGACCGGCCGAGGGCAGCACGAGCCCGTCGAGCAGGCGCAGCAGCGTGGACTTGCCGGAGCCGTTGGGGCCGACCAGGACGGTGAAGGGGTCGGTGAGCTCGAGGTCCAGCGGGTGCAGGACGACGCGGTCCTCGGCGTCGACCCGCACGCCGTCGAGGCGGATCACCGGGGGTGGTCCGGGGTCAGCGGGTGAGGCGGGGGAACGCGCGGTGGACCGGGGCGGCGACCAGGACGGTCAGGACGACCTTGACCGCGTCACCGGGGAGGTAGAGCACGCACAGGGCGGCCGCCTTCGCGAGCGTGAGGTGGCCCGCGAGCGCCATCCCGGGGACGCCCCCGAGGTAGACGACGCCGATCCCGCCGAGGACCGCACCGACGGCGATGCCCGGCACGGTCCGGCCCCGGCGGATCCCGGCGCGCGTCAGCAGGCCGACGACGAGCGCGGCGAACGGGTAGGACAGCAGGAACCCGGCGCCGGTGGAGGCGAAGACCCCGACCCCGGCGGCGCCGCCCGCGAACACGGGGACCCCGACGGCCCCGACGAGCAGGTACAGCGCCGCGGCCGCCGCGCCCCGCCACGGTCCGAGGACGGCTCCGCACAGCATGATCCCGAGCGTCTGCAGCGTGATCGGGATGGCCAGGACGCCCACGGGGATGCCCGGGGTCAGCGCGAGGGCGCAGACCAGGGCGGCGAACACCGCGACGAGCGCCAGGTCGCGGGAGCGGTCGGCGGGCCGGCGGACACCGGGCGCGGGACGGGCCGCCGGGCGCGTGGAGGGGGTCACCCGGGGAATCTAGCCGACCCCCGGGCGGGTCCCGGTGCCGTTGAGGTGGGCCGGGACGGGCCCCGGCCCCGGGACCTGCGAGCCTGGGTGCCCCCGTCGAAGGAGTCCCGCCGTGAAGGCCGTCGTCGTCCACGCCCCCGGTGACCTGCGGGTCGAGGAGGTCCCCGAACCGTCCGCACCCGCCGGCGGGGTGCTGGTCCGCGTCGTCTACGGGGGGATCTGCGGGTCGGACCTGCACTACGCGAAGGACGCCCGCAACGGTCCCTACGCCGTGACCGAGCCGCTGACCCTGGGCCACGAGGTCGTCGGCGTCGTCGAACGCCTCGGGGCGGGGGTCACCGGGCCCGGCGTCGGCACCCGGGTCGCGATCCACCCCGCCACCCCGGCCGCCGCGGCGGGCCGCACCGAGCCCACGGGGCTGCACCTGCGCAGGGGCGGGGCCTACCTGGGCAGCGCGTCGACGCAGCCGCACACCCAGGGCGGGCTCACGGAACTGCTCGCGGTCGCCGCCGGGCAGCTGCGCCCGCTGCCGGACGGGCTGCCGCTGCGCCGGGCCGTGCTGGCCGAACCGCTGGCCGTCGCGCTGCACGGCGTCGGGCGGCTCGGTGACCGGGTGGCGGGGGCCCGGGTGCTGGTCAGCGGGTCCGGGCCGATCGGGGCGCTGGCGGTGGCCGCCCTCCAGCACGCCGGGGCCGCGCACGTCACCGCCGCCGACCTGCAGGCCCTGCCGCTGCAGGTCGCGGGCCGGGTGGGCGCCGACGCCCTCGTGAACCTCTCCGAGGGCGGGCGGGTGCCCGACGAGGCGTTCGACGTCGTCGTCGAGGCCGCCGGGGTGCTCGCCTCGCTGCGGACCGCGATCCGCGCCGTCCGCCCGGGTGGGGCGATCCTGCAGCTGGGGATCCTGCCCGCGGGGGACCTGCCGATCCCGATCGCCGACGTCGTCTCCCGGGAGGTGGCGCTGTTCGGGACCCAGCGCTTCGACACCGAACTGGACCGGGCGGTGGAGGTCCTGGCCGCCGACGAGACGCTGGCCGCCGTCGTCACCGACGTGTTCGGGATCGAGGACGCCGCCGCCGCGTTCGCGCGCGCGGCGGACTCGGCGAGGTCGTCCAAGACCGTGGTCCGGGTCTCCCCCGACCCCGACGCCTCCTGACGCGGGCGACGGGCCGGACCGTCAGTCGGTGCGGGCGTTGTAGACGACCGCACCGGTGGCGGCGACGTGCGCCGCGTAGGCGCGGTAGACGTCCAGCGCCTGCTCGCGCAGGACGTCGGTGACGACCGAGATCCCGCGGGCCTCGAACTGCTCGGCCCAGTCGTCGCGGACCGGGCCCTCGTCGAACCCGGTGATCTCCTCGAGTTCCGGTCCGGAGCCGGCCACCACGAGGGTGCGCACCCCGGACCACAGCGTCGCGCCGTAGCACTGGGCGCACGGGCGCCAGTTCACGACGAGTTCGCGGCGGGCCCCGCCGGCGCCGAGGTCCCAGGACCCGGTGCCGACCTGGGCCAGCCCCAGGGCGGTGACCTCGGCGTGGCCCGAGGAGATCCCCGTGGACAGGACGACGTTGACCCCCACGGACAGCAGCTCCCCGCTGTCGGTGTCGACGACCACGGCGGCGAACGGCCCGCCGTTGCCCTCCAGGAAGTTCCGCCCGGCGAGGCGGTGGACCAGGGCCATGCGGTCCTCACGGGTCGCCAGGACGGCGGGTGCGTCGGACAGTTCCTCGTCCACCCAGGAGGGGAGGGCGATCGTGAAGGAGTGCGCGAGGTCTCGGGGTGCGGGCATCGTCTGGTCTCTCCTAGTGCACGGGTCGGGGACGTCGGTCGGGTCGGGTGCGTGGTTCACCACTGCCGGAACGCGACGCCGGGGTGGTTCTCGGGGAGGCGGTCGCTGTCGTGGCCCAGCATCCGCCGGCGCATGGATCCGGTGCGGGGTTCGGCCGGCAGCAGGCCGCGCCGGCGCAGGATCGGCACGACGTGGTCGATGAAACCGCGGTAGCTGGCCATCCCGCCGTAGGTGTACTCGACGAGGAACCCGTCCAGGCCGGTCGTGGTGACGGTGCGCTCGATCTGGTCCGCGCAGGATTCGGGGGTTCCCGTGATGCGCATGCCTGTGATCGAAGTCGCGATCCGGTCGAGGATCTGCCCGACGGTCGGGTTCCCGTCCTGGAAGCGGGCGAGCATCGACTTGCCGACCTCGGTCTGCACGTCCGCCAGGGTCGTGTCCATCCCGAAACCGGCGAGGTCCACCCCGCTCCAGCCGAGGAACAGGGCGGCGGCGGACTCCCGGCTGGGGGTCGCGTCGAGGTCGGCCCGCAGCCGGGTGGCCTCCTCCTCGGTGGAACCGACGACGACGGAGGCGGACACGACGACCTTGAGGTCGTGCGGGTCCCGTCCGTGCCGGGCGGCGCGGGCCCGCAGGTCGGCGACGTTGGCGGCCTGGACGGCGGGGTCGCGGTCCTGGATGAAGACGCACTCGGCGAACCGGCCGGCGAAGGCCCGGCCGGCGGGTGAGGTGCCGGCCTGCAGGAGGAAGGGCGTGCGCTGGGGGGAGGGGATCGCGGTGAAGTAGCCGTCGAGGTCGAAGTGCTCGCCGTGGTGGGTGACGCGGTGGACGCGGGCGGGGTCGGCGAAGGTCCGGGTCGCCTTGTCGTGCAGGACGGCTCCGTCCTCCCAGCACCCCTCCCAGAGCTTGAAGGAGAGTTCGAGGAACTCGGTGGCCCGCTGGTAGCGCTGCTCGTGGGGGGTGATGCTCGTGTGGCCCAGCAGGCGCGTGAGGGCCTGCTGGTTGTCCGAGGTGACGACGTTCCACGCGATGCGGCCGTCGGTGAGGTGGTCCAGGCTCGTGAACGCCCGGGCGTTGAGGTTGGGGTGCTGCGCCGTGGTGGAGGCGGTGACGGCGAAGCCGAGCCGTTCGACGGTGGCGGCCAGTCCGCTGACGAGCGTCATCGGGTCGTGGACGGGTACCTGCACGGCTTCGCGCAGGACGGCGTCGGGCACCGAGCCGTCGTCCTTCATGGGGTAGCCGATCGCCTCGGCCAGGAACAGGAAGTCGAAACCGCCGGCCTCGAGCTGGCGGGCCATGTCCTGCCAGTACGGCAGCGTCGCGAACCCCGCGGTGTCGCTGAGGGGGTGGCTCCAGGCGTTGCTGATGAAGTTGGGGGTGAACTCCTCGAACGCGCCGAGGACGATCTGCTGGGGCACGGTCACCTTCACCGGTCGAGGTCGGGCACGAGGTCGGGCACGAGGTGGCGCCCGCCGGGGTACCGTGGGCGACCGGCAAGAAGATAACTGCTGGTTATTACGAACGTGTTGCGTGGAGGGGTGATGGGAACGGCAGACCCGCGGGACCCCCCGTCGCACCAGGTCGGGGCCCGCGTGCGCGCGCACCGCGCCGCGCGCGGCTGGTCCATGCGGGAACTGGCCCGGCGGGCCGGTGTCTCGCAGCCCTTCATCACCAAGCTCGAACGCGGCGACCAGCTGCCGAGCATCCCCACCCTGTACGCCCTCGCGACCGCCCTCGACGTGCCGCCGTCCGCGCTGCTGCCCACCACCCACCGGGGCGCCGGGGCCACCCCGGGCGTGTCGATGCCCTCACCCCCCACCGGCCCCGCGACCAGGTTGCTGGCCGGCGGACCCGACCGGTCGCTGCACGTCTACGAACTGACCCTGCCCCCCGCGGGCGGTGACGAGCACTGGTTCACCCACCCCGGCGAGGAGGTGGCGGTCGTCCTGGAGGGGACGGTGCACTGCGAGCGCCGCCGCGGCACCGGGCGGGTCCGGGACGCCGCCGCGGCCGGCCCCGGGGACTGCCTGGAGATCGACCCGGCCCTCCCCCACCGCTGGCGCAACCGCGGCGAGGTCCCCGCCCGGCTCCTGCTGGTCTGCGACGACCGCACCCCGGCCCACTCGGCCACCACCTGAGGACCCCGTTCCCCGCGCGAGGCACACTTCGAGCCCTGCAGGATCGATCCTTCAGGGCTCGAAGTGTGCCTCGCGCGGGGAACGGGGGTCAGAGGACCGAGAGCATCCCGCCGTCGACGTGGAGCACCTGGCCGTTGACGAACGCCGAGGCGTCGGAGGCGAAGAAGAGCAGCGCGCCGACGAGGTCCTCGACCTGACCCCACCGCCCGGCGGGCGTGCGGCCCTCGACCCAGCGGCTGAACTCGGCGTCGGCGACGAGGGCCGCGGTGAGCTCGGTGGCGAAGTACCCCGGCCCGAGGGCGTTGACCTGGATCCCCGAGCCGGCGAGGTCGGCGCACATCCCCTTCGTGAGCATCTTCAGCCCGCCCTTGGTCGCCGAGTACGGGGCGATCCCCGGGCGCACCACCTCGCTCTGCACGGACAGGACGTTGACGATCTTGCCGTGGCCGCGGTCCCGCATCCGGCGCGCGACGGACCGGGCGACGTAGAACGCGCTGGACAGGTTCACGTCGAGCATGCGCGCCCAGTCCGCGTCGGAGAACTCGGTGAACGGGGCCCGCTGCTGCATCCCGGTGTTGTTGACGAGGATCTCCACGGGGTACCCGTCCGCCTCCAGGCCCGCGACGGCCTGCTCGACCGCGGCGGGGTCGGTGACGTCGAACGCGCGGGCGACGGTGCGGCCCGGCCCGAGCGCGGCGAGCCCGGCCGCGACCTGCTCGGCGACCTGCGGGTCGCGGCCGTTGACGACCACGGTCGCCCCGGCCCGCACCAGCCCGGAGGCCAGCGCGTGACCGATCCCGCGGGTGGAGCCGGTGACGAGGGCGACGCGCCCGGTGACGTCGAACAGCCGCGCGGGGTCCGGGGCGGGCGGACGGGACTCCTGGGGGGCGGTGGTCATGTCCCCATCCTGGTGACGGCCGGGAGCGGGCGCACACTCGGCCCTTCCCTCTCGTACGGACGTTCTGATAGCTTCCGGTCGTGGCCCGCCGCACCGACCCCGACCGCCGGGACCGCATCGTCGAGACCGTCCTGGACGTCATCGCCGAGAAGGGCACCGCGGGGGCGACGTACCGCACCGTCGCCGAGGCCGCCGACGTCCCCCTGGGGTCGATGACCTACCACTTCCCCACCCGCGACGGCATGCTGCTCGCGGCGTTCACCCGGCTGGCCGACACCATGCACGCGCGGTTCGAGCGCGTCCTGGCCGAACTGCCCCCCGGCTCCGACCCCCGCGAGGGCGTCGTGCAGATCATCGCGGGGGAAGGCATCGAGCACCGGCGGGACATGGTGCTGCAGACGGAGCTGTGGGCCCTGGCCGTCCGCGACGAGCGCTACCGCGAACTCGTCCAGCAGTGGATGCACCGCTCGCGGACCTCCCTGTCGCGGTACTTCCCCCCCGACCTCGCCCCCATGATCGACGCCCTGCTCGAAGGGTTGATCCTGCACAGCTGGATCTCCGTCGAGGGTTTCGACCTCGACCGCGTCCGCGCCGCCGTCCGGCGGCTCACCGGCCCCCTGGAAGGTTTCGCGTGACCCCCACCCCGTTCCGCGTGCGCGCCGCGCTGACGACGGCGTTCGCCTGCACCGGACTGACGATGGCGACGTGGGTCTCGCGGACCCCCGCCATCCGCGACCTCACCCACTCCAGCACCGCGCAGATGGGGCTGGTGATCGCCGGGCTGTCGGCCGGTTCCATGGTCGGCATCGCGGTCGGCGGGACGTACGTCGCCCGCACCGGCGCGCGCTCGGTCGTGCGCACCGGGATGCTCGCCATCGCCCTCGGGTCGGTCGTCGTCGCGGCCGGCGCCGGCCTGGGGCACGCCCCGCTGGTGGCCCTGGGCCTGGCGTTCCTGGGGTTCGGGATGGGTTCGGGGGAGATCGCCCTGAACGTCGAAGGCGTTGCGCTGGAGTCGGTCGTGGGACGCACCGTGGTCCCGAGCCTGCACGGTGCCTACAGCGCGGGGTTGTGCGCCGGGGCGCTGCTGGGTCTGGCCGCGAACGCGACGCACCTGCCCGTCCCGGTCCACCTGCTCGCCGTCGCGGGCCTCACCGCGGGCGCCACGGGCTGGCTGGTCCGCAACCTCGCCACCGGCACCGGCCGGGAGCAGCAGCGCCGCACGCGCGTACCGCTGCGCGAGACCGTCACGGGTTTCCTGTCGGTGTGGCGCGAGAGGCGGACCCTGGCGATCGGCGTCGTCGTCCTGGGCATGGCGCTGGCCGAGGGTTCGGCGGGCGACTGGCTGCCGCTCATCGTCGTCGACGGGTTCGGCCTGACCGCCACGACGGGTTCCCTCGTCTACGCGTTCTTCGGCGCCGCCATGGCGACGGGGCGCTTCGCGGGCGGGCCCCTCCTCGACCGGTACGGCCGCGCACCGGTGCTGCTGACGTCGGCCGGGGCGGCGGTCGTCGGCATCGCCCTCGTCTCCTTCGCCCCCGGCATCGCGCTCGCCGTCGTCGGCGTCCTGCTGTGGGGTCTGGGCGCCGCGCTCGGGTTCCCCGTCGCGCTGTCCGCCGCGGGCGACGACCCCGTCGGCGCCGCGCGGCGGGTCAGCGCCGTCGCGACGATGGGCTACCTCGCGTTCCTCGTCGGCCCGCCCGTCCTGGGGTTCGTCGGCGAGCACGTCGGCCTGCGCGGCGCCATCCTGCTCGTCCTCGTCGTCGTGACCGTCTCGGGCTCCTTCTCCCGGGCCGTCGCCAAACCCTCCCCGCAACCGACCCGAGAGGCAGTGTGAGACCCGTGACCGAACCCGAGACCGGACCCGAGACCGAACCCGTGGACCACCCCACCAGCAGCGGCGGCAGCGGCGTCGGGGTGGTCCTGCCCCGCGACCTGCCCGCCGCCGACGTCCTCCCCTTCGCCCGCCGGGCCGACGAGCTCGGGTTCGCGAGCCTGTGGGTCATCGAGGACCTCGGGTTCCGCGGCGGGTTCGCCCAGGCCGCCGCCGCCCTGGCCGTGACCGGACAGGTCCACGTCGGCCTGGGGATCGCCCCGGCCGCCGGTCGCAACCCCGCCTTCACCGCGATGGAGGCCGCGACGCTGGCCGAGCAGTTCCCGGGCCGGTTCACCCTCGGCCTCGGCCACGGGGTCCCCGGCTGGATGCGGCAGGTCGGGTCCTGGGGCCGCAGCCCGCTGACCTCGCTGTCCGAGCACCTCGAGGCGGTGCGCCGCCTGCTGCACGGCGAGACCGTGACGCTGCAGGGCCAGTACGTCCACCTCGACGGCATCCGCCTCGAGAACCCGCCCGCGCAGCCGCCGCGCGTCGTGGCCGGCGTGCGCGGGCCGAAGTCCCTGGCCCTGTCCGGACGGCTCGTCGACGGGACCCTGCTCGCCGAACCCGTCCCAGCCGACTACGCGCGCACCGCGCGCGAGCAGACCGGCGCCGGGCACGCGCTCATCGGCTACGAGCTCGCGGTCGTCTCCGACGACCCCGCGCAGGCCCGCGAGCAGGTGCGCGAGGGCCTGGTGTGGGTCGGCACGCCGGACGCCGCCGCGCACACGGCGAGCTCCCCCTACGCGCGCGAGCTGCAGGAACTGCGCGAGCAGGTCCCCGACGCCCTGGAGTTCACCCGGCGGATGCCGGACGCGTGGGTCGACGACCTGACCCTGACGGGGACGCCCGACGCGGTGCGCGCCCGGATCGCCGAGCTGCGCGCGGCGGGGCTGGACGAGGTCGTCCTGTTCCCCGTCGGTGACGACCGGCTCGGCGCGCTGGAGTCGCTGGCCCGCGTGCTGCCCGCCTGACCTCACCCACCGCGACCGAGGACCACCCGGCCGCGATCAAGGACCGCGAAGGCTCGAGTTCCTTGATCGCGGGGATGCAGTCCTTGATCGCGGGGGCGCGGTCCTTGATCGCGGGGGTCAGCTGAAGCCGAACTCGCCGGCCAGGACGAGGGCGGCGGCCCCCTGCAGGACGCCGTTCTCCCCCAGGCGGCCCAGGCGCAGGCGCACGGACGGGCCGGTCGTCGGCAGGAGCGTCCCCTCGACCGTGGAGGTGGCGGCGTCGAGCAGCGGGCCGTCGAGGAGGTCGCCGGGGCCCACGAGGAGCACCTCCTCGAGGTCGAGGGCGGCGACGACGGGGGCCAGCACGGCCCCCAGCCGCCGGCCGGCGTCGCGCAGGGCGACGCGGCGCCGCGCCGGGGTGCGCCCCTCGAGCGTCCGCGCCAGGTACGTGGGGGCGACGATCGTCTCCAGGCACCCGCGCCGGCCGCACTCGCAGGGCTCACCCCGCGGATCCACCGTCAGGTGTCCGATCTCGCCCGCCGCGAGCCGGTGCCCGCGCACGAGGTGGCCGTCGAGCACGATCCCGGCCCCGACGCCCTGGCCGACGACGACGGCCATGAACCCCGACGCGGACGCCCCGGCGTACGTGAACTCGGCCAGCGCCGCCGCGTCGGCGTCGTTGGCGACGTGGACCCCGACCCCCAGCCGGGTGGTCAGGGTCTCGGCCAGCGGCAGGTCCTTCCAGCCGAGCCGCACGGACTCCACGATCCCGCCCGCGGCGTCCACGATGCCCGGCGTCCCGACGCCGACCCCGACGACCCGTTGCACCGCTGCCCCGATCGCCTCGCGGCAGACGCGCTCGACCGCGTCGACCGCCTCCTGACCCCGCACCCCGGAGAAGTCCTCGGTGCGCTCGCTGACGACGGCGCCCGCGAGGTCGAGGACGGCGACGCGCGCCACGGGCAGCCGCTGCAGGTCGACGGCGACGATGTGGTGCTCGGTCGAACGCAGACCGACCATCATCGCGGGCTTGCCGACGCGCCCCTCCGGGCGCAGCCCGAGCTCGGCGACGAGGCCGTCGGCGAGCAGCTCCCCCACGATCTCCGAGACGGTCACCCGGGTCAGGCCCGTCGCCCGCGCCAGGTCGGCGCGCGAGACGGGGCCGGAGTGGAAGAGCAGCCCGAGGACGACGGCCCGGTTGTGGGCCCGGGCCTGCGTCGGCAGCACCTTGGCGCTGGGCCGCAGTCCCCGCGTGGAGGTGCGCCACGGCGTGGGGTGGGGCCGGGCGGCGGGGGCGGTCGGGCTGGTCACACGGATTAGTTTCCCTCACCTACGAATCGTCGGCAAGACCCCTTCCGGAGATGGGAAGGAAGGGTTACATTCCTGTTAAGCAGACGTCCTGACCCTTGTCACACGTCGCTGGCAGTGCGAAGACTCATCGCCGAGTCCCCCCGCTCCAGCACCCGCAGGGCACCGCACCACAGCTCGTCCCCCAGCACCGTCGCACCGGACCGAAAGGCTGTCAGTCATGAACCTCACCCGCCGATCCCTCCTCGCCAGCGCCTCCGGTGCCGCCGTCCTCGGCGGCCTGGGCGCCTGCGGGAACGACACGTCCTCCTCCTCGGGCAGCGGAGGCAGCGGCGGTGGTGGCTCGAAGAAGATCACCGTCTGGTTCATGCAGGACTCGGTGCCGGACTCGACCCAGGCGAACCTCAAGAAGACCTTCGAGGAGCAGAACGCCGGTGCCACCCTCGACATCCAGGTCCAGCAGTGGGACGGCATCGTCTCCAAGCTGCAGACCAGCCTGGCCAGCAAGGACCAGAGCCCCGACGTGGTCGAGTTCGGCAACACCCAGGTCGCCCTGTTCTCCTCCGTCGGCGCCCTCCTGGACATCTCCGACATGGAGGACGCGCTCGGCGGCAGTGACCTCATCCAGAGCTTCATCGACGCGGGAACCTGGGAGAGCAAGCTCTACGCCACCCCGATGTACGCCGGGGCCCGCGTGTACTACTACCGCAAGGACCTGTTCGCCGCGGCCGGCATCGCCGAGCCCACCAGCCTCGACGAGCTCGTGGCCGCGGCCAAGAAGCTCGACGCGGCCAACCCCGAGAAGAACCCGAACTTCTCCGGCATCTACTTCCCGGGCGCCGACCCGCACACCAACGAGGGGTGGCTGTTCACCCACGGCGGGCAGTACGCCGAGCAGTCCGGCAAGACCTGGGCGGGCAAGCTGTCCAGCACCGAGTCGCAGGCCGCCCTCGCCCAGGTGCAGGACCTCATGCTGCACGCCACCAAGTACGCGCTGGACTCCAACGAGAACGTCCAGGCCGCCTACCAGCTCTTCAACGACGGCAAGATCGGGATGTACAGCGCCCTCAACGTCGCCTCCGGCAAGATCGACCAGGCCATGTGGGACGCCGGCAAGGTCGGCGTCCTGGCCCTGCCGGGCCTGACGCCGGGCAGCGTCGGGCACACGTTCTCGGGCGGTTCGAGCCTGGGCATCTCCGCGAACAACCACAACCTCGACCTGTCGAAGAAGCTCATGGAACTCCTCTACGGCGACGACTTCATGACCGACATGGCCAAGGTCGGCGGCTGGATCCCCGGCCGGACGTCCTTCGCGTCGGCCCTCACCGGCCCCGCCGGGTCCATCGCGCAGAAGGTCATCGAGAACTCGGTCCTCACCCCGAACTCCCCGCAGTGGGGCGTCCTCGACGGGAACAACGTCCCCCGCGACTTCTGGGTCCGCATCGCCAAGGGCGAGGACGTGAAGACCGTCGCCGCCGACGTGGACAAGACCATCGCCGACGCCCTCAACAAGGGCTGACCCGGATCCGCCCCGTCAGCACGACGACCCAGCAGGAGGAGAACGTGGTGTCCGACCAGCTCAGCGCCGGAGTGGGCGGCGCTCCCGCACTCACCGCGGGGGCGGCCCCACCGCGGACGCGCACCGGGAACCGCCGCAGCCGGCGATCGCTCCTCGTCCCCTACCTCCTGCTGGTGCTGCCGGTGGGCCTGGTGTGCGTGTCGCTGGGCTACCCGATGGTCAAGCAGTTCATCATGTCGTTCCAGGAGTTCGGGCTCGCCCAGCAGTTCGGGCGCCCCCCGGAGTGGATCGGCCTGAAGAACTACACCACGGTCCTCACCGACTCCTACTTCTGGGTCGTCGTCGCCCGGTCGGTGGCGTTCTGCGCCGTCAGCGCCGTGCTGACCATGGTCGTCGGCGTCGCCCTGGCCGTCCTGCTGCAGCAGCTGTCGGTCGTCCCGCGCGTCCTGCTGCAGGTCGCGCTCGTGCTGGCGTGGGCGATGCCGCCGCTGGCGGCCCTCACGGTCTACACCTGGCTCGTCGAACCCCGCTACGGGCTGGTGAACTGGATCCTCACGAGCGTGGGCTTCGAGCAGTTCCGGGCCTACTCCTGGCTGGCCGGCAGCCAGTGGACGTTCTTCGCGATCGCCGCCCTCACCGTCATCTGGACGTCGGTCCCGCTGGTCACCCTGTCGTCGTACGCCGCGCTGAACCAGGTCGACGACGCGATCCTGGAGGCGGCCCAGCTCGACGGCGCCGGCGGCTGGACGCGACTGCGGACCGTCGTCCTGCCGATCATCCAGCCCGTGATCCTGCTGCTGTTCATGCTCGAGATCATCTGGGACCTGAAGGTCTTCACCCAGATCAAGGTGCTGCAGTCCAGCGCCGGGAACAACGAGGCCACGAACCTGCTGGGGACGTACGTCTACGAGACGGGCATCGGCGGCGGGAACTACGGCGTCGCCTCGGCGCTGGCCACCGTCATGCTGCTGCTCGTCCTCGTCCTGACCTTCCGGTACATGCGGACCCTCATGAAGCAGGGAGACCTCTGATGGCCACCACCACCGCGACGTCGGGGACCGCCGGGGGAACCACGAAGGGCACCGGTGGGCTGTTCGACACGACCCGCTCCCCGCGCAACCGGCACCGCAAGGTGTGGAACGTCGTGGCGATCGTCCTCGCCGCGCTGTGGGCGTTCCCCATCTACTGGATGATCAACTCGTCCCTCATGCCGGCCGACCGGCTGCGCTCGACCCCTCCCCTGCTGGCACCGATCCACCCGAGCACGCACGCGTTCGGCCAGATCTTCCACGACGCGCTGTTCTGGCGCTCGCTCGGGTTCAGCGCGGCCGTCACGTCCCTGGCCGTCGCGGTCTCCCTGCTGTCCGCCGTGCTGGGCGCGGTCGCCCTCAGCCGCTTCGCCTTCCTCGGCCGGCGCGCCGTCCTCGTGGCCGTGCTCGTCGTCCAGATGATCCCCGCCGAGGCGCTGTTCATCTCCCAGTACCGCATGCTCGACGGGTGGGGCCTGCTGGGCACCGTCCCCGGGCTGTCGCTGCTGTACGTCGGGCTCATCGTCCCCTTCACCGTGTGGATGCTGAAGGGGTTCGTCGACGGCGTGCCCGTCGAGCTTGAGGAGGCCGCCATGATGGACGGCTGCTCGCGGTTCGGGGCGTTCTTCCGCGTCACCGTGCCCCTGCTGGGCCCCGGGCTCGTCGCCACCGGCGTCTTCGGCTTCCTCGTGGCGTGGAACGAGTTCACCCTCGCCTTCGTCGTCCTCGCCTCCGGTGACCGCCTCACCCTGCCCGTGTGGCTGCGGACGTTCTCCTCCAACCTGCAGGAGACCGACTGGGCCGGCGTCATGGCCGGGTCCACCCTCGTCGCCGTCCCCGTCCTCGTCGTCTTCATCCTCGTCCAGAACACCATGGCCAAGGGCATGGTCGCCGGCGCCGTCAAGGGCTGAGACCTCCCCCCGCACCGAACCTGGAGTCACCCCCGTGCCTGTCACGCCGTTCCCCCGCCCGAAGTCGATCGCCAGCACGACCGGCAGCGGCCCCGCCCCCGACGCGCCCGTGCGCGTCGTGTTGGACCCGGCCACCCCGGCCCAGGGTTTCCGCCTGCAGACGTCGCCGGAGGGCATCACCGTCACCCACGCCGACGCCGCCGGGCTGCGCTACGCCCTGGCCACGCTCGACCAGCTGCGCGCCGACCGGGACTTCGCCACCACCAGCTACGACGTCAGCGACCACCCCGACTTCGGCGTCCGCGGGTTCATGCTCGACATCAGCCGCGACCGCGTCCCCACCCGGCGCACCCTGGCCCGCTGGGTCGAGGTCCTGGAGCTGGCCCGCATCAACTCCCTCGAGCTCTACACCGAGCACACCTTCGCCTTCCGCGGCGAGCAGGCCGTCTGGCAGGACGCCTCGCCGCTGACCCCCGCCGACCTGCAGTGGCTCGACGCGCTGTGCGCCTCGCGGGGCATCGACCTGGTCTGCAACCAGAACACCCTCGGTCACATGGAACGCTTCCTCAAGCACCCCGACCACGCCAAGCGCGCCGAGAACGAGGACGGGTTCACCATTCGCGGGCAGCACCGCCCGCCCAGCACGGTCGAGCCGAGCCGGGAGAACGCCGAGTTCGTGCAGGGTCTGCTCGAGGACGTCGTCCCGAACTTCCGGACCAAGCGCCTCAACATCGGCGCCGACGAACCCTGGGAGCTCGGCACCGGCAAGAGCGCCCAGCGCGCCGAGGAGGTGGGCCTGGGCACGGTCTACTTCGAGTACGTCACGCAGGTCATGCAGCCGTGGCTGGACCGCGGGTACACCGTGGAGTTCTGGGCCGACGTCTTCGGCGACCACCCCGAGCTCATGGACAAGGTGCCGGCCGGGGCGGTCCCGGTGGTCTGGCAGTACGACTCCCCCGCCCTGCTGGCCGAGGTCGTCGACTCCGCCTCCCCCGGTCAGGTGCAGGAGTGGCGTTCCCTCGGCGTCGACGTCACGGCGCTGCGCGACGGCTTCCGCGACCGGGCGAAGCTGCTGCTGGACGCGGGCATCCCGTTCTGGGTGGCGCCGGGGGCCAGCAACTGGAACTCGCTGCTGGGCCGTTGGGACAACGCCGTCGCGAACATGGTCGACGCCGCCGAGGTGGGCCTGGAGAACTCCGCCCAGGGCTACCTGAACACCTCCTGGGGCGACCACGGCCACTGGGACCCCCCGTCGGTCGCCTTCGGGCCCGTCCTGTTCGGCGGGGCGGTCTCGTGGTCGCTGGAGGACAACCGCGACGTCGACGTCGCGGCCGTCCTGAACGACGCGCTGCTGCTGGACCCGACCGGGGTCGTCGGCGACGTCCTGGTCCGGGCCGGGAAGGTGTGCCAGCGCCTCGGGGCACCGCTGCTGAACGCCTCGCCGCTGTGCCTGGTGCTGCGCGAACCCGACCAGCTCAAGCCCTGGGCCGTCCCGGCGCCTGAGGCCCTGGCCGCGGTGCACGACGAACTCCTCTCCTGCCTCGCCGACCTGCGCGGCGCCGACCCGGCCGCGGCCGACGGCGACGCCGTCGTCCGCGAGCTCACGCAGGCGCTGCGGTTGAGCGACCTCGCCGTGCGCGCCCTGCAGGCGCGGGCGCAGGACGGTTCCTTCGCCGCCGACGCGGCCCCGCGCCTGCTCGCCGAGCTCGACGACCTGCTGGAGGAGCAGCGGGCCTGCTGGCTGCTGCGGTCGCGCCCGGGCGGTCTGGCCGACAGCGTCGCGGAGTTCGGCCGGTTGCGGCACGCGCTCGTGCGCGCCGCGAGCTGAGCAGTGGCCGTGCTGACGTCCACCCGGACCGTGCGCATCGGTCTGGACATCGGCGGCACGAAGATCGACGCCGTGGCCCTGGGCGCGGGGGGCGAGGTGCTGGCCACCGACCGGCGCCCCACCCCCACCGGGGTCCTCGACGTGGTCTCCACCGCCTCCGCGGTCGTCACCGGTCTCGTCGGCGGGCTGGGCGGCCCGGTCCACCTCGACGGGATCGGCATCGGGATCCCGGGCCTGGTGGACCCCGTCGACGGGACCGTCCGCAACGCCGTGAACCTGGGTCTGGGCCCGGACCCGGTGGACCTGGCCGACCTGCTGAGCACGGCGGTCGGCGGGGTCCCCGTCGTGGTCGAGAACGACGTCAAGGCCACGACCTGGGGGGCGTACACGCTGCTGGCGCCCCCCGGCGACCTCGCCCTGCTCTCCCTCGGGACGGGCCTGGCCGCCGGGCTCGTCGTGAACGGCGAGCTCCTGCGGGGGGCGGGGTCGGCGGCCGGCGAGATCGGCCACCTGGCCCTCGACCCGCGCGGGCACGTCTGCAACTGCGGGCAGCGCGGCTGCCTGGAGACCCTCGCGGCGGGGTCGGCCCTGCAGCGCGACTGGCCGCACGGGGACGAGGGACGCTCGGCCGACCACCTCTTCGCCGCCGCGGACGCGGGCGACCCCCGCGCCGGGGCGGTGCTCGAGCGGTGGTTGGCGGGGGTCGCCCTCGCCGTCCGCACCCTCGGCCTGACGTGCGACCCGTCGGTGATCGTCCTGGCCGGCGGCGTCGCCGGTGTCGGCGAACCGCTGCACCGCAGCGTGTCCCAGGCACTGCGCCGGCAGGCGCGGGGATCGGCGTTCCTGACGGGCCTGGCCCTCGACGAGCGGTTGGCCCTGCTGCCGACCGACCGGCCCGTGGCGGCGATCGGGGCCGCCGCGACGGCGGCCCGAACCCACCCCGGGGCGTTCACTCCGGGACGGTGACGATGCGGTTCTGGTAGGCCCACACCACGGCCTGCAACCGCGACCGCACCCCGAGCTTGGGCAGCATCCGGGCCAGGTGCGACTTCACGGTCGAGACCTCGACGACGAGTTCGGCGGCGATCTCCTCGTTCGACATCCCCTGGGCGAGCAGCGCGAGGACGTCGCGCTCGCGGGCGGTCAGGAGATCGCCGCCGTCGGTGACCCGGACCGGCTGCAGGCGGCGGCGGGAGACGAACTCGCGCAGCACGCGCCGGGTCAGGGCCTGGTCGATGGTCCCGCCGCCGGCCGCGACCTGCCGGACCGCTTCCACGATGGTGTCCGGGTCGGCGTCCTTGAGCAGGAAACCCGACGCCCCGGCCTCCAGGGCGCCGAACACGTAGTCGTCGAGGTCGAACGTCGTCAGCACCAGGACGGGGACCGCGGGGTCGGCGTCGGGTCCGCACAACTGCCGGGCGACGTCGATCCCGTCGCGCACGGGCATCCGGATGTCGAGGCACGCGACGTCGGGCGCGGTCTGGCGCGCCAGGTCCAGCGCCTGCCCGCCGTCGACGGCGACCCCGACGACGGTGATGTCCGGTTCGGCCTCCAGCAGCGCGGAGATGCCGGCCCGCACGAGGGGCTGGTCGTCCGCGACGAGGACCCTGATCACGTGAGCTCCTGCCGTTCGAGGCCGAGTTCGACCTGCCACCCACCGTCCGGCGTGGGCCCGTACCGCAACGAGGCGCCGACGAGGTCGGCGCGTTCCTGCATGCCGCGCAACCCGAAACCCCCCGAGGACCGCTCGGGGCGGACCGCCGGGGCGCCGTTGCGGACCCGCACGACGAGCCGGGCCGGGTCGCGGTCGTCGACCTCCACGCAGCAGTCGGCCCCGGGGGCGTGCAGCGCGGCGTTCGACAACGCCTCCTGCACGGCCCGGTGCACGGCGAGCTGCGCGAGCGGACCGACCCCGTGCGCGAGGTCGAAACCCTCCCGCCGCTGCGTGCGCAGGGCCACCGGGCGGGGGCTGCGGGCGACGAGGTCGGCGATGGTCGCGACGGATTCCACGGACCGCTCGGCCTCCACGTCCTCGCGCAGCAACCCCACGAGGCGCCGCAGGTCGTCGAGGACGCTCGTGCTCTGGGCCCGGATCTGCCGGGCCCCCTCGTGCGCGCGGGCGGGGTCGGTGTCGATCTGCCGGTCCACCACGGCGGCCATGAGGGCGATGCCGGACAGGTGGTGCGCGGCGATGTCGTGCAGTTCGCGGGCCATCGCCGTGCGCTCCCGGGACACGGCCGCGGCCACGAGCGCGTCCCGTTCGCCCAGCACGGCCCGGTGGACGTCGCGGCGGGAACGGACGACGAGCCCGCCGAGCGCCGGCAGGCCCACGAGCGCCACGCCCTGCACGAGCGCCGCGGGCGCGGGCGTGCCGGCGGCGAGTTCGCCGCCGGCGATCGCGAGGACGGCCAGGACGAGCACCGGCCAGTCCCGCCACACCGCGCGGGACGAGGAGGAGGACGAGGAGCGGGTGACCGCGACCGCCACGGCGACGACGACGGCCGGGCCGCCCAGGCCGTGCAGGCTCTGCGGGCCCAGGGCGGTCGTGGCGGCAGCCAGCACCGCCACGGCGAGGACCGTGGCGCGGGGCGCGGGGCGCACCGCCAGCAGGGCCGCGGCCTGCACGAGGAACAGGACCGCCAGGAGCGACCACCGCCCGGACAGGACCGGCGGCACCGTCCGGGCCGCAGCGGGTTCCTCGCCCGCCAGGAGGAACGGCACGAGCAGCAGGAGGGAGAGGGTCACGGCCGCGGTGCCCGCCGCGACGAGGACGTCACGGCGGGCGGGACGAACCCCGCGGGCGACCATCAGCGCAGTGTACGGTCCGGGCCGCGGTACCCCAGGCGGCCGCGGGTCACGACGAGCAGCGCGGTGGCGGCGACGGCCGACACGACGCACAGCCCCACCATCAGGCGGTCGGCGGGGATCTGCGGGTACATGTCGGTCCACAGCACCGACACGGTGTTGTTCACGCCGACGTGCACGAGGGTCGCCACGGGCAGGCTCTCGCCCGTCCGGTTGAAGACCCAGGCGATGACGACGTTGAACGTCGCGGCGAAACCGGCGAACCACGCCACCTGCGTCCACGTCACGTCGGGCCAGCCGCCCCAGTCGGTGAGGAACAGCGGCAGGTGCCACAGGGCCCACAGCGGCCCGAGGACCGCGACGGCACCGGCGGGACCGAAGCGCGCCTGCAGGCGGGGCAGGGCGAAGTCGCGCCAGCCGGGTTCCTCGGCCAGGCCCGTCGTGAACACCTGCACGACCAGACCCGGCACGAGGGCGGCCAGGACCAGCGCCGAGGGGGCGTGGACGAGGCCGCCGGAGAACGGCAGACCGGAGGCCACGACGAACGCCGGGACCCCCAGCAGGGCCAGGGCGTACCACCGGCCCGGGACGCGCCAGCGCCACAGCCGTCCCACCCACCGGCGCAACCCCGGCCGCCCGTCGGCGAGGGCGGTGACGAGGAAACCACCCCCGAGCGGTCCCAGGAGGGCACCGGGCAGGATCCCGGAGAACTGCGCCGTGCCGAGCAGCTCGGGGAAGCGGACGTGCCACAGCCCCAGGCCGTTGTCGGACAGCACGTACGGCGTCCAGGCCAGCCAGCTCGCCCCGAGGGCGAACACGAAGAACGCGACGAGCGGGTGGCGGATCACGAGGGCCCGGGCGGCGCCTCGCGGTGCTTCCTTCTCGATGAGTTGAGTCACGTCCACGACGCTAGGGAGCAGGCCCCTCCCGTCGCGCCGTGCGGGCGGAGGAACTCCTCCGCTTGCATCGAAGGGTGCAAGCCGTCAGGCGGCGAGCAGCTGGGCGATGAGGGCGTACAACTCCTCCGGGTCCCCGGCGAGCATCTTCTTCACCAGGACGGTCTGCTCGTCGGCGATGACCTCGTAGGCGTCGCGCTCGACCCCGTCGAGGGTCGCGCGGGCCACGTCGGCCGGGTCGGTCTTGTCGAACGCGAAACCCGCGCCCATGTCGGTGTCGGCGACACCGAGGTGGACCGAGACGACCGAGGTTCCCTGGGCGGCGAGCTCGTGCCGCAGCGCGTTGCTCAGGTTCCACACCGCGGCCTTGGTCACGGCGTAGGCGGTCGCCCCGGGAACGGCCAGCCACGAGGCGCTGGAGGCGACGTTCACGACCGTCCCGCCGCCGTTGCGGGCCAGCACGGGGGCGAACGCGCGCACGACGGCCAGCGTCCCCCAGAGGTTGGTGTCCATCTCGGCGTGGGCCGCGCCCAGGTCCTCGCCCAGCAGCGTGGCGCCCGTGGCGATGCCGGCGTTGTTGACGAGGAGGTCCACGTCGGTCGCCACCGCGGCGGCGTGCGCGACGGACGCGGGGTCGGTGATGTCGAGCGCGAGGGTCCGCACGCCGTCGAGGTCGATGAGCTCGGGACGGCGGGCGGTGGCCCACACCGTCGCGCCGCGCTCGACGAGCTGGGCGGCGAGGTGACGGCCGATGCCGCGGTTGGTGCCGGTGACGAGGGCGGTGGCTCCGTTGATCTGCATGCCGGGGACGCTAGGACCTGACACTCGTGTCAGGTTCAAGTCGGGACGACGGGTTCATCCACACGACCTGCCAGCCGTGGCCGTCGAGGTCGAAGAAGCTGCGCGTCACCATGAACCCGAGGTCCTCGAGCCCGTCCGCCTCGCGACCACCCGCGGCCACGGCCTGCGCGGCGACGGAGTCGACCTCCTCGCGGGTGGCGACGCTGAAGGAGAACAGGGCCAGGGCGTGGGTCCGGGGATCACCCACCGGCACGTGGGAGAACTCGGCGAAGCGCTCCCGGCTGAGGATCATGACGTGGGTGCCGTCCCCGACGCTCAGGCAGGCGGAACCGTCGCCGTCCATCGCCGGGTCGAAGGGGAAGCCGAGACGGGTGAAGAAGGCCTTGCTCCTCTGGACGTCCACGACGGGGACGGTCACGAAGAACGGGCGCTGGGGCGTGCTGGTCGCAGTCATGCCCGGTGGACCCGACCGCGGGCGAGAACTCATCGTTAGGCTGCGCAGGTGCGCATCGGTGAGCTCGCACGGCGGGCCGGGGTCAGCGTCCGGTCGCTGCGGTACTACGAGCAGCAGGGGCTCGTCCCGGCGGACCGGACGAGCGGTGGGCACCGCGAGTACGCCGAGTCCGACGTCCCGCGGGTCAGGTTCGTCCAGCTGCTGTTCTCCGCGGGGTTGCCCAGCCGGACCGTCGTGCAGATCCTGCCGTTCCTCGACACGGGCGTCGCGACCCCACGGATGCGCGGGCACCTCGACGACGAGCACGCCCGACTGCAGGCCCGGATCGACGAGCTCACCGCCGCCCGGGACCGGTTGGCGGACCTGCGGGAGATCGCCGCGCAGGCGGCGGCGGGCCGGGCACCGGAGCAGTGCGCGCTGGAGGCGCGGGTCGCCGCCGGGTGAGGGGCCGACCGGGTTCCCCGGCGCGGCGGAACTCCCGTCCACGCCCGGGTCGGCGGTGCCGGGCGGACCCCGACCGCGGGAGGCCACGGCGGCGCGGGAGTCGGCTGGACGACGCGCGAGCGCTCCGGTCCGCCGCGTTCCGCGATTGTCCTGAGATCGTTCCCAGGATGCCCCTACAGTGTGCCGGATGGACGAGCTGCTGCCGACGACGCTGGTGGACGACCTCACGGAACAGGTGACCCGGCGGGCCGGTGACCGGGTGGGGGCGATCTTCGCGCGCGCCCTGCGGGAGACGGTCGAACGCACCCCCACGGTCCGCCCCGACGGGTCGGTGTTCGTCGTCACGGGCGACATCCCCGCGATGTGGCTGCGCGACTCCACGGCGCAGTGGCAGACGTACCTGCTGCTGCTCGAGCGCGCCCCCGCGCTCACGGGCGTCGTCGCGGGCGTCCTGCGCACCCAGTTCGCCTCGATCCGGCACGACGCCTACGCGAACGCGTTCAACGACGGCCCCACGGGCCGCTGCCACGAACCGGGCGACAACAGCGACGACCCGTGGCTGTGGGAGCGCAAGTACGAGGTCGACTCCCTGGCGTTCCCGGTGCTGCTGGCCCACCGGCTGCGGCGCGCGATCGACCGCGACGCGGAGCTGCCCGGGCTGCTCGGTCCCGACGCGCACCCGGCGATGCGCCGGGTCGTGGACCTGTGGCGCCTGGAGCAGGACCACGAGGAACGCTCCCCCTACCGCTTCGTGCGGCCCACCGACCTGCGCAGCGAGACCCTCGACCGCGACGGCCTCGGCACGCCCGTGGCCCGCACCGGCATGACGTGGTCGGGTTTCCGGCCCAGCGACGACGCGTGCGAGTACGGCTACAACGTCCCGGCGAACCTGTTCGCCGCCCGCGCCCTGGACCACGTCGCCACCTTCGCCCGCGACCTGTTCGACGACGCGGGACTGGCCGCCGACGCCGGGTCGCTGGCCGCGGAACTGCGCGCGGCCGTCGCCGCCCACGGCGTCGTGGACCACCCCGAGCACGGCCGGGTCTGGGCCTACGAGGTCGACGGCCTCGGCGGCGTCCTGCTGGCCGACGACGCGAACGTGCCGAGCCTGCTGTCCCTGCCGCTGCTGGGGGCCTGCGCCGCGGACGACCCGCTGTACGTCGCGACCCGCCGGCTGGTGCTGTCGGAGACCAACCCGTGGTTCCACCGCGGGAAGGCGGCGACCGGCATCGGCAGCCCGCACACCCCCGACCGCTACGTGTGGCCCATCGCCCTGTGCGTGCAGGCCCTGACGTCGGGCGACGAGGACGAGGCCGTCCGGACGCTGCGGCTCGTCGCCGACACCGACGACGGCACGCTGCACGTCCACGAGGGCTTCGACGTCGACGACCCGTCGTGCTGGACGCGGGAGTGGTTCTCGTGGGCGGACTCCACGTTCTGCGAACTCGCGCTGTCGCTGCTCGGCGAGCGGGTCACCGACCTCGACTGAACCCGGCCAGCACCGCGGCCGCCTCCCGCAGGGCCGCGGTGAACCCCGTCCCGCCGCTCACCGCGCGCTGCAGGGCGGAGTCGAACACCGCGGCCGACACACCGGCCAGCAGGCGGGCGTCGGCGGGCGGGACCCCCCGCCCGCCCAGGGCGCGGGCGAGGGCGTCGGTGATCTCCGCGGCCTTGGTGCGCTCGCGTTCGCGCAGTTCCTCGCTGCCGGCGATGACCGCGGCGCGGACGGCCTGGTGCGTCGTGACGCGCAGCAGTTCCTCGCCCACCTCGGCCAGCGCCGCGAGGACGGCCTCGGGCGCCGGGACCGCAGCGTCGGCGGCCGCGACGCGTTCCTCGAGCGCGACGGGCAGGCGTTCGGAACCGGCGAACAGGACCTCGCGCTTGTCCTTGAAGTGGCGGAAGAACGTGCGCCGCCCCAGGCCGGCGCGGTCGGTGATGGCGTTCACCGTCACGGCGTCGTAGCCGTGCTCGGCGAACAGCTCCAGGGCCGCGACCCGCAGGCGGTCCGCGCTGCCCGGTTCCCAACGTGGCACGGCCCAGGGTACCGTGACGACACTCAGTGCCATCAAGGTGCTGCCACCTGGACGGAGAACGTCGTGCCCCTCCCCCGCACGGGCATCTGGATCGCCGGCGCCACCGGCCGCACCGGCCGGGCCCTCACCCGCCGCCTGCTGGAGACCACCGACCACGAGATCACCCTGCTCGGCCGCGACGCCGGCCGCCTGGAGCGCGCGAGCGCGGACCTGCCCCGCCCCGTGCGGACCGCGGTGCACCCCGACCTGGCCGCCGCGGCCGAGGCCGTGCGCCACGGGCGGCCGCTCGTCCTCGTGAACCTGGCCGGCGACTACCGGGGCTCGACGGTCCCGCTGGCCCGGGCGACGCTGCCCGGCGGGCACTACGTGGACCTCGCCAACGACCTCCGGGTGCTGGAGGAGCTGCGCACCCTCGACGCCGACGCCCGGGCGGCGGGCAGCACCCTCGTGACGGGCGCGGGTTTCGGCGTGCTCGCCACCGAGGCGCTCGTCGTGCGGCTGACCCGGGGACTGCCCACGCCCGCGTCCGTCCAGGTCGACGCCCTGGGGTCCTCCGCCACGCAGGACGGCGAGACCGGTGAGGCCTTCGCCGCCAGCGTCGTCGACGTCCTCACGACGGGCGGACGGGAGTTCCGCGGCGGCGAGCTCGTCCGCACCCGGCTGGCGGCCCGCGCCGAACGGTTCACCCTGCCCGACGGCACGACCGTCGCGTCCGCCTCGGCGCCGTCGGCCGAACTGCTCGCGGCGCACCTGGCCAGCGGGGCACCGGACGTCGTAGCCACCTCCGGACTCGTTCCGGCGCAACGGGTCGTGCGGGCCCTGCTGCCGCTCGCCGGTCGCGCGCTGTCGATCCCCGCCCTGCGCCGGGCGGCGGTCTCCCGGCTCGCGCGGACCAGGACGCAGGCCGCGGCCCGGCCCCGCCCGCACTCGTGGGGTCGCGCCGTGGTCGTCTGGCCCGACGGGTCCCGGCGCGAGGGCTGGCTGCGGGCCGGCGACGCGATGGAGTTCACCGGCGAGGTCCTGCTCGCCGTCACCCGCCGGGTCGCCGACGGTCGCACGGACCCCGGGGTCCACACCCCGGCGGGCGCCTGCGGCCCGGACGTGGCCGAGGAGGCGGGGGCGAGGCTCAGTCCTGCTGAGCCCGCACCGCCGCGTCGATGACGTGGGACAGCCCGTCCCGCAGCCGTTCGAGCTCGGCGAGGTCCATGCCGAGCCGGGTCACGATCTGCCCGGGGACCTCCAGCGCCCGCTCGCGCAACGCCCACCCCGCGTCGGTGAGCGTGACGGCGAGGCTGCGCTGGTCCTCGGGCAGGCGCTTGCGCTCGAGCAGGCCGTTCGCCTCGAGGCGCTTGAGCAGCGGGGACAGGGTGGGCGGGTCGAGCTGCAGCGCCTCGCTGAGCTCCTTGACGGACATCGGCTCGCGCCCCCACAGCGCGAGCATCACGAGGTACTGCGGGTGGGTGAGGCCGAGGGGCTCCAGGACGGGCCGGTAGACCGACAGGACCGTGCGGGCGGCCACGACGAGCGCGAAGCAGACCTGACGCTCCAGGGCGAGCGGGTCGGTCGTCTCCGTGGTCGTCATGGACGCCAGGTTACCGGTTAACGCATTAACCGTTAGCGCGCCATCGTCGGCGAGCGCGCCGTCCACCGCGCCGTCCACCGCGCCGTCCACCGCGCCGGGCCCGGGGCCGCCCCGGGCACCGCTTAGATTCGGGGCGTGGTGGAGATCGACGACCTGGACCGGTGGGACCCGGCCGACCCGCTGCCGGTGGTGGCGGGGTGAGCGTGCGCCGCAAGTTCAGCGTCCGCGACATCGCGGTGCAGGCGGGGTTGTCGGAGGCGACGGTCGACCGGGTGCTGCACGAACGGCCCGGGGTCCGGGCCGCCACCGTGGAACAGGTGCGCCGGGCCGTCGAGGACCTCGAACGCCAGCAGTCGCAGGTGCGGCTCAGCGGCCGGACGGTGATGTTCGACGTGGTGATGGCCGCGCCCCGCCGGTTCGCCGACGCCGTCCGCGCGGCGCTGGAGGTCGAGCTGCCGGCGCTGCACCCCGCGACGGTCCGCGCCCGGTTCCACACGTCCTCCGGCGCCGGCGGCGCCTGGGTGGCCGCCGAGCTGGACCGGGTGCTGCGCACCGGGTCCAACGGCGTGGTGCTGCAGTCCCCCGACCTGCCCGAGGTGCGGGCCGCGGTCCAGCGGCTGGCCGACGCGCAGGTCCCCGTCGTCACCCTGGCCAGCGACCTGCCGGGCAGCCGCCGGCGCGGGTACGTGGGCGCCGACAACCGCGGGGCCGGCGCCACCGCGGCGTACCTGCTGACGCAGTGGGTCCCCGACCCCGCCGAGACCGTCCTGGTCGTGGGCAGCCGTCAGCCGCAGGACTCCGAACGCAGCCGCCGCAAGGGTTTCGAGGCGGCGCTGGCCCAGTTGGAAGGGTCGGTGCGCCCGGTGCTCGGCGTCGTCGACGACGACCAGGACCCCGCGGTCCTGGAGGAGGCCGTCGTGGCCGCCCTCGCCGGGCGGCCGACGCTGCGGGCGGTGTACTCGATGTGCGCGGGGGCCGGCGGCAACGCGGCCGTGGTCCGGGCCTTCGAACGGGCCGGCACCCGCCCCGTCGCGTTCGTCGCGCACGACCTGGACGGGGAGAACGCCGACCTGCTGCGGCACGGCGACCTGTCCGTCGTGCTGCACCACGACCTGCGCAGCGACTGCCGGCAGGCGTGCCGGATGCTGCTGCAGGCCCCCTACACCCGTTCCGAGCTGCCCGGCACGGCCTCCCCGATCCAGATCCTCACGCCGTTCAACGTGCCTCCGGGCGCCTGACGTCCTCGTCCTCGGGCTCGTTCGCCTTCAGCAGCAACGACATCCCGGCGTAGGGCGCGAGCCACACGCCGAAGCTCTTGAGGTCGTCGACCCAGCCGATCTCCCCGCCGTTCGACAGGTCGACGACGGGGACCCGGGGGGTGAAGAACTCCGAGCGCACCGACCCCTCGATCGTCTCGGCGCCGAAGTTCAGCACCGTGACCTGCAGGGTGGCGCGGCCGTCGTGGGCGGCGGGGTCGAGCTCGTGCACCATCACCAGCATGCTCGGGTGCGCGACGGCCGGGATGTCGATCTGTCGGGCCGTGGCGATGCGGTTGTCCCGGCGCACCTGCAGGACCTCCCGCAGCTTGTTCGCGAACGAGTTCTCGTCCTCGAGCTGCTGCGGCACGTTGCCGTACAGGGACCGTCCCACCGGGATCCCGGACGCCGACATCGTGGCCTCGGGTGCGACGCCCATGAGGTCGTGCGCGGCGCGTTCGATCCAGCGGGTGTCGCCGGAGCTGAGCAGGGGTTTCACGGCCTCCACCGGCAGCGGCAGCATCCCCAGCAGGTCCCAGCCGGAGAGCGCGAAGACGCCGGGCTGCCAGGCGTTGAACATCGCCATCAGCAGGTGGGCGCGCTTGATCTGCTCGACGTCCTCCTGGGTCAGGTCGTCCAGGACGCGGTGCCCGCGGCTGGCGGCAATGACGCTCGCGCTCGTGCAGGCGATCCCGTTCGTCGTGAAGACGAGGTTGTAGGGGCCGTTGTCCCCCGTGAGGCGCTCGACGAGGTCGGCCCGGATGGTCTCGGCGAGAGCTGCGCCGGTGGTGGTCGAGCCGCGGAACTCGTACTCGTCCTCGGCGTGCCGGGTGGCCCAGTGGACGAGTTCGTAGGTGAGCTCGTCGTGGTTCTGCAGGGCATGGACCAGCGAGGCCGGGTCGACGCCGAGCGCCAGCGCCTGCCGCAGGCACAACCGCAGGAACTCGGTGTCCCCGGTGGCGACGGCGTGCTGGACCCCGGGCCGGGTGATGAAGTCGTAGGAAAGGTCCGCGCCGACCTCGGAGGTGTCGCGGATGTCCTCGATGGTGAGGTTCAGCTCCTGGAAGGTGAACCCGCCGACCTTGCGCACCATGCCTGCGATGAGGTGGTTCGCCGCCTCCGACAGCGGGTGCCCCTCGGACCACGCGGGACCCTCGACGGTCTTCTCGACGCCGAGGAACCCGTTGGCGTCCAGGCGCAGTGCGCTCGTCCCCAGGTCGCCGAGGGAGTGCAGGGCGTCGCCGATGACGAGTTTCATCCCGGCGAAGGACGGGTCGAGCCAGTTCACCGACGGCTGCCCCTGCTTGAAGTAGTGCAGGTACACCCAGCGCCGGACGACGCCGTCGACGCCCTCGACCTCGCGGGTGGCCGACCAGTTCGTCTCCTTGATGCCGGGGGCGTAGAAGATGACGCGCTGGAGCTGGCCGATGATGAAACCGCGTTCGGACAGGGCGGCCTCGGCCGCGGCGTCGAGGTTCGCCGCGTCGTGCCCGGGCGGGACGTCGGGCAGCAGTTCCCAGCACTCCGGGGGGATCTCGACCATGTGGTAGATGCCGGGGTAGTCCTGGAAGGCCATCTCGGCGAGGCGGAAGTCCGCCCCCTTGCCGGTGTGCCCGGGGACGATGTCGTCGATGACGCTGCCGTCGTGCTCGGCCGCGACCTCGCACAGGTGCCGGAACTCGCCCTCGGTGCCGAACATGGGGTCGATCTCGGTGGAGATGCGGTCGAAGTGGCCGTCGACGCTCGGGGTCTGCCGCCAGCCGTCGAGCCCGCCGGCGGACTTGACCGGGCCGGTGTGGACGGCGTCGATGCCGATGCGCTGGAACGCCTGCCACAGCTCGGGGTCGCCGAGCGAGCCGAGGAACGAGCGGCCCTGCCGGGTGACGAGCGAGATGGGGTACGCGGTGAACCAGACGGCGGCGGTGTCGACGGCGCGCCGGGGGTCGGGCTTGGCGTAGGGGTTCTGCCACATGCTCGACTTGCCGGAGAACTGCCGGCTGATCTTCTGGGCGTCGGCGAGCATGGACTGCGCCAGCAGCCACCGGACGTACTCGGGGTTGGACCCGTCCGCGGCCCCCTCCCCGGCCGCCGGGCGCGGGGGCGCGTCGGTGCCGCGCAGTCGCGCCTGCGGGCGGGGGCGGCGCAGGGATCGAGGCCTGGCCGGGTAGCGCTGCTCGTCGTAGGTGATCTCACTCGGCTCGTGCTCGACCAGCTCGACCAGCTCGGCGGTCACGTCGGTCACGTCGGTCTCGTCCACGGACCTCACCCCACCACAGTCCGGCCCGCTTCTCATCCGGAGATCGCGCACAGGTTTTCCGATAACGATTCTCACTCGTGCTACGGTCCTGCCGTTCACAGCTCCCGACCAGGTTGGACCTCCCCGTGCGCCGCAGCCCCCTGCTCGTCCTGACCGCCCTGCCCCTCTCCCTGACCCTGCTCGCCGCCTGCGGCGGCAGCTCCGCCGAGACCCCTGCTGCCCCGACCGCCACCTCCGGGGACGGCCACAGCGCCAGGACCGCGGCCACCGAGGTCGGCGCCGCCAAGGCCCGCGTCGCCGTGACCTACGACGGCGGCGTCCAGGTCCTCGACGCCGCCACCTTCGAGGTGCTGGCCGACCTGCCGTTCGACGGCTTCACCCGTCTCAACCCCGCCGGCGACGGCCGGCACGTGATGGTCTCCGCGGCCGGCGGCTTCCACGTCGTCGACGCCGGCGCGTGGAGCGAACCGCACGGCGACCACTCGCACTACTACACGGGTGAGCCGCACGACACCGGCGTCGTGCACGAGGCCGACAAACCCGGTCACGTCGTGCGCCACGCCGGGAGGACGACCCTCTTCGACGACGGCACCGGCCACATCGTGTCCTTCGGATCCGAGCACGTCGGCCACGACGCCGTGCAGGAGGGCGAGGTCCGCGAGTACACGACCCCCTCGGCCCACCACGGGGTCGCCGTCGAACGCAGCGACGGGACGCTGGTCGTCACCGAGGGCACCGAGGAGGCCCGGACGGGCATCCGCGTCCTCGACGCGGACAACGCCGAGATCGCCGCGAACGACCAGTGCCCGAACACCCACGGCGAGACCGTCGCCGCGGACGAGACCGTCGTCATCGGCTGCAGCGACGGCGTCCTCGTCGTCGAGGGCGACCAGATCACCAAGGTCCAGAGCCCCGACGCCTACGGCCGCATCGGCAACCAGTGGGGCACCGACGAGTCCCCGATCGTGCTCGGCGACTACAAGTCGAACCCCGACGCCGAGATCGACCTCACCACGCGCGTCTCGCTCATCGACACCACCACCGCGACCCTGCGCCTCGTGGAACTGCCCGGCGGGACCTCCTACTGGTACCGCTCCCTCGGGCGCGGCGAGAACGGCGAGGGCGTCGTGCTCGGTACCGACGGGCAGCTGCACCTCGTCGACACCGCCGCCGGCACCGTCACCCGGTCCACCCCGGTCGTCGACCCGTGGGAGGTCCAGGAGGACTGGCAGGCCCCGCAGCCGCAGGTGTTCACCCTGGACGGCACCGCGTACGTCACCGAACCCGCCACGAAGGAGATCCACGCGGTCGACATCGAGACCGGCGAGGTCTACGCCAGCGGCACGCTGACGGTGACCCCGAACGAGCTCACCGCCGTCCCCGGTGAGGTCACCGAGTGAGGTTCGCCCTCCCGGTGGCCGGCGCCGCCCTCGTCCTGCTCGCCGGCTGCGGTGCCCCCGCGACCGGCGAGCAGGACGGGCGGCTGTCGGTCGTGACGACCTCGCACCCGCTGGAGTTCGTCGCGGCCGCCGTGGCGGGCGGGCGCGCGGACGTCGCCAACACCGTCACCCCCGGCGCCGACAGCCACGACGCCGACCTCTCGACCCGGCAGCTGGCCGACCTCGTGGACGCCGACGTGGTGGTGCACCTGTCCTCGATGCAGCCCGCCGTCGACGCCGCCCTGTCCTCCCGGCCCCCCGAGCACCTCGTCGACGCCGCGGCCTACGCCGACCTCGACCGGGACCCGCACTTCTGGCTCGACCCGACGCTGATGGCCGACCTCGGCGACGACGTCGCCGACGAGGTCACCGAGGTCGACCCCGCCGGCGAGCAGGACTACCGGGCCGGCGCGGCGGCCCTGCGGCAGCGGATGACGGACCTCGACGCCGACTACGCCGACGCCCTGGCCCCGTGCCGCGGGGCCGCCCTGGTCACCTCGCACGAGGCGTTCGGGTACCTCGCGGACCGCTACGGCCTGCGCCAGGTCGGGATCGCCGGGATCGACCCTTCCGTCGAACCCTCCCCGGCCCGCGTCCGCGACGTCCTGGCCGTGGCCCGGGAGAACTCCGTGCAGACCATCTACTTCGAGGCGAGCGCCAACCCGGCCGTGGCCGAGAAACTGGCCACCGAGCTGGGCGTGCGGACCGCCGTGCTGCACCCCGTCGAGCGGGTGGACGAGGGCGAGGACTACCTGGGCCTCATGCGGCAGAACCTGGCGGCCCTGCGGGACGGGCTCACCTGCTGACGGAGGCGACCTCCAGCAGTTCGCGCGCCGGACCCGGGGGCATCCGCGCCGCACCGGTCCACACCGCTCGCAGGGTCCGGCTCAGGTCCAGACCCCGCACCGCGACGACCCGCAGCCGTCCCGCGTCGACGTCGTCGGCCACCGCGAGGCGGGACAGGACGGCGACCCCGGTCCCGGCGCGCACGGCCTCGCGCACGCTCGTGGCGGTGCTGAGCTCGACGGCGGGCGCGACGGGGCGCAGACCCAGGACGGCGAGCGCCCGTTCGAGGACGTCGCGGGTGCCGGAGCCGACCTCGCGGGCCACCAGGGGGGTGGCGGCGAGCTCGGCGGCGTCGACGGGCCGGCGCCGCCGGGTCCAGGGGTGGCCGGGGGCCACGACGACCACGAGGTGGTCGGCCAGCAGTTCGCGGCTGCGGACGGTCCCCGGGACGTCGGTGCCCTCGACGAACCCGAGGTCGACGTCCCCGTCCTCGACCGCGGCCAGGACGCGGACGCTGTTGGTGGCCAGGAGCTCGACGGCCGGTGGTGGTGTCCCGGAGGCCTCGGCGCGCTGGCGCAGGACGAGCAGCCACCGCGGAACGAGGTGCTCGGCGATGGTCATGCTCGACGCGACGCGCAGACGGGCGGTGCGGTCGGCGCGCAGGGTGGCGATGCCCTCGGCGACCTCGGCGGCGACCTCGAGCAGGCGGGTGGCCCAGCCGGCCAGGACGGTGCCGGCCTCGGTCGGGGTCGAGCCCTGCCGGGTGCGGTGCAGGAGGGTGACGCCGACCTGGGACTCCATGGCGCGCAGGCGGTCCGAGGCGGCCTGCTGGGTCAGACCGACGGTCCGGGCGGCGCGGCCGATGGACCCGGCCTCGACGACCGCGACGAGCAGGCGCAGCGAGGTGAGGTCGGGGACGCGCTCGAGGGACACCCGCAGGAGGCTAGCCACGCACGGGCGATGATGGGCCGGTGAGCTCCGCCGACCCCACGACGCTGGTCCGTCTCGTCACGCGCGCCGTGGAGGCGGTGGGCGACGCGCCGGCCTTCGCGGCGGCGAGCGCCGACCTGGCCCGGTTCGACGCCGAACAGGCGCGGGTGGTGCTGGGCTGGGTGCTGCGGCAGGCGCTGGAGGAACGCCACCCGGACGGCCTGGACGCCGACGACGTGCGGGACGCGGTCGCGGCGACGGCGCGGGCGGCGGCCTGGTTCGAGGCCCTGGACCCGCGGATCCTCGTGGTGGTGCTCGTGGCGGCCCTGGGTGAGCACCCCGACCCCGAGGAGATCCCCCGGCTCGGTCACGAGCTCGTGCTGCAGCACTCCCTGCTGCTGGTGCACGACGTGGCGACCGGGCCGGGGCGCCCCCTGCGCCGGGCGCTGGAGGCCGCGCTGGGCGAGGTGCGCCGGGCCGAGACGATGGAGATGCCCTGAGCCGCAGCGCCGCCGGTTCAGCCGGCGCGCTTGACCGGGTAGAAGGAGTTGCGGGTCGGTTTGCGCAGCACGGCCGGACGCCCGTCGTCCTCCACGGCGGCGTGGGCCGCGCGCACGACCGCGGCGCTGCGGGCGTCGAGGTCGCGTTCGACGGCGCTCGCGTCGACGTGCGCGTGCCACTCGCGGTGCTCGCCGAGCTGGTCGTTGCGCCCCTCCTCGGCGGCGACGGGCAGCCCGTGGCGCGCGGCCAGGCCGTAGAGCGACAGGACCCCCTCGCCGTTTCGGCGGGCGTAGGAGTCCAGGAACGACGGGGTGAGCGTCCCCCGGTGGGCGGCGAGCTCGAGGTCGCGCAGGACCTGGTGCAGCGGCTTCACGGCTTCCTCCTCGAAGACCGGACGCGGGTCCCGGTGGACCCTGGTGGTCCGTCGGCACCCGCGGGCCGGGACCTGAGCCCTCGCGGCGCGGTTCACCCGGTCGGAGCAGCGACGCACACGCGGTCGCGCCCGGCCGCCTTGGCCCGGTAGAGCTCGGCGTCGGCGCGCGCCAGCAGCTGCGCGGTGTCCTCCCCGGGCAGGCGGCGGGCCAGGCCGATCGAGACGGTCTGCGGTGCGGGGCAGGCCCGCAGGAGCCGTTCGGCGACGACACCGGCGCGGGCGACGAGGTCGCCGCCCAGGAGCAGGGCGAACTCCTCGCCGCCGTGCCGGGCCAGGAACGCCCCCTCGGGCAGCGCAGCGCGCCAGTTCGCGGCGGCGGTCCGCAGGACGCGGTCGCCCTCGGCGTGGCCGTGGGTGTCGTTGAGGCGCTTGAAGTGGTCGAGGTCGAGCAGGGCGACGGCGACGTCCTGGTCGCTGGCGAGCGCCCGGTGCAGTTCGGCGTCCCAGCTGCGCCGGTTGGGCAGCCGGGTCAGCTCGTCGGTGCGGGCCTGACCGGCGAGGTCGTCGGCGGTGCGCTGGACGCGGACGAGGGCGTGGTGGACCCGGCCGACGCCCAGCAGCGACATGACCAGGGCCCCGGCCCCGGTGACGAGCCAGTCGACGGCCCCGCCGGCGGCGCCCTGGACGAGCAGCACGACCGAGGGCACGCACGAGGCGCCCCCGACGACGACCCAGTGCGCGGTCGACCAGGCGCGCGTGCGCCCCGGGCCCAGGCCGACCTCGCCGGACCGCGGGTGGGCGACGGCCGCGGCCACCAGGAGCAGCGCGACTTGGAAGGGCAGCCCGAACCAGGGCCGCAGGTCCACCGGCGCCACCTCGACGAGGGCGCCGACGGCGGAGTCCCCGAAGAGCACGCACCCGAACGCGCCGGCGAAGAGGGCCGCCGGTCCGGACGGCACCCGGCGGGCCAGCCACAACCGCAGGACCAGGGCCAGGTTCGCCAGGTCCAGCGCCGGGTAGGCCGCCGTGAGCACGACCGCGAGCACGCCCGGCTGGTCCGCGAGCGCCGGCCGCACGAGCAGGGCGGTGACGGCGACCCAGAGGCCGGTGACGGCGATCGCGGCGTCGGCCGTGGCGCCGCGGTCCCGCACCCCGCGGTTGAGCAGGACACCGGCGGCCACGACGAGGGCCCCGCCGGTGAGGAAGAAGACGTCGGCCGGGAGGGGGTAGCCGGGAGGCAGACCGGCCAGCAGCCCGAGGTGGAACAGGGGGTAGCCGGCGGTGGTCACCAGGAGCCCCGCGGCCTGCACGGCCCAGGCCCGGCGACGCGCGGCAGGCCGGGTGCGCAACCGGACGACGGCGACGAGGGTGGCGACGATCCCGGGGACGGTGGCGGCGGCGGCCTGCAGGACGGGCCCGCCGACGCCGTCGACGAGGACGAGGACGGCGAGGGCCGCGACGGCGGCGAGCCCGCCGGCCGCCGGTGCTCGACGTGACCTCACCCGCTGCCCATCGGCACGGGCGCGAGGGTCCTTGATCCCTGCCCGGGTCCCGGACGGGACCGGCCGCTACCGGCGCTCGACGTGCAGACGCAGACCGCCGCGGGGGCGCAGGGTCACGAGGGCGTCCACGCGCGGCGGCGGGCCGGGCACGGGCCGCAGGGTGCGGGTGCGCAGCAGGGTGGCCAGGACGAGGACCTCCTCGACGAGGGCGAGGTCGCGCCCGATGCACAGGCGGGGACCGGCCCCGAAGGGGACGTAGTCGTCGCGCCGGCGCTCGGCGGCGTCCAGGAAGCGCTCCGGCCGGAAGAGCCCGGGCTCCTCCCAGCGGCCGGGGTCGCGGTGCAGGGCCCAGGTGCAGACGATGACGAGCGTCCCGGCGGGCACGTCGACGACGGTCCCGGCGACGTCGAGGCGGTCGGGGGCCAGGGCCTTGCGGGTGATCACCCACGCGGGCGGGTACAACCGCAGCGCCTCGTCGACGCAGGCCCGCAGGTACGGCAGCTGCGGGACGTCGTCCCAGGTGGGGTCGGCGGGCAGGCCGTCGAGCTCGGCGTGGACGGCCGCGAGCGCGGACGGGTTGCGCGACAGCAGGTCCAGCGTCCACGTCAGGGAGCTGGCCACGGTCTCGTGGCCGGCGACGACGAAGGTGACGAGCTCGTCGCGGATCTGCCGGTCGTCCATGCCGGCGGCGAGCATGAGCCCGACCAGGTCGTGCGGGTCGTCCAGGGGCCGGGCCGCGCGGTCGGCGAGGATGCGCGCGCACAGGTCGTCGACGGTGGCGACCTCGCGGGCGAGACGGCGCCGGGAGGGGGTGGGCCAGGAGGCCGGGACCGGGCTCGCGGCGCGCCGCACGACGAGTTCGAGGGCGCGGCCGACGGCACCGACCAGGGCGGGAGCGTCGCCGCTGAGGTCCGCGGCGGCCAGGGTGTGGCCCACGACCTCCAGCCCGGCGCGGGAGGTGGCGTCCAGGACGTCGATCGGGGCACCGCCGGCCGCGTCGGCCTCGACGGCCAGCCGCTGCCCGGCGTGGACGGCGTGGACGGCGACGTCGCGCAGGCCGGAGTGGTGGAAGGCGGGCTGGACGACGCGGCGGTGGGTCCGCCACCGCGTCCCGTCCCCGGCGAGCAGCCCCGGTCCGGTCACGGTGGCCAGCGCGGAGTACTGGATCGTCGCCTTGCCGTAGTCGCGGGCGTTGTCGACGAGCACCCGCCGGACCCCGTCGGGGTCGGCGAGGACCAGGACGGGGGTGCGGGGCATCGGGATCGCCGCCGCCGGCCCGTGCCGGGTGGTGACGTCGGTGAGGAACAGGTGCGGAGCCCGCACGATCGCCGGGATCGAGCGGACCATGTCCCCGGGCAGCGGGCCCGCGACCTGCAGCGGGGAGTACTTGTTCCTCAGAGCGTGCTCAGAGGTAGAGCCCGGTGCCGCCACCGGAGTCGCCCGGGGCGGCCACGGCGTGCAGGTCGCGTTCGCGCAGCAGCGTGTACCCCTTGCCGTGCAGCTCGACCTCGGCCTTGTCCTCGGGGTCGAACAGGACCTTGTCGCCCGTGGCGACCTGCCGGACGTGCGGCCCGACGGCCACGACGGCGGCCCAGCTGAGCCGCTTGCCGACGGCCGCGGTGGCCGGGATGAGGATGCCCGCCGAGGACTTGCGCTCGGCCGCGTCGTCCGGGAGGACCAGGACGCGGTCGTGCAGCATCCGCACGGGCAGCTGCTCGGGGTCGGCCACGGTCAGCGGCGCTTGCGGACGGCGCGGACCACGAGGAACGCGGTGATCCCCAGGACGGCGACACCGACGGCGGCGACGCGTTCGACCCGCAGGCCGCCGCGGTGGTCGAAGGCGAAGTCGTTCACCTTGCCGCGCGCGTCCGCGAGGGACCGCTGGGCGATCGAGGCCGGGGCCAGCCGGGACGTCAGCTCGTCGATGGTGCCCGCGAGCTGGGCGCGGCGCGCCTCCACCTCGCGCTCGAGGGCACGGGGGTCGCTGATCGTGATCTCGGCCTTGCCGTCGCTGGCCGCCACGGCCACCTCCTGTGTTCTGCTCGACGTCCCCGGAACCGTACCGGAGAGGAGGCCCCGTCTCCTGGCGGGGTCTTCGCCGGGTCCTCACCGGGTCTTCGCGGTGTCCCGGCGGGGTCTCGCGGTGTCCCGGCGAGGTCTATCGTCGGCGCCCATGACGCGACTGGTGCCCGGCGACCTCGCCCCCGACTTCACGCTGACCGCCCACGACGGCTCCACGGTCACGCTGAAGGAATTGCTGGCCGACTCCGGCGAGCACGTCGTCGTGTACTTCTACCCCGCGGCCATGACCCCCGGCTGCACGACCCAGGCCTGCGACTTCCGCGACTCCCTCGACGCCCTGAACGCCTCCGGCTACACGGTCGTCGGGATCTCCAAGGACCCCGTCGACAAGCTCGCGGCGTTCGCCGAGCGCGACGGCCTCACCTTCCCCCTGCTGTCCGACCCCGACCACGCCGTCCTGGAGGCGTACGGGGCGTGGGGCGAGAAGACCAACTACGGCCGCACGTCCGTGGGGGTCGTCCGCTCCACCGTCGTCGTCGACCCCCAGGGCGTCGTGGAGCTCGCGCAGTACAACGTGCGGGCCAAGGGGCACGTCGCCAAGCTCCGCAAGGATCTCGGCCTGGACCAGTAGGCTGGCGCCTGAGCGGGAGTGGTGTAACTGGCAGCCACGCAGGATTTAGGTTCCTGTGCCTCCGGGCGTGAGGGTTCGAGTCCCTTCTCCCGCACTCTGCTTCAATCGGGGCGTGGCCTCGCTCAACGAACTGATCGAGATCCGGCGCCGGTGGTTGGAGTCGCGCGAACGCGTCCGCGCCGCGCACGCCGCCCGGCTGGCCGAGGCCGCCGAGCGCGACCGCGCCGCGGCCCGCCAGCGCGACCGGACCTGGCGTTCGGACGGCCCCCGCCACGGCGACGTCTGGGAGATCGCCTACGACGTCCAGCAGCGGACGCTGGGGCTGCGCGACATCGCGACCGTCACCGTCGCCGAGGCGCTGCTGCCCTTCGAGGGCTGGACGGTCCGGGACGTGATGTGGGCCCTGGAACGGCTGCCGGACGGCTCCGAGCAGACGTGGCTGGCCGGTTCCAGCAGCGCCGAACTGCGCCTGACCCGCCGGCTGGCCCCGTGGAAGGGGCTGGACGGCCCGCACGGCGAGTACGTCGCCCGCGTGCTGCGGGAGAAGGAGGAGTCCGCCGAGCGCCGGGCGCTGCGCCGGACCATGGACGAGATCGAACGCCGCGACGCCGTCCCGGTGCCGGAGGAGGTGCGCGCGCTGCGCGAGGAGCTACGCACCCGCCGGCGCGCGCGGACCGTCCCGCGGACCAACCCCGTCGGGGACCTGCGCGGGGAACGGAAGTGGATCAACCCGAACGTCGACCGGCCGTAGCCGGCCCGGCGAGCCTCACACCGCGAGCGGCGTGAACACCACCGGGGTCGTCGTGGGCTGCTGGGAACCCCCCGCCGGTTCCACCGAGATCCCCACGCCCGTCGCCCGTCCCGCGTCGACGACCGTGGCGGAACCGCCTGCGGCGGAGACGGTCAGCATGCCCGCCGAGGTCAGCGTGTCCCCCGTCGCCAGCCACAGCTGGTAGCCGCGACCGGTCCCGGCCACGGGCAGGTCCGACGTGAGGACACCGATCCGGCCCTCGGCCCGCACGAGCGTGGCGGTGCCCCCGCCGGTCACCGCGACCGTCGAGACCGTCGCCCCCGGCGCGGTGAGGAGGTCGCCGACCTGCTGGCGCGCGAGCTGCTGCGCGCTCGGGGCCGGCGCCTCGTCCGGCTGGGCGGCCAGCCCGAACCCCACCCCCGCAGCGGCGACCAGGATCCCGGCCGCGGCGACCAGCACGCTCCAGCGGGAGGGCCCGCGGCGCGGCGCGCGGCGCTCGCGCGCGGCGGTGAGGTCGACGACGGGCGGTCCCGGCGCGCGGTGCCCCTGCGGCTGGTCCTGCGGCTGGTCCTGGGGGGTCGCCGCGATCGCGTCGAGGATCGAGGCACGCAGCCGCGCGGGCGGTTCGACGCCGACGGCGAGCCGGGACGCGGTCTCGCGCAACGCCTCAGCGTCCGCGCGTTCTTCCGGGTGGGCGGCCAGACGCTCCTCGTACGCGGCGCGTTCGTCGTCGTCGAGCGCGTCCAGCGCCCAGGCAGCGGCGAGCAAGGGGTCCTCCTGCGGTGCGGTCACGGGGCCATCACCCCCATGACGTCGCGCAGCCGGATCAGGCCGTCGCGCAGACGCGTCTTGACGGTGCCCAGCGGCACCTGGAGGTCGTCGGAGATCTGGCGGTGGGTGCGGCCGCCGAAGTAGGCGAGGTCGATGGCCTCGCGCTGCAGCGGGGTCAGCGCGGACAACGCCCGGCGCACCTCGTCGGTCTCGAGCATCACCTGCACCTCCTCGCTGACGGTGTCGTACGGGGGCACCTCCTGGTACCCCACCTTCTCCTCGCGCAGGCTGCTGGCCTGCGCCGCGCGCACGCGGTCCACGGCGCGCCGGTGGGCCATGGTGACGACCCAGCCCTTCGCGCTGCCCCGCTCGGGGTCGAAGCGCGCCGCGGTCCGCCACGCCTCCAGGAAGACCTCCTGGACGACCTCCTCGGACTGCGCCGGGTCGCGCAGCACGCGCAGGACGGTGCCGTGCACGGCCGCCGCGGTCGCGTCGTAGAAGCCCGCGAAGGCGCTCTGGTCACCGCGCGCGGCGGCGACCAGGGACTCCTCGGCGGTGAACGTCATCACGGTCACTGTGTCACCCCACGACACACCCGGCACACCCGGCACCACCTCGCGGACACCGGGACGGGACCCGCGGGGCGGGCCGTGGCGCCGGCCGTGGCGCCAACTGTGCGGACCGGGCCGCACCGGACCCGGTGGCGGTGACGGCGACGAGGGTCCCGGTGCGTCTCACGTCAGGGGTTCGGCACCGCGACCCGCTCGGATTGGTCTGCGGGGCAGGCTTCTTCAGACGACCGTGACCGTGATCGAGTCGTAGCCGGTGGCCCCGTCGGGGACGGGCCCGACGACCACGTCGGTCTGCGGGGTCCCCGTGCCGTCGGTGGCACGGACCTGGATCGAGTGGGTCCCGGGTTCGCTCGCGTCCCAGTCGTAGACCCACTGGCACCACGTGTCGGCCGAGACCGACGGCAGGACCAGCGCCTCGTCCCACTCCCCTTCGTCGACCCGGACCTCGACCCGGGAAACCCCCCGGTGCTGGGCCCACGCGACCCCCGCGACGGGGACCCGCCCGGCGCGGACCTTCGCGAACGACCTCGGGACGTCGACGCGGGACGCGGTCTTGACCGGGCCCTTCGCCGCCCACCCGCGGTCGGTCCAGTACGCGGTCTTCTCCGCGAACGTCGTGACCTCGAGGTCGGTGACCCACTTGCACGCCGAGACGTACCCGTACAGGCCGGGGATCACCATGCGGACGGGGAACCCGTGCTCGCGGGGCAGGGGCCGGCCGTCCATCCCGACGACCAGCATCGCGTCGCGGCCGTCGGTGGCCTCGGCCAGCGGGGCGGACAGGGTGAACCCGTCGGTGCTGGTGGCGAACAGCATGTCCGCGCCGTCGGTGACCCCGACCTCGGCGAGCAGGTCCTGCAACGGGTACCCGAGCCAGCGGGCGTTGCCGACGTAAGACCCGCCGACCTCGTTGCTCACGCACGTCAGGGTGATCCAGCGCTCGCGCAGGGGTTTGGCCAGCAGGGTGGCGAAGTCGAGCGTGAGCTCGCGCTCGACGCGGCCGTGGATCCGCAGCGACCACCGCTCGGCCGTGACGTCGGGCACGACGAGGGCGGTGTCGACGCGGTAGAAGTCCGCGCTCCCCGTCGCGTAGGTGGTGAGCCCGCTCGCGACGGCGTCGGCGGGGTCCAGCCCGGCCGGCAGCGCGGGCGCCGGGTCGGCGGGCTCGGGCAGCACCACGCGGGCGCGCGACTCCTCCGCGCTGCGGGTGCTGACGAGGAACTGGCCCGCTCCCCCGCTGACCAGGGCCGCCGCCGCGGTGCTCCCGAGCAGCACCCCGCGCCGGGGCGGGCCGGTGGGTGGGCCGCCGGCCGCGCCTCGACCCGGGGAAGGATCCCCCGGTCCTCGCGACGGCCGGCGGGTGAGGCGGCGGGTGAGCACCACCAGCGCGTACGTCCCCGCCGCCGCCCCGAGGGCCGACGGCAGGGGCGAGAACGTGGTGGCGTCGGGCCGGCTGGCTGCAGCCGCGACACCCACCGCGCCGAGGACACCGACCACCCCGACGCCGAGCGCGAGACGCCGGCGCGCCAGGACCCCCGCCAGGACGGCGAGGAGCGCGACGACGACCGCGATCGTCGTGAGCAGCACGGTCTTGTCGTGCGACCCGAAGGCACGGATCGCGGTGTCCTTCAACCACGCGGGGACCCGGTCCACCACCGCGTCACCGACGACGACGAGGGGCGCGCTCGACGGGGAGACGATCCCCGCGACCAGTTGCCCCACGCCCAGCGTCAGCGCCGCGGCCAGCAGACCCGCGAGCGCGTGCCACCGGCGGTTCCCCTCCACAGCGCCGGCACCCCCGCTCGTCCTCGTGTCCGTGGTCGTCCTCACATCCCCCGGGTTCGGAGCCGGGTCAGTCGTGGATGGGTCGGCCGGCGAGCGCGTCGACGACGACGGGCGCCAGGGCCCGGAACGCCGCCCCGCGGTGGCTGATCGCGTTCTTCTCCTGCGCCGTGTGCTCGGCCAGGGTCCGGTCGGCCCCGACGGGCACGAAGACCGGGTCGTAGCCGAACCCGCCACCGCCGGTGGGCGCCGTCGTGACCGTCCCGCGCAGCTCACCCAGGCGCACCGCGCTCGTGCCGTCGGGCAGCGCGATCGCGGCGGCGCACACGAAGGCGCCCCCGCGGTGCTCGGCGGGGACGTCGGCGATCTGGGCCAGCAGCAGCTCCAGGTTGGCGACGTCGTCACCGTGCCGGCCGGCCCAGCGGGCCGAGAAGACACCGGGCGAGCCGCCGAGGACGTCGACGGCGATGCCGGAGTCGTCGGCGACGGCCGGCACGCCCGTGGCGCGGGCGACGGCGTGCGCCTTCAGCAGCGCGTTGCCCGCGAACGTCACCTCGGTCTCGGCGACCTCGGGGACCCCCTCGAACGCGTCGACGGTCAGCACCTCCACGCCGGGCAGCAGGGGCTCCAGGACGGCCTGCAGCTCACCGACCTTGTGCGCGTTGCGGGTGGCCAGGACGATCCTCACCGGGCCAGCGCCTCCGCCTGCAGGGCGGCGAGCGTCGCCGTGCCGCCCAGGGCCAGGTCGAGCAGGGCGTCGAGCTCGGCGCGGTCGAACGGCGCGCCCTCGGCGGTGCCCTGGACCTCCACGAACCTCCCGTCGCCGGTGACGACGACGTTCATGTCCGTCTCGGCGGCGACGTCCTCGACGTAGGGCAGGTCCAGCACCGGCACACCCCCGACGACCCCGACGCTGATGGCGCTGACGCTGCCGGTCAGCGGCTGCTTCGACGCCTTGACGATGCCCTTGCCGCGCGCCCAGGAGATCGCGTCGGCGAGCGCCACGTAGGCGCCGGTGATCGCGGCGGTGCGGGTGCCGCCGTCGGCCTGCAGGACGTCGCAGTCGAGCACGATCGTGTTCTCGCCGAGCTGGGCGGTGTCCACGACGGCGCGCAGGCTGCGGCCGATGAGGCGGGAGATCTCGTGGGTGCGCCCGCCGATCTTGCCCTTGACCGACTCGCGGTCGCTGCGGGTGTTCGTCGAGCGCGGCAGCATGGCGTACTCGGCGGTGACCCAGCCCTGACCCGAGCCCTTGCGCCAGCGCGGCACGCCCTCGGTGAAGGAGGCGGCGCACAGGACGCGGGTGCGGCCGAACTCCACCAGGACGCTGCCCTCGGCGTGGTCGAGCCAGTTGCGGGTGATGGTCACGGGGCGCAGCTCGTCGGCGGCGCGGCCGTCAGCTCGTTCAGTCACGGCCTCACCCTAGGGCGCCCAGGTACAACGGCCCGGTCTCGTCGACGTCGACCAGCTGCGGCCCGAACTGCGGCCCCAGGAACCGTTGGGCCAGGGCGCGGAAGGTCCGCTCGTCGCCGGTCGAGGTGAAGCGGTGGCGCGGCTGCGGCAGGTCGTCGGGGCGCAGCAGCTCGCGCGCGGCGAGCTCGCGGTAGACGTCGAAGGCGGTCTCCTCGGCGCTGGAGACGAGCGTGACGTCGTCGCCCACGACGCTGCGCAGCACGGCCATCAGCAGGGGGTAGTGGGTGCAGCCGAGCACGAGGGTGTCCACGTCCGCGGCGATCGCGGGGGCCAGGTACTCCCGGGCCGCGGTCAGCAGCTCCGGCCCGCTGGTCACCCCGCGCTCGACGAACTCGACGAACGCCGGGCACGCGGCCGTCGTCAGGGCCAGGTGGGGGGCGGCGGCGAAGGCGTCCTCGTAGGCGCGCGAGGAGATCGTGGCGCGCGTCCCGATGACCCCGACCCGGCCGTTGCGGGTGGCCCGCACGGCGCGGCGCACGGCGGGCTGGATGACCTCGACGACGGGCACGTCGTAGCGCTCGCGGGCGTCGCGCAGCATGGCCGCCGAGGCGGAGTTGCACGCGATGACGAGCATCTTCACGCCCGACTCCACGACCCGGTCCAGCACGTCCAGGGCCAGCCGGCGGACCTCGGCGATGGGCTTGGGGCCGTACGGGGAGTGCGCGGTGTCCCCGACGTAGTGGATCGCCTCGTGCGGCAGCTGGTCCAGGACCGCGCGGGCGACGGTCAGGCCGCCGACGCCGGAGTCGAAGATGCCGATGGGCAGTTCCCGGTCGCGGGCGGCACTCACAGCAAGGACCTCACGAGCGTCTCCTGGAGGTGGGTGGTGAAGTCGTACACGGCCCACGCCCAGCGGGCCGGGTCGTCCTCGGCGAGCTCGAGGTAGGGGTCGGTGCCGTCCTCGCGCACGCCCAGCCGGGTGCCGAGGGCGAGGCGGATGTCGTTGAGCGCGGCCAGCCACGTCCGGGCCCCGTCGCCGTCGAGCTGCACGCGCCCGCCCTGGCCGAGGACGGGGTCGAGGGTCGCCAGCAGGCCCCGGGCGACCGCGGCCTTGCGCTCGCGCAGACCGCGCTCGGTGAACCGGCGGAAGTCGGCGGAGGCCTGCGGGTCGTCGGCGGCGTAGGCGTCCGGCAGGAGGCGTTGCAGGACCTCGTCCTCGGGCGGGACGACGGGGCCGTCGGCGCCCAGCTCGGGGACGTCGAACGCGGGCAGGTCGGTCAGCCCCAGCTCGGCGGCCAGCGGGTCGACCGGGCGCGCGGGCGGTTCGGGGACCTCCAGCAGCTCCACGACCTCGCGCGCCAGGGACGCCAGCAGGTCCGCCTCGGAGGCGTGCAGGGTGATCGAGTACAGGCCGTGCCGGGACTTGCGGAAGGTGGCCACTCACTCGTCCTTCTGCAACGTGGCCCACAGCCCGTAGCCGTGCATGGCCTCGACGTCGCGTTCCATCGACTCGCGGGTGCCCGAGCTCACGACGGCCCGGCCCTTGGAGTGCACGTCCATCATGAGCGCCTCCGCCTTGGCCTCGGAGTAGCCGAAGTGGGTGCGGAACACGTACGTCACGTAGGACATCAGGTTCACCGGGTCGTTCCAGACGAGGGTGACCCACGGGGTGTCCGGGGAGGTGACGAGATCGGTCTCCGGACGCTCGAGCTCGGTGGGAGCGGTCAGGACGACAGGCACCCCGGCAGTCTAGGCGGGCCGGTCCTGGCTAGATTCGCTGCATGGTGAGCCACCACAGCGGCAGCACGGCCCTGCTGACCGACCACTACGAGCTGACGATGCTCCAGGCGGCCCTCTCGGACGGGACGGGCGAGCGGGCCTGCACCTTCGAGGTCTTCGGCCGCCGGCTGCCCGAGGGGCGCCGCTACGGCGTCGTCGCCGGCACCGGGCGCGTCCTGGACGCCGTGCGCGACTTCACCTTCGACCCCGAGCTGCTCGCCGGCCTGCGCGGGGTGCTCGACGAGCGGACGCTGGACTGGCTGGCCGGGTACCGCTTCGGCGGGTCCATCGAAGGCTACGCCGAGGGCGAGCTGTGGTTCCCCGGCTCGCCCATCCTCACGGTGACGGGCACCTTCGCCGAGGCGGTGATCCTGGAGACGGTCGTCCTGTCGATCCTCAACCACGACTGCGCGATCGCGGCGGCGGCCTCGCGGATGGTCCAGGCCGCCGGTGACCGGCCCCTGATCGAGATGGGCTCGCGCCGCACGCACGAGGACGCCGCCGTCGCCGCCTCCCGCGCCGCCTACCTGGCCGGGTTCACCTCGACGTCGAACCTGCAGGCCGGCGCCTCCTACGGCATACCGACGTCGGGGACGTCCGCGCACGCCTTCACCCTGCTGCACGACACCGAGGCGCAGGCCTTCGCCGCGCAGGTCGCCGCCCTCGGCGTCGGCACCACCCTGCTCGTCGACACGTACGACATCACCGCCGGCATCGCCACGGCCGTCGAGGTCGCCGGGCCGCAGCTGGGGGCGGTGCGCATCGACTCCGGGGACCTGGAGGTCCTCGCCGTCCAGGCCCGCGCCCAGCTCGACTCCCTGGGGGCCACCGGCACCCGCATCGTCGTCTCCGGGGACCTCGACGAGTACGCGCTCGCCGCGCTGCGCGCCGCCCCCGTCGACGGCTACGGCGTCGGGACGTCCCTGGTGACGGGGTCCGGCGCGCCCACCGCGGGCCTGGTCTACAAGCTCGTCGAGGTCGAGGGCCGGCCCGTCGCCAAGCGCTCCACCTCCAAGGTCACCCAGGGCGGGCGCAAGGTCGCCGTCCGCCGCCACCGCCCGACCGGCACCGCCACCGACGAGGTCCTCGGCGTCGGGTCCACCCCGCCGCGGGAGCCGAACGACCGGCCGCTGCAGGTGCCGCTGGTGCGCGAGGGGGAACGCGTCGCGGACCTGCCCGACCTCGCCGCCTCCCGCGAGCACCTGCGCCGCGCCCTGGTGACCCTGCCCTGGGACGGGCTGGCGCTGTCCAAGGGCGAACCGGCCATCCCCACGACGGTGCTGACCCCCGAGCGGGGGGTCGTGCGGTGAGCGACGCGCGGCGCGACGCCGCCTGGACGCAGGGAACGCGCCGACGGAGTCGCCGCGCGGTCCCGGAGGAAGGCGGCGTCACCGGCGCCGCGACGGAGCGAACCCAGGAGACACGGTGAGCGACGCGCGGCGCGACGCCGCCTGGACGCAGGGAACGCGCCGACGGAGTCGCTGCGCGGTCCCGGAGGAAGGCGGCGTCACCGGCGCCGCGACGGAGCGAACCCAGGAGACATCGTGAGCAGGGCGCTCGTGGTCGTGGACGTGCAGAACGACTTCTGCCCCGGCGGCTCCCTGGCCGTCGCCGGCGGGGACGAGGTCGCCCGGGCGATCAGCGCCCTGCTGGCCGTGGACACCTCCACGGGCCGGGGCATCGCGTACGACCACGTCGTGGCCACGCAGGACTTCCACATCGACCCCGGTGCGCACTTCTCCGACACGCCCGACTTCGTCGACTCCTGGCCGGTGCACTGCCGCGCCGGCACGACCGGCGCCCGGCTGCACGACGACCTGGTGACCGACCGCGTCGAGGCCGTGTTCCGCAAGGGCCAGTACGCCGCCGCGTACTCGGGGTTCGAGGGGGTCAGCACGACCGTCACCGCCGAGGGCGGCGAACTCGACACCGGACTCGCGGACTGGTTGCGGGACAGGGGGGTCGACGAGGTCCACGTGGTGGGGATCGCCACCGACCACTGCGTGCGGGCCACCGCGCTCGACGCCGCGCGCCTGGGCCTTCGCACCACCGTGCTCCTGGGGCTGACCGCCGGGATCTCCGCGGCCACGGTCGAGGCGGCGCTGGCCGAACTGCGCGCGAACGGGGTCACCCTCATCGGTGACCCCGTCCTGGCGGGCTGAACGGGAGGGCTGAACGGGAGGGCCGGTCAGCGGCGCTTGACGACGACCGTGCGGGCGAGCTTGTCGTGGATCGCCTGCCGGCGCTGGTCCCACGTCGGCCACAGGAAGTCGATCAGGTACCAGAGCCCGACGATCGAGCCGAGCATGTCGCTGCCGATCCAGCGCACGGCGGCCTGCCCCGTCGTCGGCAGCCCGGGGCGCTCCCAGTCGCGCACCCGCAGCCCGCACAGCGCCTTGCCGGGTGTCGCGCCGTAGAACCGGGTCGTGAGGATCGTGTAGACGGCGCTGACGACGACGAGGATCAGCGTCAGCTCGCGCGAGGCCGCGCTGTACGACGCGTTGGCGACGAGGTCGGAGACGGCCGCGGAGTCCCCGGCCACCACCCGGTCCAGGGTGGTCTGCGTCAGGGACGTCATGACCTGCAGCGCGGACCGGCCGGCGAGGGCGGCGACGACGGTGATGACGATCGCGTCCACGACGCGCGCCAGCAGGCGCAGGCCGAGGTTGCCCAGGGCCTGGCCGTCGGGCGTCGCGATGGCCCGCACCCCGGGGGCCGGGTACTGCGAGGGTGGGTACGGCGAGGGCGCCGGGGCCGGGTACTGACCCGCCGGCGGTTTCACCAGGGACGGCTGCTGACGGTGGACGTGCTCGGTCCACCCCGACCCGTCCCACCACCGCAGGTGGCTGCGGGTGGGGTCGGACGGGTCGGGGTACCACCCGGGCGTCGTGCTCATGAGGGGCAAGCCTGCCAGTTCGTCGGGGACGTGCTTCAGGCGACGCCGAACTCGGACGGGTCGATGCCCACGGCCTGGCAGATCTCGCGCACGGCCTTGCGCTCGTCGGGGTCGAAGTCCCCGTCGGCACCGCCGATGACGACGCCGACTCCGACGACGGCGCGGGCCTGGTCGGGCTTGCCGCGCAGCTTCCCGACGGCCTGCAGCGCCTCGATCTTGCCGAAGTCGTAGTCCGCGGTCAGCTTGCCGCACCACTTGTCGAACGACTCGCGCAGGTCACCGGCGTTGAAGACCGACAGGACGTCGTTGCTGGCGATGAACGCGGCCGTCTTGGCGCGTTCCTCCGGCTCGACGCTGCCGTCGGCCGCGGCGATGAGCGCGCACGTCGCCATGCTCGCCTCGGCGAAGTCCTTGCTCTTGAACTGGCCGACCTTCGTCTTGAGCTGGTCGCCCGCGAGCAGGCCCTTGTTCTTCAGGTTGTCCAGGAATCCCATGCCGGGGCAACGGGTCCGGGCCGGGACGGGTTCCCGGGGGCGGTCAGCTGAAGCGCCGCACGATCTCGGAGTTGCGGTCGGCCAGCAGCTGCCGCAGGGTCCGGCGGACGAACAGGACGTCGGCCAGGCGGCCGAGGACGCCGTACGGGGACCGCCACGACATCCGGTCGGTCATGATCGTCATCTTCGGGCCCTCGGTCTCGAACGTGTGCTCGTGCCGGAACCGCTCGAACGCGCCGGACTCCATCTCGTCGACGAACCGCGTGGGGTGGTCCAGCTCGACGATGTGCGAGGTGTGGGTGAGGGGGAACCCGAGGATGCGCAGCCGCCACTGCACCTTCTCGTCGAGGGCGATGCGGCCCGTGGTGCGCCCGGCGCCCTCGACGGCGCGGACCTTGTACCGCTTGCCCGCGACGCGTTCGACGTCGAGGTCGAGGGACATGTCGAACACCTCGGACAAGGGCGCTCTGACCATGGTCCGCTGGACGATCTCGGGCATCTTGGCAACCTAGACCATCGACAGCAGGTGGTCGCGGCGCCGGCGCAGGACGTCGACGGACGCCGAGGCCGACGGCGGCCCGGGCACGGCCTTGCGCAGGGTCGAGTACACCGTCGCGTGCGGCATGGCCCGGCCCGCGGCGACCCGGCCGACGAGCCCGTGGATCTCCTTGCGCAGCAACGCCGCCGTGTGCCAGGCGGCGTCCTCCTGCTCGGGTTCGGCGGGCTCCGGCCCGGGCTCCTCGACGGGCCGGGACACCGCGGTGCGCTTGCGGATCTCGGCGTCGCGCTGGGACAGCAGGGCCGCGGTCTGCTCGGGCGAGAGCAGCCCGGGCAGGCCCAGGTAGTCGGCCTCCTCGACGCTGACCGGCGGCAGTTCCCCCCCGGTGACGGCCTTGCCGCCGTGCAGGACGTGGGCGAACTCGGCCTGGGCCTCCAGCGCCTCGTACTCCTTCTTCTCCCCCGGTTCGCGCTCCGGCGGCGGCAGCAGGTCCAGGCCCCCCTCGTCGACCTCGTCGGAGGACACCGACGCCGGCGGCGGGATGACGTGGTTGCGGTCGGTCTCCATCTCCGCGGCCAGCGCCAGCAGCGGCCGGACGGCCGGCAGGAAGACCGTGGCGGACTCCCCCGGCGCGCGCGAGCGGACGACGCGGCCGACGGCCTGGGCGAAGAACAGCGGCGTCCGGTAGGACGTCATCCACGCCAGGCACGCCGCGCGCGGCACGTCGACGCCCTCGGAGATCATCCGGACGCAGACGACGAACCGCTGGTCGGACTCGGCGAACTCGGAGATCTTCTGCGAGGCCTTGGGGTCGTCGGACAGGATGAGCGCGGGTTTCTCCCCCGTGACGCGCTGGACGATCTTGGCGTAGGCGCGGGCGTCGTCCTGGTCGGAGGCCAGCACCAGCCCGGCGGCGTCGTGCATGCCGTGCTCGCGCAGGTGGTTCAGCCGTTCGTCCATGGCGGCGATGACGTGCGGGACCCAGTCGCCGCGGGGGTCCAGCGCGGTCTTCCAGGCCAGCGACTCCACCGACTTCGTCGTGGCGTCGGTCAGGGAGGCGGCCACGACCTCGCCGGCGGAGTTCCGCCAGCGCGAGACACCGGTGTAGGCGGCGAAGACGACGGGCCGCACGACGCCGTCACCGAGGGCGTCCTTGTAGCCGTAGGTGAAGTCGGCCGCGCTGCGCAGGCCGCCCTCGGACTCCGGGGAGTCGTCCTCGACGTAGGCGACGAACGGGATGCGCTCGTCGGCCTTGGTGCGGAACGGGGTCCCGGTCAGGGACAGCCGGCGGCGGGCGTCGGCGAAGGCCTCGAAGACCGCCTCGCCCCAGGACAGCCCGTCCCCGGCGTGGTGGATCTCATCCATGATCACGAGGGACTTCCGCGCGGTGGCGCGGGCCCGGTGCAGCATCGGATGCCCGGCGACCTGGGCGTACGTCGTGACGTAGCCCTTCATGTCCGGCCGCACGGGCCCGACGGCGTTGGTCATCGTCGGGTCGAGCTCGATCCCGGCGCGGTGGGCGGCCTCGGCCCACTGGGTGCGCAGGTGGTCGGTCGGGGCCACGACGACGACGCGGTCGACGCGCCGGCTGTCGAGCAGGCGCCGTGCCAGCGCCAGCGCGAACGTCGTCTTGCCCGCGCCCGGCGTCGCCGTCACGAGGTAGTCGGCCGGTTCCTCGCGCGCGGGGTCGAAGTACTTCTCCAGGGCCGCGTTCTGCCACGCGCGCAGCGGCCGGGCCGCGGGTACGCCGGGGGCGTCGACCACGGGGCCGGAGATCGTGTCGGCCAGGGCCAGCTGGGGTTCGTGCTCGGTCGTGCTCATGGGTCCAACCACCGTAGACGACTCCCGGACGTGCTCCGGCGCGGCGACGCGCCGGGGGTTCAGTCCTTGTCGTCGCCGCCCTTGCCGCCACCCGACAGGCTCTCGTAGATCTCCTTGCAGGTGGGGCAGACGGGGAAGCGCTTGGGGTCGCGACCGGGGACCCAGACCTTGCCGCACAGCGCGATCACAGGGTCGCCCGAGAGGGCGGACTCCATGATCTTCTCCTTCTTCACGTAGTGCGCGAAGCGCTCGTGGTCGCCGGGGGCCGCCTCCTCCTGGACCTGCTCCTCGCGGTCCAGGACCGCGGTGCGCGACGGGGCCGTGGGCGCCTCGGGCTGCGGCTGCGGGCGGAACGGGTCGTCGGTCGGCGAGCTCATGCGGCGATCGTACGACGGCCGGCAGGCGCCCTCAGTTCATCGAGACGTCGCTGGGGAAGCTGGCGACGAGGGCCAGGTCGCCGCCCTGACGGCGCAGGACGTCGCCCCACAGGTCGTGCGGGCTGTCGCTGAAGGCGTCGCGCGCCTCGGCGTCCAGGACGAACCAGGCGCCTTCGGCGATCTCGCCCTCCAGCTGCCCGGCGCTCCAGCCGGCGTACCCGGCGAAGATCCGCAGGCCCGACAGCTCGGCGCTGATGGTCTCCGGCGGGGTGTCGAGGTCGACCAGCCCCACCGACCCCAGCCCGACGGAGGCGAAGACGCGGCGCACGCCCTGCGGGTCGGGGTGGTCGCCGGGCACGGCGACCAGCCCCAGCGCGGAGTCCAGGGCCACCGGGCCGCCCTGGAAGAGCTTGCCGGGCGCCGTCGCGAACGGCTGCCAGTCGGGCAGCACGGCGGCGACGTCGACGTCGAGGGGGCGGTTGACGACGACGCCGAGCGCCCCGTCGTCGTCGTGGTTGAGCACGAGGACGACGGAGCGCGCGAAGTTGGCGTCGGTCAGCGCGGGCGTGGCCAGCAGCAACCGTCCCGTCAGGCTCCCTTCCACCGGCCCATCATGGCGTGCGCTCACTCACCCGTGCGAGCGAAGGGGCGCGAGAGCGGCACGGTGTCGCGGGTGGCGCGCACGTACTGGGCGGGCCAGGGCAGGCGGTCGGTGTCGTGCAGGGCCACGGCCGCGCGCTGCGGCCAGCGCGGGTCGGCCAGCAGGGGCCGGGCCAGGAAGACGGCGTCGGCGTCGCCGCTGACGAGGAGCTGCTCGGCCTGGGTGGGGTCGAGGATGAGCCCGACGGCGGCGACGGGGACGCCGGCCTCGCGCCGGACCCGGGCCGCGTTGGGCACCTGGTAGCCGGGGCCGACGGGGATCTGCTGACGGGGGTCGTTGCCGCCGGAGCTGGCGTCGACGAGGTCGGCGCCGTGCTCGGCGAGCAGCCGCGCGAGCCGGACCGAGTCCTCGACGTCCCAGCCGCCCTCGACCCAGTCGGAGGTGCTGATCCGGACCAGGAGGGGCCCGGCCCAGACGGCGCGGACCGCGTCGAGGGTCTCCAGCAGCAGCCGCGCGCGGTTCTCGAAGGAGCCGCCGTGGGCGTCGGTGCGGTGGTTGGACAGCGGGGACAGGAACTGGTGCAGCAGGTAGCCGTGGGCGGCGTGCAGCTCGACGACGTCGAACCCGGCGTCCGCGGCGCGGCGGGCGGCGTCGGCGAAGGCCCGCACGAGGGCGGCGATCCCGTCGGCGTCCAGCGCGCGGGGGGTCGCGTACCCGTCGAAGGGGACGGCGCTGGGCCCGACGGTCTCCCAGCCGTGCTCCCCGGCGGGCACGCTGCCGGTGGCCTCGGCCCAGGGCCGGTAGGTGCTGGCCTTGCGGCCGGCGTGGGCGAGCTGGACGCCGGCGGCGCAGCCCTGGGCGTGCAGGAAGTCGACGACGCGGGTCCACGCGGCGGTCTGCTCGTCGTTCCACAGCCCGGCGTCCTGCGGGCTGATGCGGCCCTCGGGGACGACGGCGGCGGCCTCGGTGAGGACCAGGCCCGCTCCCCCGAGGGCGAACTGGCCGAGGTGGACCAGGTGCCAGTCGGTCGGGACGCCCGGGGCCTGGACGGGGTCGCAGGAGTACTGGCACATGGGCGAGACCCAGACGCGGTTCGGGATCGTCGTGCCGCGCAGGGTGATCGGTTCGAAGAGTCGACTCACGCGCTCACGCTACGCGCCCGCTTCCCGAGAAGCGTTCTCCCCGGCGGCGCGGGCGGGAGGTCAGCCGTCGCGGTGGCGGCGCTTGTCCTCGTACATGTGCCGGTCGGCGCGGGCCAGCACCGCGGCGGTGGACTCGGACGGGTCGTCGACCACCAGGCCCACGCTGCAGCGCACGAGCCGGCGCGAGCCGTCGGGCAGGTCGACGGGGACCGCGGAGACGGCCTCGCGCAACCGGCCGGTCAGCGCCTGCGGGTCCACCTCGGCCGAGGAGTCGACCAGCACGATGAACTCGTCGCCCCCGAAGCGGGCCACGGTGTCCTCGGCGCGCGAGACGGCGACGAGGCGTTCGGCGACGGCGACCAGCGCGTGGTCGCCCACGAGGTGCCCGTGCTCGTCGTTCAGCTGCTTCAGCTCGTCGACGTCGCAGAAGGCCACGACGGGCACGTCCCCCGTGCGGCGCGCCCGCGCCCGGGCCTGGGCCCAGCGGTCCTCGAGCAGCCCCCGGTCGGGCAGGCCGGTGAGGAGGTCGTGCGTCGCGCGGTGGGTGAGGTCGCGGGCGCGTTCGACGTGCCGGGTGACGTCCCAGCACGACAGCGTCAGCACACCGGGCCCGCGACCGGCTTCGCCGAGGAGCACCTCGACGGTGACCACCTCGCCCGCACCGGCCAGGAACCGCCACTCGTGGGCGGTCCGGCCGTCGCTCACGCCCCGGCCCAGCACCTCGCGGGCGTCCTGGACGTCCTCGGCGTGGACGAGGTCGGCGAGCGTGCCGGGGGTGCGCCCACCGAGCAGCTCGACGGCGGCGGCGTTCAGCCACGTGGTGCGCCAGTCGTCGTCACCTCGTTCGACGAGGACCGTGGCCAGCGGAGAGTCCTCCACGAGGCGCCGGAAGTCGGCGTCCTGCACTGCTCCCCCTCGCGTCCCCGGGTGAGCGGTTCACCCGGTGTCCGCCGACCGTACGAGGGGTGGAGCACGGATCACGGGTCGAGTGCCGGAATGTCGCTGACCCGGCGGACACGGTGCGACACGGCGTGTCCGGATGTGACTCAACGAGAGGTCGCGCAGGACTGGAGCAGCGGGCGGCTGGCCCGGGAGGCCAGCAGCACGAGACCGGCGCCGGCGAGGGCGCAGCCGGCGAACCACAGCACGCCGACGGGCGCCGCCTGCAGCAGCCCCAGGACCGGGGAGACGATCAGCAGCGACAGGGCGGCGGCCCCACCCATCGTCACCACCAGGGGGATCCACGTCTCACGCGCCCGGGCCCGGTGCAGGACGGCCACGTCGGTCCCGGACAGGTGCAGCGCCCGGTAGCGGCCGCGGGAGTCCAGCACGCGCGAGGCCTGGGTGACGCCCGTCGAGACCGCGGCCAGCACCGCGGAGATGACGAGCGTGACGGCCGCGCCCGTCCCGATGTCGGCGAACAGCTCCTCGCCCGCGCCGCCGTCCGTCAGGCCGGGGGTGACGCTGAGGCACCCGGCGACGAAGGTCACGAGCGAGACCCCGCCGACGCTGCGCCACACGCTGCGCGGGTCCTCGCTCATCCGCCGCGCGGCCAGCAGGGTCTCCACGCTGCGGGCGCGGGCCCCCAGGAGACGGCCGAGCACGGACACGAACAGCGGCCCGACGAGGTTGAACACCGCGAACGCCCCGCCGAGGAGCACGACGAGCACGAGCGCCCCCACGGCGGTCCCGAACCCGAAGAGGACGCTGCCGGCGTTGAACGCCGCCACGAACGCGACCCCGAGCAGCAGCACGGGAAGGACGCGGGTCCAGCTCAGCCCCTTCTGCGGCAGCCGTCGGGCCACGCCCAGCGGGCTGATGGCGACGCGGCGCAGGCTGACGAGGCAGGAGACGACGGCGACCAGCACGACGGCCGAGGACACCGCCAGGACCGGTCCGGGCCCGAGCCGGATCTCCGCGACGTCGAACGCGCGGCCCTGGAAGCGCAGCCGCGCGACGGCCGGCAGGGCCAGGAGGTCGAGGGCGGTCCCGAGCAGGGCACCGGCGAGCGCCTGGGCCACGGCGTCGAGCAGGGCGATCACCCCGACCTGCCCCGAGGTCGCGCCCGCGAGCCGCAGCCGGGCCAGGCGCTCGTCGCGGCGGGCGATCGTCAGCCGGGCCGCGGCCGCCCCCAGCGTCGCCGTCGGCACGACGAGCAGGGCGACGGCGATCCACGACAGGAACGGGTAGGTGCTCGCCTCGGCCGGCGCTCCCGGCGCCTGCGCCCGGGCCTGGAAGGCCTGCACTCCCCCGGCGACGGTGAGGACGGACCAGGTCGTGACCGCGAAGGCGGTGACCGCCAGCGACGTCGGCAGCCGGGACTCGGCGTTCACGTGCCGGGTCAGCGACCACCACAGCCTCGTCGTCGCGCTCACCGGAGCGCTCCGGCGGGTGCGGTGAACTCGCTGACGACGCGGCCGTCGCGCATGGCCAGCGTGCGGTCGCACCAGCGGGCGACCCCCGCGTCGTGGGTGACGACGACCAGCGCGGCACCGTTCTCCCGGGCCACCGACGTCAGCAGGTCGAGCACCTCGCGGCCGGTGGCCTGGTCCAGGGCGCCGGTGGGCTCGTCGGCGAAGACCACCTTCGGGTGGCCCACCAGGGCGCGGGCGATGGCGACGCGCTGCGCCTGGCCACCGGACAGCTCACCGGGGCGGCGGCGTTCCGTCCCGGCCAGGCCGAGGCGGGCCAGGAGGTCGCGCGCGCGGGCCGTGGCCGCGGCCCGGGACTGCCCGCCCAGCAGGAGCGGCAGGGCCGCGTTCTCCTCGGCAGGCAGCTCCGAGAGCAGCTGACCGGACTGGAAGACGAACCCGAAGTCCTCGCGGCGCAGCCGGGTGCGCTGCGCGTCGCCGAGGGAGACGAGGTCGGCCCCGGCGAGGGCGACGGTGCCCGACGTGGGCCGCACGATGCCGGCCAGGACGTGCAGGAGGGTGGTCTTGCCGGAGCCGGAGGGCCCCATGACGGCGACCGACTCCCCGGCCCGGACCGAGACGTCGACGCCGTCGAGGGCGCGGGTGGTGCCGTAGGTCATGACGAGACCACGGGCGGTGAGGATGTCCATGCCCCGAGCGTTCCGCGCCGAGGGGGTCGCGGTCGTCGCCGCAGGGACGGAACCGGGGACGTCCACGTCCACCCGCAGACCTACGCCCGCCCGGTGACGGCGTGCGACCACTCCCCGGCGGCCCGCGGTGACAGGGCGCGGCCGGTCTCCCCGCGGTCAGCCGACGCCCGGGTCTCGCAGGAAGAGCGGGGCGTCCGCGCCCACGCGGCCGGAAACGACGGAAGCGCCCCCGCCCGGAGGTGAGACACCTCGAGCAGGAGCGCTTCCGTCGTTTCCGGCCGCGTGGGCGCGGACCAGAGCCCCGCTCGCTCTGCGAGACCCCATGTCGTGGAGATGGCGGGAATCGAACCCGCGTCCGTCAGCGTGGTACCAGGGCTTCTCCGGGTGCATCCTGTTCAGCGGTCTGCTCGGCCCCGATGCTCATACAGGCATGTCATCGCCGGGCCCAGCCGCGTTGCGTGTCCCTCTCACCTACGCGACCTCGGTGAGAGGTGAGCTCCCTAGTCGATGCCAGGACCCGGGGCGGGAGCGCACCCGGGCTGACAGAGTCGCGCTCGCTCAGGCGGCGAGGGCGAACTCGGTGCGCTTGGAATCGGCACCTATTGGTTTGCATGGATCGTTGACGAGATGACCATGCATCCTCGACCCGCTTCCCCTGGCTCGACGACCAACGTCGAAACCTGTCATCCCCGTGTTGAGTTGTGCGGTGCAGCATACCCCTCAACGGCGCGTGCGTCGTTCGCATTCCCTCCCGGACGGCACCACGCCGGGAGGGACGCCGGGGCGGTCAGCGCTCGCGGCGCTGCGACATGGCGCGGTCGGCCTCGTGCTTGTCCTGCTTCTCGCGCAGGGTCTGCCGCTTGTCGTAGTTCTTCTTGCCCCGGGCCAGGCCGATCTCGACCTTGACGCGGCCGTCGACGAAGTACAGGGCCAGCGGCACGATCGTGAGGCCGGACTCGCGGACCTTGCCCGCCCACTTGTCGATCTCCTCGCGGTGCAGCAGGAGCTTGCGCTTGCGGCGCGGGGTGTGGTTGGTCCAGGTGCCCTGGACGTACTCGGGGATGTGCACCCCTTCGAGCCACATCTCGCCGCGGTCGATGTGGGCGAAGCCGTCGACGAGGGAGGCCCGGCCCATCCGCAGGGCCTTGACCTCGGTGCCCATGAGGCTGATGCCGGCCTCGTAGGTGTCGTCGATGAAGTAGTCGTGGCGCGCCTTGCGGTTGCTGGCGATGTTCTTGCGCCCGGTTTCGCGCGGCACGTCGTCCCTCCTCGTTGCTGGCTGAGCGCTCGAGTCTAGGCGCCCGGGGACGCCGTCCGCACGGCGGTTCTCACACCTTCAGCCACCGGCGGAGGCTGACCAGGGACGCGATGATCGCGAAGACGACCCCGACGCCGACCATGACCGGGCCGGTCTGGGTCAGGACGTCGTGGGTGTCGATGAGCCGGGTGGTGAACCCGGGCCGGTTCTGCAGCCGCGAGACGCCGAACTCGACCATGGCCCACAGCGCGCCGGAGGCCAGGACGCCGCCGATGAGGCTCGCGATGACGCCCTCGAGGACGAAGGGGAGCTGGATGAGGGCGCGGGAGGCCCCGACGAGCCGCATGATCGTCGTCTCGCGGCGGCGGCTGAAGGCCGTCAGCCGGATGGTGGTGGACACCAGCATCATCGAGCAGAGCAGCATGAGCGCGGCCAGGCCCAGGGCGATGTTGGTGGCGACGTCGAGCACCGTGAACAACGGCTGCAGGATGGCCCGCAGGTCGGGGACGTCCTCGACGCCGGCGACGTCCCGGTAGTCGTCGCTGACCGTCTGGTAGACCTGCGGGTCCTTGAGCCGGACGCGGAACGACTCGGGCAGCTGGTCGGCCGTCACCTTGTCGGTGATCGAGGAGTCGTTCGTCTCCTTGAAGTTCTGGTAGGCCTGCGCCTTGGACTCGTAGAACACGCGGTCGACGCGCGGGTCGGCCTGCAGCTGGTCGCGCAGGGCCGTGCGCTGGGCGTCGGTGATCTCCCCGCCGGGGCACAGGTTGGCCGGTGAGTCGCTGCCGCACATGAAGATCGAGACCTGGACGCGGTCGTACCACTCGCCCTTGAGGATCCCGACCTGCTTCTGGACGAGCAGCCCGGTCCCGAAGAAGAACAGCGACACCATGGTCACGAGGACGACGGCGACCGTCATCGTGAAGTTGCGGCGCAGCCCCTGGAACATCTCGCCGACGACGAACCCGATGCGCATCAGCGGCCCGATCCGTAGACGCCGCGGTCCTCGTCGCGCACGACGCGACCGTCCCGGAGTTCCACGACGCGCTTGCGCATCTGGTCGACGATGTCGTCGTCGTGCGTGGCCATGACGATGGTGGTCCCCGTGCGGTTGATGCGGTCGAGCAGTTTCATGATCCCGACGCTGGTCTCGGGGTCGAGGTTGCCGGTCGGCTCGTCGGCCAGCAGGATCGCGGGCCGGTTGACGAACGCGCGCGCGATGGCGACGCGCTGCTGCTCGCCGCCGGACAGCTCGTGCGGGCGGCGCTTCTCCTTGCCGCCGAGCCCGACGAGCCCGAGGGTCTCGGGCACGGTCTGGGCGATGACGTGCCGGGGCTTGCCGAGGACCTGCAGCGCGAACGCGACGTTCTCGTAGACCGTCTTGTCCGCCAGCAGGCGGAAGTCCTGGAAGACGACGCCGATCTGGCGGCGCAGCTGCGGCACCTTCCAGGACCGCATCCGGCCCACGTCGCGGCCGTTGACCTGGACGCTGCCGCCGGAGGCCTTCTCCTCCTTCAGCACCAGGCGCAGGAACGTCGACTTGCCCGAGCCCGAGGGGCCCACGAGGAAGACGAAGTCGCCCTTGTCGATCTGCAGGGTCACCTCGGCGAGCGCGGGGCGGTGTCCCTCCCCGTAGCTCTTGCTGACGTGCTCGAAGGTGATCATCACTCCCACCCTACGGTCTGTGGCTGAGCGTGAGCGTCAGCCCTCGCGCTGCTTGCGCCAGCGGATGCCGGCGTCGAGGAAGCTGTCGATCTCGCCGTCGAAGACGCCGTCGGTGTTCCCGACCTCGAAGTTCGTGCGCAGGTCCTTGACCATCTTGTACGGCTGCAGGACGTAGGAGCGCATCTGGTTGCCCCACGACCCGGAGTCCTCGCCCTTGAGCGCGTCCAGCTCGGCCTGCCGGTCCTGGCGGGCCTTCTCCAGCAGCTTGGCCTGCAGGACGCGCATGGCCGCGGCCTTGTTCTGCAGCTGCGACTTCTCGTTCTGGCAGGTGACGACGATGCCCGTCGGCAGGTGCGTCAGGCGCACCGCGGAGTCGGTCGTGTTGACCGACTGCCCACCCGGGCCCGAGGAGCGGTAGACGTCGACGCGCACGTCGTTCTCGGGGATCTCGATGTGGTCGGTCTCGGCCACCACCGGCAGCACCTCCACGCCCGCGAACGACGTCTGCCGGCGGCCCTGGTTGTCGAAGGGCGAGATGCGCACGAGGCGGTGGGTGCCCTGCTCGACGCTGAGGGTGCCGTAGGCGTAGGGCGCGGCGACCTTGAACGTCGCCGACTTGATGCCCGCCTCCTCGGCGTAGGACGTGTCGTACAGCTCCGTCTTGAAGTGCTTGCGCTCGGCCCAGCGCAGGTACATGCGCATGAGCATCTGCGCGAAGTCGGCGGCGTCGACGCCCCCGGCCTCGGAGCGGATCGTCACGAGCGCCTCGCGGGCGTCGTACTCCCCCGACAGCAGGGTGCGGATCTCCAGCTCCTCGAGGGACCCCTTGATGGCCTCGAGCTCCTCCTCGGCCTCGGTGACGGAGTCGGCGTCCCCCTCGGCCTCGGCGAGCTCGACGAGCACCTCGAGGTCGTCGATGCGCCCGCCCATCTTCTCGATGCGCTCCAGCTCGGCCTGCACGTAGGACAGGCGGCTCGTCACGCCCTGGGCGGTCTCGGGGTCGTCCCACAGGTCCGGCGCGGCGGCCTGCTCGTTGAGGTCGGCCAGTTCCGTGCGCAGGCCCTCGAGGTCCGACACCTCCCGGATGGACGCGTACGTCGTGCGGAGGGCGGAGATCTCGGCGGGGAAGTCGATGGCCACGACCGACGAGTCTACGTGCGTCGCGCGAAGGCCTCCGCGCTCAGTTCCCGCTCCCCGTCGGTCACGGCCCGCAGCACCCGCTCGGCCACCTCGGCCGGCGCCAGCCCCTGCGGCAGCCGCGGGGCGGTCCCGGCCACCGGGCGGGTCGCCAGCCCCGTCTCGGTGTGCGGGGGCCGCACGTCGAGGACCCGGACGCGGGAGCGTTCCTCGCGGGCCAGGGCCGTGACGAAGGCGGACAGCGCGGCCTTGGCCGCGGAGTAGGGGGCCATCCCGGCCTGCGGGCGCTCGGCGACGACGCCGGTCAGCACCACCGCGAACGGATCGCGGCCCTCCCGCAGGTGCGGCAGGGCCGCGCGCAGCAGCCGGATGGGGCCGATCGCGTCGGCCAGGAACAGCTCGTCGAGCAGGTCGTCGTCGGCGTCGGCGGCCGGGCCGAAGGCCACCACCCCGGCGGCGTGCACGAGCCCGTCGAGCCGGCCCAGGTGCGCCACCGCCTCGTCCACGAGGCGCTCGGGCTCACCCGGCAGCCGCAGGTCGGCGGCCACGGCGTGCGTGCCGGCGACCTCAGGCGCGCTGCGGCTGCTCGTGACCACCCGGGCCCCGGCGGCCAGCAGCCCCTCGACCAGCGGGCGTCCCAGCCCCCCGCCGGCCCCGGTCACCAGCACGGCCGCGTCGCGTAGCTCCACGCGCTCACCGTGGCACGCTCAGCGCAGCTCCGCCTCCGCGCTGGAGCGGGCCGTGATCCGCACCCGCGCGAACCGCTCGGGCACGAACGCCGTGAACGGTGGCGCGGTCACGACCACCAGCTCCACGTCGGCGCGCCGGCCGTCGGGGGTCCCGGTGCCCGCGCCCACGACGACGCCCGCGACGTCGGCGTGCTCGCGCACGTACCCCTCGACGCTGCCGCGGACCGAGGCGTCGGTGAGCAGGACGCGTCCCCCGGAGTAGTAGGACCGCCCGTCGAGGGCGTCGGCGGCGTCGCGGGCGGCGGCGTCGGCCACGGCGTAGAGGCGCTTGCGCTGCAGGTGCACCGCCGAGGCGGAGACGACGACGAGGACGAGGACCACGGCCAGCAGCCCGAAGGCCAGGGACAGCAGGGCGATGCGCCCCTCGTCGCGCGGGGCCCCCACCGCGACGTCCGCACGGCCCCTCACGCCGCGAACCGGTCGACGACGGCCACCCGGCGGACCTGCACGGGCACGTGCAGCGGGACCGCACCGGCCAGGAACGCCGGGACGAGCGGCAGTTGAACGTCCAGGCGCACCGTCGCGGCGACCTCGGCCTGCGGCGTGCGGCACGGGTCCGTCGAGCAGGCGACGTCCAGCGTCGCCGTCCGCGGGTCCAGGTGCTGGTCGGTGACGGCCAGCGCCACCGCCGCCTCGGCCTCGCGCGCCGGGGTGCCGGTGGCGACGAGCCGCGACGCCTCCCCCGCCCCGGACTCGACGGCGAACGTCGCGGCCTGGACCCGGCCCAGGGCCAGCACGAGGTACGCGACCGGGACGAGCAGCAGCAGACCGACGGCCAGGAACTCCACGGCCGCGCTCCCCTCGTCCCGGGTGGGCGGGTTCACGGCTGCGTCGCCGGTTCGGCCAGGGCGTGGCCCTGCACGTGCAGCAGCCGCGGCCCGAGGAACGCCACGACGGGCAGCGGGGCGCGGACGTCGACCTCCACGACGGGCGTCCCGGCGACCCGGGTCGTCCCGGCGCTGACCTCGCGCGCGAAGGCCGGGGACAGCGACGTGGCGAGGAGTTCACGGGTGCGGGCGGCCCCGTCGGCGGGTGAGTTGCCGCGCAACGCCCCGAACCGCGCGCCCTCCCCCGCGCAGTCGGCGGCCGTCGCCCGCACGTGCTGCACGACGGCCAGCTGCACGACGGCCGCGAACAGCAGCGCGAGCAGCCCGGCGACGGCGGCGAACTCCGCGACCGCCGACCCCTCGTCCCGTCCGGACCCGCGCGTCACAACTGCCCGACGACCGCGTCCATGGCCGCGGTGAACAGGGCCGCCAGGCGCGGGCCGGCCACGGCCCACAGACCGACGACCAGACCCGCCGTCATGATGGTCACCAGGACCCAGCCGGGGACGTCGCCGCGGTCGTCGGTCCTCAGTCCTTCGAGCAGTTCCTCGAGCACGTGCTCTCTCCTTCAGTTCGTGAGTTGCAGTTGGGCGAGGCCGGGGTAGACGGCGAAGACCACGACGGTCGGCAGGATCCCGAAGACGACGGGCACCATCATCCGGACCTCCTGGTGCCCACCGGTCTCGGTGAGCCGGCGGTGCTCGGCGTCGCGGGCGTCGGCGGCCTGCGCGCGCAGGACGTCGGCGAGCGGGCTGCCCGCCTCGACGGCGACCACGAGGGCGTCGACGAAACGGGTGAAGGGCGGCACCTGCCACCGCCCCGCCAGGTCGGTGAGGGCCTCCAGGAGCGGTGTCCCCGTCCGGACCCGGCCCAGCGCCCCCCGCAACCCGGCGCACAGCGGACCGTGGCCGGTGGCGACCCGTTCGAGGGCGGCGGCGACGTTCTCCCCCGCCGCCACCGACAGGGCGAGCAGTTCGGCCACGGCGGGCAGGTCCGCGACGAGTTCGGTACGGCGCCGGGTCACCGCCCGGGCCAGGAGCTCGTCGCGCGCCAGGGCACCCGCGAGCGCGCCGACGACCATCGCGGCGACGATCGCGACAGGGTCGAACCCCGCCCCCAGCCACACCCCGGCCAGGGCGAGCCCCGTCCCGGCGCAGGACCACACGACCTGCTCGGCGCGGTGGGCGGCCAGCCCGGCCGCCCCGTCGGCGTCGGGGTCCAGGACGAGCAGCCGGTCGGTGACGGCCCGCCCCGACCCCAGCCGCGTCCCCACCGCCGTCCCCACGCGGCGCAGGAGTTCGCGCGTCCGGCGCGTCGGGGCCGGCGCGAGGTACGGCAGGACCCGCGCGTCCAGCGACGGTGCGCGGCGCAGCGGGAACCCCGCGACCACGAGCAGCGCACCGGTGCCGGCGAGCAGCCCCAGGCACACCCCGGCGATCACGACAGCACCCGGCGGGGCGCGGGCAGGCGCCCGAGCCGCAGCATGAGCCGGTAGGAGCCGAACGTGACGACCGCCCCCACCGCCAGGACGGTGGCACCCGTCGCGTCCCCGTACGCCGCGAGGGTTCCCGGCCGGGTGGCGAGCAGGCCCAGGACGACCCACGGGGCGGCGACGGCGAGCCGGGCCGCGGACACGGTCCAGCTCTGCCGGGCCAGGAGTTCCCCACGGGTCCGGCGGTCCTCGCGCAGGTACCCCGACAACGTCCGCAGGGTCGAGCCCAGGTCGCTGCCGCCGACCTGGCGCGTCATGCGCAACGTCGCGGCCAGCCGGTCGAACACGGGGTCGGCCAGTTCCGCCCGCAGGTCCTCCAGCTCGGCCTCGAACGCCCCGCTCGCGCGGTGCGCGGCGGCGAACCGCGCGAACGCGGGCCGGAACTGCCGCGGTCCCCGCGTGGCCAGGCCGCAGACGGCGTCGGGCAGCGAGGACCCGGCACGCACCGCGGCCGCGAGGGAGTCGACGGCGTCGGGCCACTGCGCCGCGGAGTCCTCGCGGCGCCGGTCCCCGCGCGAACGGGCCAGGGCCGTGGGCCCGTACCCCGCCGACAGGGCCGCCCCGACGCCCAGCACGGGCAGCCGGGTGAGGGCCAGGACGAGGGCGGCGGCGGCGACGGCCGCGAGCACCGAGCCGGCGACGAACACGACGGCGGGGACGTCGGACCACCCGGCCGCGTCCAGCACGGCGCGCACGGGCCGGCGACGGGCCGGGCGCCGGCGCGGCGTCGTGCCCCAGCACGACCACCAGACGCAGAACACCCCCAGCCCGAGCAGCGCCCCCGCGGCCACACCCGTCACGGCCGCTCCCCGAGCAGCGCGGGCAGGTCGAAACCGGCGCGGGCGAACCGTTCGCGGTGCGGGGGCCACCCGCTGCCACGGACCAGTTCGCCGGCGCGGGTGGTGAACACGTCCGCCGTCTCCACGACCCCACCCTCGCTGCGCCCGGTCACCGCCACGACCTCGCGGACCCGGCGGCGACCGTCGACGTCGAGTTCGGCGTGGACGACGAGGTCGAGGCTGGCCGCCACGGCGGGGACCACGAAACCGCTCGTGACGTTCTCGCCCGCCAGCAGCGGCAGGGTGCACATCTTCGCGACGGCGTCGGCGGCGGAGTTCGCGTGGACGGTGGCCGCGCCGGGTAGACCGCTGTTGAGGGCGATGAGCAGGTCCAGGCTCTCGGCCTGACGCACCTCCCCGACCACGAGGCGGTCCGGGCGCATCCGCAGCGCCTCCTTCACGAGGCGGCGCAGGGGGATCTCCCCCCGGCCCTCGAGGTTCGGCTGCCGGCACTGCATCGCGACGACGTCACGGTTCTGCAGCTGCAGCTCGAACACCTCCTCGCACGTGATGACGCGCTGGTGGGCCGGGACCGCCGCCAGCAGGCAGTTCAGGAGCGCGGTCTTCCCCGCCTGCGTCGCTCCAGAGACCAGGAGGTTCAACCCGGCGGCCACCGCCGCGCTCAGGAACCGGGCCGCGGGAGCGGTGAGCGAGCCGAGTTCCACGAGGTCCTCGAGCCGGCGCGCGCGGGCCACGAAACGCCGCACGTTGACGGCCCAGTGCCGGCGGGTGACGTCGGGGATGACGACGTGCACGCGGGAACCGTCGGGCAGCGACGCGTCGACGAACGGGCTGGACAGGTCGACCCGGCGGCCCGTCGTGGCCAGCATGCGCTCGACGAGTTCGGCGACGGTGTCCTCGTCGAGGATCGTGGTGGTGAGCTCGGGGACCCCGGCGCGGGCCACGAACACCTTGCCCGGTTCGTTGATCCAGATCTCCTCGACCGCGGGGTCGTCGAAGTAGCGCTGCAGCGGACCGAAACCCGAGACGGCGGCGACGACCTCGCGGACGGCGTCGTCGCGGTCCCCCAGGCCCGGCAGCGAGCCGTCGAGGGAGCGCAGGTCGTAGTCGAGGACGACGGCGTCGACGAGGGAGCGCAGTTCGGCGGCCTCGCCGCGGAAACTCCCCGCCGCGATGCGGCGACGCACCTGCGCCCGCACCTCGTCCTCCACCAGGCGGACAGCGTCCACCGCACACCTCCTCCGAACTCGTGTCCGGCGACGGTAGTGCAGGACCGCACCCGCTGTCCGGGGCCTGTGGACGACTCCGGGGAGCGCCCGGCGACCCGTGCCACGATCCGTTCGTGCCGTTCCGGATGACCGTGCTGGGGACCGACGTGGAGATCGAGGTCCCTCCCGGAACCACCCTGTCCGGTGCCCGGGAGGCGTTCGAGGAGGTCACCGGCCCGTGGCCCGGGGACTGGACCGGCTGGGTGCCCGGCGGCCCCGGCGCGGTCCTGGGCCTGCCCCCGTTGCTGGCCGGTTCCTCGTTGCCGCCCAACGACTCCGGCGAGGGAGAACTCGTCGTGGTCGCCGGTCCGGTCGCCGGGGAACGTTTCTCCCTGATGCCGGGTCGTCACGTGGTGGGCCGTCCCGGGGAGGGTTCGGTGACGGTCGCGGTCGCCGACCCGTCGGTGTCGCGCCGGCACGCCGAACTCGAACTCTCCCCCTCCGGCGCGTTCACGGTGCGCGACCTCGGCTCGCTCAACGGAACCGCGGTGCTGCACGCAGGTGAACGGGAGGTGGTTCGCCGAAGCACCCAGATTCCCCCGGACGCCGAGTTCAGCATCGGCCACTCGGTGCTTCGACGTGGAACCCCTCCGGTCGCGGCGGCCGTCGTGCACCCCGACGGCGCCGGGCACCTCCTGCTGAACCGCGCACCCCGGTTGCTGCCCACCCCCGGGGCGCGGCGGTGGACCTGGCCCGTCGCCGACCCCCTGCCGGAGGGACCGGGGTTCCCGTGGCTGGGGCTGCTCGTCCCTCTCGCGGTCGCCGTGGTGCTGGCCGTGGTGTGGACGCCGGTCTCCCTGCTGCTGGGGGTGAGCTCCCCGGTCGTCGCGGCCGGGCAGTGGGCCGGGCAGCGTCGACGGCACCGACGGCTCACCGCGCGGCGCACCGCCGACGTCGCGGCCGAACGGGCCCGGGTGCGGGCCGAGGTCGACGACGCCGCCCGGCGCGAGCACGCCGGCCGGCACGCCCTGCACCCCGGCGCGCAGCACCTCGCCGCGCAGGTGACGTCCCGCGGCGACCGCCTGTTCACCCGCAGCCCCGGCGACGTGGACCACCTCAGCGCCCGGCTCGGGCTGGGCGACCTGCCCGCGGACACGGCCTCGCTGCAGGGCGGGCCCGGAACCCCCGTCCTGGCCGGGGTCCCGGTGACGGTGGCCCTCGACGCCGGTCCCGTCGGGTTCTGCGGTCCGGCGGTGGGCGTCGTCCGTCTCGTCGTGGCGCAGCTCGCCGGCTGGCAGTCCCCCGCCGACGTCCGCCTCGTCACCGGCCCGGGGTGGGAGTGGGCCCGGTGGCTGCCGCACCACGTGGAGGTCGCCGACGGGGACCTGCTCGGGTTCCCCGTCGCCGAGCTGCGGCGACGGCGGGACCGGCGCGAGGCCGCGCGCGAACCCGCCGTGGTCGTCGTGCTGGACCCCGTGGGCTGGTGGCGCGGCGACGCCCGGCTGGTCGAGCTGCTCACCGACGGTCCCGCGCTGGGCGTCCACACGATCTGCCTCGGTGACGGGCGGGCCGACCTGCCCGCGCAGTGCCGGACGGTCGTGGACGCGGCGGCCGGCCGGGTCCTGACGGCCCAGGACCGGCTGCCGGTGCGCCTGGACGCCGTCAGCGAGGAGTGGGCCGAGCACCTCGCCCGGGGGCTGGCACCCGTGCTCGACGCGGCCGCCGCGTCCGGCGGCGCCGTCCCGGCCGACGTCCGGCTGCTGGACCTCCTCGGTCCGCCCACGGTGGAGTCCCTGCAGCGCAGCTGGTCGCGGTCCACCGGTCTGCCGGCGGTGCTGGGCGCCGAGGCGTCGGGGGTCTGCGCGGTGGACCTGGTGCGCGACGGCCCGCACGCGCTGCTGGCGGGTACGACGGGGTCGGGCAAGTCGGTCCTGCTGACGACGCTGGTGGTCTCGCTGGCGCTGGCCCGCGCGCCCGAGCACCTGCAGTTCGTCCTCGTCGACTACAAGGGCGGGGCGGCGTTCGGGGAGTGCACCCGGTTGCCGCACGTGGCGGGTCTGGTGACCGACCTCGACGACCAGCTGGCGGACCGGGTGCTGCGCAGCCTGCGGGCGGAGGTGTCGCGCCGGGAGCGGGTCCTGGCCGCGGCGGGGGTCGGCGACGTGCGGGACCTGCCCGCGGGGCGGCTCGCCCGGCTGGTGGTGGTGGTCGACGAGTTCCGGGTGCTGTCCCAGGAGGTGCCGGAGTTCGTCGACGGGCTGGTGCGGCTGGCGTCGGTGGGGCGCTCGCTGGGGGTGCACCTGGTACTGGCGACGCAGCGGCCGGCGGGTGTGGTGAGCCCGGAGATCCGGGCGAACACCGACCTGCGGATCGCGCTGCGGGTGCAGGACCGGGCCGACGCGGACGACGTGGTGGGCGATCCGCGGCCGGCGGGTTTCACCGTCCCGGGGCGGGCGGTGCTGCGCGGGGTGGCGGGACTGCGCGAGTTCCAGACCGCCCGGTTGCGCGGCCCGGCCGGTGGGAGCGGTGTGCGGGTGCGCGTCGTGGGCGACCCGGCGCCGGCCGGCGACGTCGACGACCTGCCGGCGGTGGTGGAGGTCGTGCGGGCCGCCGCCGCGGGACGGCCCCGGCCCCCGGCTCCCTGGTTGCCGCCGCTGCCCCGGTCGGTGCCGGCGCGGGACGTCCCCGCCGGTTCCGGCACCCGGCTCGTGTGGGGCGTCCTGGACCTCCCCGACGTCCAGGCGCGCGCGAGCGCCGGGTGGGACCTGGCGGCCGGCCACCACCTGCTGGTCGTCGGCGGGGTGCGCAGCGGGCGGACCACCGCGTTGCGGCGGATCGTCACCGAGGCCGCCGGGGTGGCGGACGTCGAGGTCCACGTGCTGGACGCCGGGGGCGGTCTGCTCGACCTGGCCGGGACGGGGGCGACGGGGTCGGTCGTCACGCCGCAGGAGCCGTGGCGGGCGGCCCGGCTGCTGGAGCGCGTGCAGGAGGAGGTGGACCGGCGGCGGGCGCAGCGGGCGTGGTCGGGCCACCTCCTGGTCGTGGTCGACGGCTGGGAGGCGTGGTCGGCGGCGTTGACGGCAGCCGACCCGGCGGCGGGCGTGGACCCGCTGCTGCGGCTGCTGCGCGAGGGGTCGGCGACGGGAGTGCGCGTCGTCGTCGCCGGGGACCGGCAGGCGCTGACGGGCGCGGTGTCGTCGACGGTGGGGGCGGTGGTGCTGCTGCGCACGGCCGACCGCACCGACACGACCCTGCTGGGGGTGCGACCGGCGGCGTTCCCGCGCGACGCGCCCCCGGGGCGGGGGCTGTTCGTCGTGGACGGGGTCGGGCACGAGGTGCAGGTGGTGCTGCCCGGGGAGCCCGGCGAGCGGGCCGGGCGCGTCCCGCGCTGCGCGGTCGCTCCGCTGCCCGAGCGGGTGGCCGGGCTCACCGGTCCCGCGGTGGGTCGCGGTGGGGACACCGGCGGGCCCGTGGTGGTCGAGGTCGACGGCGTCGTCCTGGTGACGGGTCCGCCCGGCAGCGGCCGCACCAGCGCCCTGCGGGCCTTCGCCGCGGCCGAGGCGCGAAGCGGCGGCCGGGTGGTGTGGGCGCGCGAGGAGGAACCCGCGGTCGTGGGCGAGGTCCTCGCGAGTGGCGGTCTCGTGCTGCTCGACGACATGCACCGCCCGCTGCCGCCGGCCGTGGAGGACGTCGTGACGGCCGCCCTCCTGGGGCCGCGCGGGCCGCGGTTCGTCGTCGCGGGGGACGGGGCGGAGCTCGTCGCGGCGTTCCGGGGCCCGGCGGCGACGGTCCGGGCGGCGGCGCGGACGGTCGTGCTGCTCGGCCGTGACGGCCGGGTGCCCGCGGAGGTCGTCTCCCGCCGTCCGGTGGTGAGCCCGGGACCGGGACCGGGGGCGGGTTTCGTCGTGCGCGACGGACGGTGGACGAGCGTGCGGATCGCTTGTCCTACCGTGGCGCCGTGAGCTCTGCGACCCTGCGCCCCGCCACCCCCGCCGACGGGGCGGCGATCGCCGCCCTCGTGCGGGAGCTGGCCGAGTACGAACGCGAACCCGAGGCGGCGACGGCGAGCGCGGAGGACTTCGCCCGGGCCCTGGAACCGGGGACGGGGATCGGCTGCGTGCTGGCCGAGGTCGGGACCGGGGACGGTGTCGAGGTGGTGGGCATGGCGTTGTGGTTCACGACGTTCTCGACGTGGCTGGGCCGGCAGGGCATGTGGCTGGAGGACCTGTACGTGCGGCCCGCGCACCGGCGCGGCGGCATCGGGCGGGCGTTCTTCGCCGAGCTGGGACGCGTCTGCGCCGAGCGCGGGTTCGGCCGGCTGGAGTTCACGGTGCTGGACTGGAACACCCCGGCGCACGCCTTCTACCGGGCGCTGGGCGCCCGTCCCCAGGACGACTGGACGACGTGGCGCCTCGACGGGGAACGTTTGGCGGCCCTGCCGGGCGGGCACCCTCCCGTGACCTGACGTGTTCGTCCGTATACGTTGAGCATCTGCGACAGTCCCCGCCACCGGCCCCGAGAGGACGAAGCCCCGTGTCGATCCCCACGACCGGCGAAACGACCGGCGCTCCGACGACGGAGCCCTCGACCGACCTCGTGGAGCTGCGGGTCCCGGCCGACCCGGCGTACCTGACGGTCGTGCGGACGGCCAGCGCGGGCCTGGCCGCCCGCCTCGACCTCACACTCGACGAGATCGAGGACCTGCGGATCGCCGTCGACGAGGCGTGCACGCTCCTGCTGGGCCCCACCCCCACCGACGACGAGCTCGTCGCCACGTTCCGCCTCGGCGAGGGCACGCTGGAGGTCGAGGTCCGCGGCCCGGCCCCCGAGCTGCCGGAACGCTCCAGCTTCGCCTGGGCCGTGCTGGAGGCCCTCGTCGGGGAGGTGTTCACGGGGACGTCGGCCACCGGGGCATGGATCGTGCTGCGCCACAGCAGGACCACCGGAGCGGCGGCGTCCCTCGTGACGGGGGTCGGGTGAGCGGGGCACCCCACGGTCCCGCGAGCCCGGGACTGTCGGTGCAGCAGGGCACCGAGCCCGAGAACCCCGAGCAGGCCCTGCTCGTCCGGATGGCGGCCCTGCCCCCCGGCGACCCGGAACGGTCGCGGCTGCGCGAGGACCTGACCCGGCGGAACCTGCCGCTGGCCGAGCACCTCGCCGCCCGGTTCCTGGGCCGGGGCGAACCGCACGACGACCTCGTCCAGGTCGCCACGATCGGTCTGCTGAAGGCCCTGGACCGGTTCGACCCCGGACGCGGGGTGCCGTTCGGGGCGTACGCGGTGCCCACCATGCTGGGCGAGATCAAGCGCCACTTCCGGGACCGCGGCTGGGCGATGCGGGTGCCGCGCCGGGTCCAGGAGGCGGGCCGCGTCCTGGCCGACGCCCGCGAGTCGCTCACGCACGAGCTGGGCCGGGCCCCCACCGTCGTCGAGCTCGCGCAGCGCACCGGCCGCGAGCCCGACGACGTCGTCGAGGTGCTGGAGTCGGCGAACGCCTACTCGACCCTGCCCCTGGACACCGGGTCCCCGACGTCCCCGGTCCTGTCCCTCGGCGCGGACGACGAGGCGCTCGAGAGCGTCGAGAACCGCGAGGCGCTGCGGCCGCTGCTCGCGGCCCTGCCCCCCCGTGAGCGGCGGATCCTCGCGCTGCGCTTCGTCCGCGGGATGTCCCAGGCCCAGATCGCCGCCGAGGTCGGGATCTCGCAGATGCACGTCTCGCGGTTGCTCAGCCGGACGCTGGCCGACCTGCGGGACGGGCTCGGCGACGTCGAAGCGCCCTGACGCCCTGAGCTCAGCGGCCCACCTGCTGCGAGACGCGGGGGGTGAACAGCCCGACGCCGACGACGACGGCGGGCAGCACGAGCACGATCCCCGTCCACGGGGACCCGCCGGAGAACGCAGGCACCCCGGCGGCGACCTGCAGGACCTGCCAGACGACGACCGGCGAGCGAGCCCAGGCCGAGCGGCGCAGCAGTCCCCAGCCGCAGAAACCGAGGCCGGCCGCGAAGAGCAGCGCCAGCGCGACGAGCGAGACGACCGCGACGGGAGCGCTGGACCCCTCGACCACGAGCCCGTGCACGAGGTAGACCGCCCCGGCCAGCAGGAGCAGCACCTCGAAGCCCACGAGGACGACGATCGCGGTCAGCAGTGGCGGACGTGGCGGGAGTGTCGGAAGCTTGGGCGGCGAGGCGGACGGCACGAGCAGCACGGTACGACGCCGTCCTCCAAGGGTGTCCCCCTCCGGGGGGACGATGTCCGGCGTGTCGAGGGCGGCACGCCGTGTGATCGCGGATTACAGGAAGGGGTCTTCCGTGTTACGCCCGTGTGACGTACTCGACACCCGTTCTCCACGATCGGAGTGGCTGTACCTCTTGTGAAAGCGCGCACGAGGTGTGAACCTGGATCCAACGCGATCCCCGACACACGTCGTCACCTGGGAAGTTGCAGGTGGTCGAGCGTTTGTCCCGGCACCGCCGGCGTTGCCGGTGCTCAGGGATCCTGCGTGTCCAGCTCGTTTCGACGGGACGGGCACGCGTGTCCTGAGACCGAAACACGCTAGAAGGAGTGGAACCCCCATGGACTGGCGCCACACCGCCGCCTGCCTCGACGAAGACCCCGAGCTCTTCTTCCCCATCGGCAACACCGGGCCCGCGATCCTGCAGATCGAAGAGGCCAAGGCCGTCTGCCGTCGCTGCGACGTCGTCGACTCCTGCCTGAAGTGGGCGCTGGAGACCGGCCAGGACGCCGGCGTCTGGGGCGGGATGAGCGAGGACGAGCGTCGTGCGCTCAAGCGCCGCGCCGCCCGCGCCCGCCGCGCGAGCTGACCCAGCACCTGCACGACGCGAGAAGCCCCCGACCGTCCGGTCGGGGGCTTCTCGCGCACCTCAGTTGCGGACGCTGCCGATCTGCGCGGCGTCCCGGCGCACCCGAAGGTCCAGCCGGACCTCGGTCCCCCCAGCCTCGCTGGCCCCGAACTCCATGCGCCCGCGCAGCTCACCGGCCACCAGGGACCGCACGATCTGGGTCCCGAGCCCGGAACTGCCGACCTGGAAGTCCTGCGGCAGGCCCACCCCGTCGTCGCTGACGACGACCTCGAGCCGATCGTCGGCCGTGTGCTCCACCTTCACGACGACGGTCCCGGCCTTGTCGGACCCGAAGCCGTGCTCGACGGCGTTGGTCACCAGCTCGGTCAGGACGAGCGCGAGCGCCGTCGCGTCCTCCTGGCGCAGCTCCCCGAACTTGCCCTCGCGCACCGTGCGGACCCGTTCGGCGTTCTCCATGGCGACCTCGGCCGCCATCATCAGGCACCGGTCGAGAACCTGGTCGAAGTCGACGTTCTCGTCGATGCCCTGCGACAGGGTCTCGTGCACCGTCGCGATGGTCTCCACGCGGCGCATGGCCTCCTGCAGCGCCGAGCGCCCCTCCTCCGAGTGCAGCCGCCGGGCCTGCAGGCGCAGCAGCGCGGCGACCGTCTGGAGGTTGTTCTTGACGCGGTGGTGGACCTCGCGGATCGTCGCGTCCTTCGTCATGAGTTCGCGCTCACGACGGCGCAGTTCGGAGACGTCCCGGACCAGCAGCAGCGCGGCGATCCGGTTCGTGGTCCCGTCCTCCTTGCGGGTCAACGGGATCGCCCGCATCGACAGCGTCGCCGCCTCGGTCTCCAGGTCGGTCCGCCACGGCGCGCGACCGGTGACGACCAGCGGCAGCGACTCGTCGACGGGCAGGTGGGAGGCGGCCAGCGAGCTGGAGATCTCCGCGAGGTTGGCGCCGACGAGTTCCCCGATGAGCCCCGCCCGGTGGAACGCCGACAGGGCGTTGGGGCTCGCGTAGGTGACGACGCCGTCGGCGTCCAGGCGCAGCATGCCGTCCCCCACCCGGGGCGCCCCGCGCCGCGGCCCGGTCGGCGCCGCGGTCTGCGGGAACTCCCCGGCGGCGATCATCCGGGTGAGGTCGTCGGCGCACTTGACGTAGTTCAGCTCGAGCCGGCTCGGCGTGCGGGACGTCGCCAGGTTCGTGTGCCGGGCCAGGACCCCGAGCACGACGCCCTCGCGGACGACGGGGATCGTCTCCTCGCGCACGGGCACGTCGTCGTCCCACTCCGGGTCGCGCCCGCGCAGGCTGCGCGCCTCGTCGAAGGTCGTGTCGACCTGCGGGCGACGACCGCGTTCCAGCAGCGCCCCCACCACGTCGTCGTAGTGCACCGTCGGGCCGGTCGTCGGCCGGCAGTGGGCGACCGCGACGAAGTGCTGTCGGTCGGCCGTGGGGACCCACAGCACGAGGTCGGCGAAGGACAGGTCCGAGATCAGCTGCCAGTCGCCGACGAGGAGCCGCAGCCACTCGGCCTCGGCGCCCCCGATCGCCGTCTCGGAGTGCAGCAGGTCCGACATGGTGGGCACCCCGCGAGCCTACGGCCCCAGCTGATCCACGGGCCGGTCAACCCGCGCGCAGCACCGTGCGCAGCGCCCGCAGGCCCACCGACAGCGCCGCGAGGTCCCCGGCGCCCGGTTCCCCCTCCAGGTCCCCCATGGTCTGCTGGGCCCGCCGGACGGCCGGGGCGTGCGCGGTCTCCCACGCCAGCACCGCGGCCGCCGCGTCCAGCGGCTGCCCGTCGCCCGTGGCCGGGGCCTCGGCGACGACGGCCGCGGTGAAGTCGCGGACCGCGGAGTACAGGTCGTCGCGCAGGGCCGCCCGGGCCAGGGACTGCCACCGGTCCGAGCGCGGCAGCGCGCTGATCCCGTTGAGGACGGACTCGATGGCGTAGCGGTCCGACAGCTCGTACCAGACCTGCGCGATCTCCTCCACGGTGCGCCCGGCGGCGGCCGCGACCTCGACGACGTCCAGCAGCGGGAACAGCGACAGCAGCGACGCCGTCCGCCGCGCCTCCTGCTCGGGCACACCCCGCTCGGTGAACCACGCGGCCTCGGTCTCGACCGTGGCCGCGTCCTGGCCCTTCATCAGGCCCGTACCCCCCGCCTCGGCGATCCGGGGCGCCAGCTGCGCCACCGCGGGCCGGAAGCGGGCGATCTCGGCCGGCACGTCGACGCCCTCCGGGCGGGTGTGCAGCAGCCACCGCACCGAGCGGTCCAGCAACCGCTGGTGCTCCTGGCGCAGGCGGGACTGCGCGAACGCCTCGACCTGCCCGTCCAGGGCCTCCACCGCGGCGGCCCGCTCGCCCAGCCCGAACACCTCCGAGGCCACCACGAAGGCGCGGACGACGTCGGCGGGGTCGCTGCCGGTCTCCTCGGCGGCGCGGAAGGCGAACGTCAGCCCCCCCGTGCCGACGACGTGGTTCACCAGGACCGTCGTGGCGATCTCCCGCCGCAGCGGGTGGTCGGCCAGGTGGTCGCCGAACCGCTCCCCGAGCTCGGCGGGGAAGTACCCGCGCAACGTGCTCGCCACCCACTCCTCGTCCGGCAGCGAGCTGCCCAGCACGGCGCGGCCGAGGCTGATCTTGGCGTGGGCGAGGAGCACGGACAGTTCCGGCATCGTCAGGCCGCCGCCGTCGCGGGCCCGGCGGTCCAGTTCGGCCGACGACGGCAACGCCTCGAGCCGCCGGTCCACGTCGCCGCTGCGCACCAGCGCGTCCAGGAACCGCCGGTGCGCCGGCAGCAACCCCGCGGCGAAGCCGCCCTCCACGGACAGGACGACGTTCTGGTCGTAGTTGTCGCGCAGCACCAGCCGGCCGACCTCGTCGGTCATCCGCAGCAGCGTCTCGTTCCGGTCGGCGGGGTCGAGCTCGCCCTGCGTGACGAGGTGGTCCAGCAGGATCTTGATGTTGACCTCGTGGTCGGAGCAGTCCACCCCGGCGGAGTTGTCGATGGCGTCGGTGTTCAGCTTGACGCCCGTCCCGGCGTTGCCCAGGGTCGCGGCCTCGATGCGCCCGCGCTGGGTCAGGCCGAGGTTCCCGCCCTCGCCGACGACCTTGACCCGCAGGTCCCGGCCGTCGATGCGGATGGCGTCGTTGGCCTTGTCCCCCACGTCGGCGTGCGACTCGGTGGAGGCCTTCACGTACGTGCCGATCCCGCCGTTCCAGAACAGGTCCACCGGCGCCGCCAGGACCGCCTTCAGCAGGTCGGTCGGAGGCAGCGACCGCGTGCCCGGTTCCAGGCCGAGGCGTTCGGCGACCTGCGGGCTGACGGGGACCGACTTCGCCGTCCGCGGGTACACGCCCCCGCCCGCGGAGATGAGCGAGGCGTCGTAGTCGGCCCACGAGGAGCGCGGCAGCGCGAACAACCGGGCCCGTTCGGCGTGCGAGGCCGCCGGATCGGGGTTCGGGTCGAGGAACACGTGCCGGTGGTCGAACGCCGCCACGAGCTGGATCCGCTCGGACAGGAGCATCCCGTTGCCGAACACGTCACCGCTCATGTCACCCACGCCGACGACCGTGAACGGTTCCGTCTGGGTGTCGTGCCCCAGCTCGCGGAAGTGCCGCCGCACGCTCTCCCAGGCCCCGCGGGCGGTGATGCCCATCGCCTTGTGGTCGTAGCCCACCGACCCGCCCGACGCGAACGCGTCCCCGAGCCAGAACCCGCGCGAGACGGCGATCTCGTTGGCGATGTCGGAGAACGTCGCCGTCCCCTTGTCCGCGGCCACGACCAGGTAGGAGTCGTCGCCGTCGTAGCGCACGACGTCGACCGGGGGCACCGTGGTCCGGACCCCGTCGACGGTGCGCAGGTCGTCCGTGATGTCCAGCAACCCCGCGATGAACGTCTTGTACGACGCGACGCCCTCGGCCCACCACGCGTCGCGGTCCACCGCCGGGTCCGGCAGCCGCTTGGCGACGAACCCGCCCTTGGCCCCGGTCGGGACGATGACGGCGTTCTTCACGATCTGCGCCTTCACCAGCCCCAGGACCTCGGTGCGGAAGTCCTCGCGCCGGTCCGACCAGCGCAACCCGCCGCGGGCGACCTCCCCGAACCGCAGGTGCACGCCCTCCACGCGCGGGGAGTAGACCCACACCTCGGCGTGCGGGGCGGGCTCGGGCATCCCCACCACCAGCCTGGGGGCCAGCTTGAACGACAGGTACGGGTGCTCGGACCCGTCCGGGGCGTGCTGGTAGGCGTTCGTCCGCACGACGGCCTGCACCACCGACAGCAGCGCCCGCAGGATCCGGTCGGCGTCCAGGCTCGCGACGCCGTCCAGCGCCCCGCGGGTCTCCTCTTCGAGGGCATCGACGAGTTCGGCGCGCTCGGCGTCGTGACCGGAGCGGATCGGGGCGAACCGGGCCTCGAACAGCCGCACGACGAGCCGGGTGATCCCGACGTCGTTGAGCAGGGAGTTCGCGACGTAGTCGAGGGAGTACGCCAGACCCACCTGACGCAGGTAGCGGACCAGGGCACGCACGACCGCGACCTGCCGCCACGTCAGCTGCCCCGCCAGCACCAGGCGGGCCAGGGAGTCGCTCTCGGCGCGCCCCGACCACGCGGCGGCGAAGGCGTCGCAGAAGCGGGTGCGGGCGGCCGCCGGGTCGGCGTCCAGCTGCCAGACGTCGACGGGCAGCCGCAGGCCGACGTCGTCGACCCACACCTTGCGACCGTCCTCGCGGGTCAGCAGGTGCGGTCGCTCGTCCGTCACCTCGACCCCGAGGTCGGTGAGCACCGGCAGGACGGCGCTGAGGGTGACCGGGCTCGTCCGGTAGCTCGTCAGGCGCCACGAGCGCGGCTGCTCGGGGTCCTCCCGCAGGTCCAGGGCCGGCTGGTCGCCGGCGTCCGCGGCCAGCAGCTCCTCGGCGCGCCGCAGGTCCATGACGGCCCGCTCGACGGGGACCGAGGCGCGGTAGCCGTTGGGGATGCCCCCGGCCCAGCGCCGCACCAGCGCCGCGCCCGCGTCACCGGCGGACCCGCGGGCGGCGTCGACGACGTCGTCCTCCCACGAGCGTGCCGCCCGCGCGACGTCGGCCTCCAGCTGGGAGACGTCGACGTCGACGAGCTCCTCACCCGGCCGGGCCCGCACCACGACGTGCAACCGCGCCAGGACCGACTCCGAGACCCGCAGCGTGTGCTCGACGGACCCACCGTCGAAGGCGTCCAGCAGGATCTGCTCGATCCGCGCGCCGACCCGCGTCGTGTACCGGTCGCGCGGCAGGTACACCAGGCAGGACATGAACCGCCGGTAGTCGTCGCGCCGCAGGAACAGGCGCGTGCGACGACGCTCCTGCAACCGCAGCACCGCCAGCGACGTGACGAGGATCGACTCCACGTCGGCCTGCAGCAGCTCGTCGCGCGGGAACGTCTCCAGGATGCTCAGCAGGTCCTTCGCCGAGTGCCCGCTGGAGCCGAACCCCGCGCGCTGCAGCACCTCGGTGACCTTCTCGGCCACGACGGGGACCCGCTTGACCGAGTCGGTGTAGGCCCCGGACGTGAACAACCCCAGGAACCGGCGTTCGCCCGTGACGGCGCCGGAGGCGTCGAACGTCTTGACGCCGACGTAGTCCAGGAACGCGGGGCGGTGGACCGTCGCCTGCGCGTTGGCCTTCGTGACGACCAGGACCTGCGGTTCGGTCGCCTTGTCCCGCACCGGGCCCGACAGCTTGCGCTCACGCCCTCCCGAACGCCCGGGCCGGTCGGCCAGGACGCCCAGCCCGCTCTCGGGGCGGGCCACCAGCACCATCTCCTCGGCGTCCCGCCCGGCGTCCTGCCCGGTGTCGTCGTCCTCCTGCGGCCGTCCCGTCGTGCGCAGGTCGTACTCCCGGTACCCGAGGAACGTGAACCGGTCGTCGGCCATCCACCGCAGGAAGCGCTCGGCGGTCCGCAGCTCGGACGCGGAGATGCCCCTGGGCGGGTCGATCTGCAGGTTGTCCGCGATCTGCAGGGCCTTGGCGCGCATGGCCTGCCAGCCGTTGACCGCCGCCCGGACGTCGTCCAGGACGTCCTGCAGCTGCGCCAGCAACGCGTCGTCACCGCCGCCGTCGTCACCGGGCAGGGCGTCGATCTCGATGCGGATCCACGACTCCGCCGGTTCCGACGGCGGTGCGGTGCCGACGTCGTGCAGGTCCTCCAGCCGTCCCTCGGGCGAGCGGCGCGCCGCGAGGCGGGGGTGGACGAGCAGGTGGATGCCCCGACCGGCCCGGGTGAGGGCCGCGGTGAGGCTGTCGACGAGGAACGGCACGTCGTCCGTGACGACCTCGACCGTGGAACGGCCCTCCCCCGAGCCCGACGACGGCCCGTCCACCAGGCGCACCAACGTGTCACCGGGCCGGCGCACCGCCCCGCACCGCAGGTGCGAGGCCACGGCCTCCAGCAGCTCGGCCGGGGCGCGGTCGGACAGGTCCTCCGGGGCCGTGTGGGCGAAGTAGTCCAGCAGGAGGCGCTCGACGGCGGTGCCAGCGCGCAGGTCCGCGGGTGTCCCCTCCCCCCACGAGGTGTCGGGCGCCGTCGAGGCGGCTCGCACGAGCTCGCGGACGCTGCCGGCAGGGGTCGACGGTGCGGGCATCACTGCTCCGATTCGCGGGTGGGTACGCCCCGCCAGCCTAGTGGTGATCACCAGGACCCTGCAGGGCGACGCCTAGAGTGGGCCACGCCCCACCTGCGTGATCTCGGTCTCAGCCACCGTCCACCACCCGGAAGGACCCGCCGCACCGTGCCCGTCCAGTTCTCCGAGCGCTCGGAGTTCAGCGCTGCCCCCGACGCCGTCTTCGCCGTCCTCGTCGACCCGGCCTTCCTGCGGGCCCGCGCCGAGGGGGACGAGACGGTCGCTCACACCGAGTCGGTCGCGCAGGACGGCGACGCGACCGTCGTGACGACGTCGCGCACCGTGCGCACCGACGTCCTGCCCGCGGCGGCGGCGAAGTTCATCGGCGCGACGGCGGTCGTGGACCAGGTGGAGCGGTGGGGCCCGCCGGAGCCCGACGGGACCCGCCGGGCGCGGCTGACGCTGACCGTCCGGTCGGCTCCCGTCGAACTGGTGGCCACGACGGTCCTCGCCCCGACGCCCGGGGGCAGCGCGGCCCAGCTCGACGGGTCGCTGACCGTCCGCGTGCCGCTCCTCGGTGGACAGGTCGAGAAGGCGGCGCTGCCCGGCCTGCTGCAGCTCATCCGTTCCGAAGTGGAGCTGGCGCGGGAGTGGTTGCCCCGCTGAGGCTCAGCCGACGGCGAGGAGCAGCGGCAGTTCGCCGGCGTCGTACCAGAGCAGGTCGTGCCCCTCGCAGGCCTCGAGCGTGAACTGCGCGTCCTCGTCACCGGCGTCGGCCGCCGCCAGCGCACCGATCGCGGCCCGGACGTCGGCTTCCGCCTCGGCGTCGTCGACGTGGACGCTGACGAGGTCGGCCAGACGCAACGGGACGTCCACCCGCACCTGCGACCGCTCGGGACCGGACCAGGCACCACGGGTGGACTCCACCGCGGCGTCGGGCACGTCGAGGGCGAGCACGACGCGGCGCGGGGCGGCCGCCGGCTCCTCGGCCAGCAGCCGGACGGACCGGCCCGCCGCGTCCGTCATCGCCACGAACTCCAGCTCCTCCTCGAGGTCACGAGGATCGGCGTCGGCGTAGAAGTCGCGCAGCGTCGGGGTGACGGCGTGGACCGTGACCGGTGCCGGCGCGAGCTCACCGGACCCGGCGAGCCGCGCCAGGGCGGTCAGCGTCGTCGGCCAGTACACCCGCACGGTTCAGTCCTCGTCCTCTGCCTCGTCGGCGTCGTCCCCGGACGCCGGGTCCGGCTCGGCGTCCTCGTCGGTCCCGTCCTCGTCCCACTCCTCCTCGAAGACGATGCCGTCGAGCTCGTCGAGCCGCTCGGAGGCGTCCGTCTCGCCCTCGGTGTCGGCCTCGGCGGCCTTGACCAGCCACTCGCGGGCCTCGGCGGCCCGGCCGACGGAGATCAGCGCGTCGGCGTAGGCGTACCAGAGACGGGCGCGCCACGGGGCCCGGCTGTTGGTCCGCAGCTGCGGGACCTGCAGGGACACGACCGCGGCCTCGTGCTGGCCCAGGTCGTGGCGCGCGCCGGCGGCGACGATGAGCATCTCGACCTTGGAGGGCGTGTCGAGCCCGGCCGCCTCCGGGGAGGTCGCCAGGTCGAGGGCACGCTCGGGCCGACCCAGACCGCGCTCGCTGTCCGCCATGAGCGGCAGGTAGCTGTCGTCGCCGGTCATCCGACGCACCGTGCGCAGCTCGGCCAGGGCCTCGCGGAAGTGCCCCGCCTTGTAGGCCGCGATGGCCGCGGCCTCGCGCACGGCCGCGATGCGACCGCCGCGCTTCTGCGCTGCCAGCGCGTGCTGCCAGGCCTCCTCGGCGTCGACGTCGACGAGACGGCCGCTGGCCACGAGGTGCTTGGCGACGATGTCGGCGTTGTCCCCGCTCAGGCTCTGCAGCGCACGACGCACGTCGCCGGGCAACTCCTTGCCCGTGATGTCCTCGGGCAGGCGCGGGCCCGACGGACGCGGAGGAACGCCACCCCGGCCACGCTCGGCGCCGGCCGAGCGCACCGGACCGCGGTCGTTGCGTCGAGGACGGTCCTCCCCGCGCTGCGGACGATCCGGGCGGCTGCCGCGGTCGCTGCGCGGCGCACGGTCGTCGCGGGCCGGACGCTCGGAGCGGAACCCGTCGCGCTGCGGCCGCCCACCCTGGGGGCCGCGGTCGCCACGGGAGGGGCGCTCACCGTCGCGACGGGGACGCTCGTCGCGCACGGGCCGTTCGTCGCGGGAGTCGCCGCGCTGCGGACGGTTCCCGTCACGACGCGGGCGGTCGTCGCGGGCCGGACGCTCGGACCGGAACCCGTCGCGCTGCGGCCGCCCACCCTGGGGACCGCGGGCACCACGGAACGGGCGGTCCCCGTCGCGGCGGGGACGGTCGTCGCGGCGGGGACGGTCGTCGCCGCGGGGACGGTCGTCGCGCGCGGGGCGATCGCTGCGGAAATCGTTGCGCTGCGGACGGTTCGCATCCCGCGAACCCTCACCACGGTAGGGGCGGTCCCCATCGCGCTGCGGACGGTCGCCGTAGCGCGACCCCTCGCTGCGGTACGGACGCTCCCCGTCACGGCGCGGACGGTCGTCGCGCTGGGGCCTGTCCCCGTAGCGAGCGCCTTCGCTGCGGTAGGGACGGTCTGCGTCTCGACGAGGACGGTCGGTGCGGTCGTCGCGTTGCGGGCGGTCGCCGTAGCGCGACCCCTCGCTGCGGTACGGACGCTCCCCGTCACGACGCGGACGGTCGTCACGCTGAGGCCTGTCCCCGTACCGTGCACCGTCACGCACCGGACGACCGGGACGCTGGTCGTCACCGGCGCTGGAACGACGAGGACCACCGGCGCGAAAACCACCAGACCCGCCCCGGGGCGTCTGGGGACGGCTCGAGCGGCGGTCGCCTTCACCGCGACCGCGAGCACCTTGATCTGCCATGCCGTTCTCCCACCCGCCGCGCCGAACGCGGTTGTCCTCGTCACTGTTCACGTTGAGCTCGTCGTACGAGCGGTCCAGCGTCTCACGCCTGGGGCTGGACATGCGTGTGGGGAGCAGCTCTCCTGACGAAGAACTGCTCCCCACACGTATCTCACTCAAGAGTGAGTGGCCGGCGGTGACCTACTCTCCCACCCAGTCTCCCGAGCAGTACCATCGGCGCTGGTGGGCTTAGCTTCCGGGTTCGGAATGAGACCGGGCGTTTCCCCACCGCTATGACCACCGGACCACAAAGGCCAGGATCGAACTCGAGTTCTCTCCCGAGAACCACACAATGGACGCGAACACTCAACAGCAGTGTCAATTCGTTAGATCGTCTTCGTGATCGATCGTTTCGCACTCTCGACCCGCACCCATCCCCACCAAAACTCTTGGTGGTGGCTGGTGCGTGGTAGACAAGTGATCGGCTTATTAGTACCGGTCAGCTCCACAGCTCTTTCGTCGCTGCTTCCACACCCGGCCTAT